>JALZHU010000138.1 GCA_030860695.1 Actinomycetota bacterium
CGGGGAGGGGACCTAGGGAGGGGACCTAGAGGAGGGCGATCAGGGACGTGGTGGCGGTGTAGGCGGCGACGGCTACGAGGAGCGCGGCGAACGCTCGGGATAGTGACGTGGTGGAGACCCGGTCGGCGAATGTCTTGCCCAGCAGGGTCCCGATGACCGCAGCCAAGGTGACCGGGATGATCACCCGCCAGTCGAGGGGCTCGGTGGCGATGCGCACGCTGAGTGAGGCGGCCGAGTTGACCACGATGACGAGTAACGAGGTGCCGATCGCGATCGGCATGGGCCAGCTGAGCGCCACGACGAGTGCGGGGACGACGAGGAAGCCGCCGCCGACGCCGAACAGCCCGGTCGCCAGGCCAACCACCGCACCGACGGGGACTATCTTGGCGGACCGGGTGACGTGCCGGGTTCGCTGGACAGTGCCCAGCACGCCCTCGCTGGGACTCGGCGCGGGGGCGGGTTCCGGGGCGCGTCGAAGCATGAAGAACGCCGCGAGCAGCGTCAGCGCGGCAAACGCCAGCAGCAGGACATGGGGGTTGAGGCTGCGGCTGAGCACGGTGCCTCCGACCGCGGTGAGCGCTCCAATGGCGCCAAAGCCTAGGCCGGAGACCCAACGGACCTCGCCGGCCCGGGCACGAGCGAGCAGGCCAATCATCGAGCTGATCCCGACAATGACCAGGCTGGCCGTCGCCGCTCGGTGCGGGGGCTCCCCGAGCAGGAAGACCAATGCGGGCACGGTCAGGACCGACCCGCCGCCGCCGAGCCCGCCCAGGACGACTCCCACGCCCAGACCTATCGCGACCGCCGTCGCGATCATGGTGATCAGGTCACGACTTCGGCTGAGCCGTCGTCGCGGACGGCGGGCTGACCGGCCCTGCCCCAGCCGGTCAGTTCGAGGCGATAGCCCTCGCGGGCGGAGAACTGGGCGCTGAGAGTGAACCGGTCGCCGCGCACGAGGGTGTGCCGCCACTCCACCGGGCGTCCGGCTGAGCAGCCGATCCGATCGATGGCGAAGGCGGCGACGCCGACGCCGGCCCCCAGCAGCGCGCGTTCGGCCGGGGTGGGGACCACCGCCCGGATGTGTTCATGCCCTCCTGACAGCCGGACCCCGCAGCGCTTGGCGAGCTCGTCGTAGAGCGCGGTGTGGGTGAAGTCGGCGTCGAGCAGGGGGGCGGCCAGCTCCGCTGGAAGCCACACCCGATCCACGGCCAGCGGTTCCTCGGCAGCCAGGCGCAGCCGCTCCAGATGCAGCAGCGGGGCGGACTCCTCAAGCCCGAGGCGGGCGGCGATCACCCCGTCGCCGCGCACGTCGAGCGCCCGCACGACGCTGCGTTGGACTTGACCGGCGGCCTCCACAGAGGCGAACAGGCTGTAGAGGGCGCCGAGCGGCTGCTCGATCTCGGCGGGTCCGGCCACCCGCGGCACCCGACCGCGCTCGGCGACCACGATGCCGTCTGAGCGCAACCGGTGCAGCGCCTCGCGCACGGTATGCCGGCTCACCGCGTACTCGGCCACGAGTGCAAGCTCGCCAGGGAAGGCGTCGGTGAACTCGCCGATGTCCAGACGTCGCTGCAGGTCGGTGTGTACCTGAGCCCACAATGGCAGCGCGCTGGCCCGGTCGACAGCCCGCGGCCCGCGATCCGGCACCTGCTCGGCCGCGGAAGAGCCCGCCATGGTTGCCCTCCTTTCCCCGGCTTGTAATGTACGGTCATTAGTACAGGAGGGCAAAGGGACGGCGAGGAGCGCACTGTGGCGGTTGACGTCGAGGTGGTCGAGACCAGGGAGCTGGGCGACCGCAGCTATATCGCCCACGACAGGGCCACCGCGGTGGTCATTGACCCGCAGCGGGACCTGGATCGCGTCGAGGCGTTGCTGGCGGCCAAAGCCCTGACCTGTGCGATGGTGTTGGAAACCCACGTGCACAATGACTACGTCACCGGTGGGTACGAGTTGGCCCGGCGCACCGGTGTGCGCTACGTGCTCTCCGCGGCCGACGACGTGGCCTTTGCCCGGCATGCCGTGCGAGACGGCGACGAGATGACCGCCGGGGGCCTGCGGATCCGGGCGGTGGCGACCCCGGGGCATACCGACACCCACCTCGCTTACGTCATCGACGTACCCCCCGGCGCACCCACTGCTGCTCCGGGCGAGGCGCCGGCGGTGTTCACCGGCGGTTCGTTGCTCTATGGCAGCGTTGGACGCACCGACTTGGTCGACCCGCATCGGACCGAGGAGCTGGCCCGCGCTCAGTTTCACTCCGCTCGGCGCCTGGCCGAGCTCCTGCCAGACGAGACGCGGGTGTTCCCGACCCATGGGTTCGGCAGTTTCTGTTCCTCCGGGTCGTCCAGCGGCGACGACTCCAGCACCCTGGGCCAGGAACGGGCCCGCAACGACGCCTTCACCGAGCCCGACGAGGACGCGTTCGTGGCCCGCCTCGTCGCCGGGCTCACCGCTTATCCCCGCTACTACGCCCACATGGGCGCCCGTAACCGGCAGGGTCCCGGGCCTGCGGATCTGTCCCCGCCGCAGCGGATCGACCCCGAGGAACTGCGCAAGCGGATCGCCGGCGGAGAGTGGGTCGTCGACCTCCGTCACCGCACCGCCTACGCCGCGCAGCACCTAACCGGCAGCATCGGGATCGAGCTAGGCCAGCAGTTCTCCACCTACCTGGGCTGGCTCATCCCCTGGGGCACCCCGCTCACCTTGATCGGAGACAGCGCCGATCAGGTCGCCAGCGCCCAACGCCAGCTGGTGCGGATCGGCATCGACCGCCCCGCCGGCGCCGCCGTCGGTGCCCCCACGCAGCTCGCCGCCGGAGATGAGTTGCGCAGCTACCCGCGGGCGAGTTTCGCTGACCTCGCCGCGCAGCGCAGCGCCGGCGCGGGACTGTTAGTGCTCGACGTCCGCCGCGACGACGAGCGGGCCGCCGGCGCGGTGCCTGGGTCGGTCCACGTGCCGCTGCATTCGCTGCTCGAGCGCCTCGATGAGGTCCCTGACGCCCAGCTGTGGGTGCACTGCGCGAGTGGCTTCCGGGCCTCCATCGCCGCCAGCCTCCTCGACCGTGCCGGGCGCGAGGTCGTCCTCGTCGACGATGACTACACCACCGCGGTCAGAACCGGCCTCGCCACCGGCTGACCCATCCATCCGGCCCGCTGCCCATATTGCGCTTGCCGTGTCCTCGCCCGATAATGGATGAGCCAAGGCACTAGCTGCGGAAGTGGGCCCGGTTCCTCTCCGGACGGTTTGGGACCGGGTTTCGCGTATTCACACACTGCTATGAGCAGCTATTAGTGTGCAAGATCGAGACTATCCGCGCCCGCCAGTGACTTCCTGCACCCGCGCACCAGGCGACTGCATCTGCGACCCACAACATCGGCTCACTGGTTGCATCGACGTGCCCGTAGCTCAACCCGCGCTCTCGACCGATGGCCTTCAGCGCATCATGGATGTCCCTGCGATCGCGGGCTTCGCCACCCTGTATCCGCTCGATGGTCAGTTCGGTGACTCCCAGTGCTACAAGCTGCGGCACAAGGTTGATCCAGCACTCCGACCGAGCGTCGATCTGCCGTCCTTGGGCAGTAATGAATTGTCCGCTCGAACCTTCTTGCGCGCCACGCGTGTTGGTTCCCTTTCCACGAGCTCAGGCAATGCCAAGATCTCAATCATGCTTTGGTCGCGAGCTCGGTGGCTGCTAGTCGACCTTCGGCTGGCTGCTCCTCGCATGGCCTCGCCACCTACCTACAACGGGGAGCAGCCACCGAGCGGAGTGGACGGTATAGCATGACAGCCCTATTTCGCTCATTACCTCTAAACTTCGATGGCTTGGTCAGCGTCGCAACTGGTGGCGCAAGGCCTTACGGCTATCAGTCCCGGCTTGCCGCTCAGGGGCTGCCGGACGTACTGCGGGTGCCGACTGGGACCGGCAAGACTCTGGCCGCGGTGTTGCCGTGGCTGTACCGGCGGTGTGGGCATCCAGATGCGGAAGTTCGAAAGACAACCCCGCGCTGGTTGATATTCGTGCTGCCACAGCGCGCGCTTGTGGAGCAGACCGTCGAGGTGATCAAAGGCTGGCTGGGCAACTTACGGCTGGACGTACCCGTGCACGTGTTGATGGGCGGTGAAGACACCGGTGATCGGGATTGGAAGGCTTACCCGGAACGGGAGCGGATCTTCGTCGGCACCCTCGACATGGTGCTGTCTCGGCTGCTCATGCGGGGGTTTGCCGAATTTCGCAGCGTGTGGCCGATGAGCTTCGGGCTGCTGCATGCCGGCGTGCAGTTCGTCTTCGATGAGGTGCAGCTGATGGGACCGGGACTGCCGACGGCCTTGCAATTGCAGGGTATGCGGGAGGCGATGGGCACCGCGATGCCTTGCCGGTCGATGTGGATGTCAGCGACCCTCCAACCGACTGAGCTGTCCACGGTGGATTCCGGCGGGAGCTGTCCATCGTGGAGCTCGACGAGAAAGACCGCTCCGGCGCGCTGCGTATTCGCATCACAGCGTCCCGATCCGTGCGCCGGCTCGAGTTGGGCGAGGCCGACGCTCGTCGATACTCCAAGGCCCTCGCCGCGCGGGTGGCCGCGGAGCATCGTCGCGGGACGCGGACTCTCGTGGTGCTCAACACCGTGCAGCGGGTGACGGAGGTCTTTGATGAGCTGGACAAGGGTGGCCCGGAGGCGGAGCTGGTACTGCTGCACTCCCGCTTTCGCCTCGGCGACCGCCAGAGACAGACCCAGCGTCTGAAGTCGTTCGGCGATGCCGGAAGCATCGTCGTCGCCACTCAGGTGCTGGAGGCCGCGTGGACATCACCTCCGAGACGCTGATCACCGAGGTGGCGTCGTGGTCGTCGATCGTCCAGCGTGCCGGCCGCTGCAATCGGGACGGTCTGGCACGTGACGCGAGGCTGCTCTGGATCACGCCGCCGGCAGCACTGCCCTACGAGACCGCCGAGCTTGGTCACACCGCAAGCGTGCTGGAAGCGCTGGAGGGTCAGGTGGTGACCAACGAGGAGTTAGCGGCGGCGGCCACTGAGCTGACCCGTCCGACGCATCCGGTGTTGCGCCGCCGCGACTTGCTCAGCCTGTTCGACACCGCACCTGACTTGTCGGGCAACGACATTGACGTCAGCCCTTTTATCCGGGACGCCGCCGACCGCACCGTTCACATCGCGTGGCGGGAAATACCAGCTGATCAACAGATGGAAGACGGCGCGCCCGGCAGGCCAGAGCTGTGTCCTGCACCGACCCGCGACGTACAAGCAATGATCCGCGAGGGTCGAACCAGGGCACGGGTCTTCGACCAGACGTCGGGCACTTGGGTGCCCGCGCGCCCCGACGACGTCCGACCGACGGCGGTGATCGTGCTCGACGCCGCCCGGGGCGGCTACCTGCCCGACCGCGGGTTTGCACCGCAGAGCACCGCACCGGTCGAGCCGGTGCTGCCGCCTGCGCAGGTACCCGACGCGGTCGATACCGATCCGCACTCCATGCTGCCGAATGGCCGCTGGGTGCCACTGCATGAGCACCTCGCCGACGTGGAGCGAGAATGCCGGACGCTGCTGCAGGCGCTCGACCCGAAGCTGACACCAGCTCAGCGTGAGGCAGTCGCGCTGGCGGGCCGCTACCACGACCTGGGCAAGGCGCACATGACGTTCGTTGCGTCACTGGCGCGTGCCGACCGCTCGGCACCCGCCGAAGGTGGGCCGTGGGCGAAGTCACCCGGCCGGACTCCACTGCGACATGATCCGCCGCATTTTCGGCACGAACTGGTCAGTGCACTGCTGTTGCTCGATGACACGGCTGGCCTGCTCGACGGGGTGGACGAGCCGGACCTCGTGATCTACTTGGTGCTCTCCCACCACGGCAAGGTCCGTCTGACGGTGCGAGCACGCCCGGACGAGCAGGTGAACACCGTCCTGGGCGTGGTCGACGAGTCGTACACAGTGGACACAACACTGCCAGTCATCGGCACGCTGCCGGCCCGCCAAGTGTCGCTGCAGGCCATTCGGTTCGGAAGGGGATCGCTGACCAGTCGGGCACTGCGGCTACGTGATCGCGAGGACCTTGGGCCGTTCCGGCTGGCGTTCTGTGAAGCGGTAGTGCGCGGTGCCGACTGGCGGGCCAGCGCGAGCTACGAGGGAACCACGTCATGGCCGAGCTGTCGCTGCCCGGCTGTCGCACCACACCGTTGGGCAGCTACCTGGCTGCGCTGGGGCTGCTGCGTGCCGTCACCCGGTTATTCGATGGAGAGGCGACGGGGCGCTGGGAGCGGCAGCAATTCGTGCTCGGCAGCCGCTGTGGGACGTTCGACGAGTTAGTGGATGAGCTGCTCACGCGGTTCGAGCCAGAGGCCATCGTTTCGCCGTGGAATGCCGGTTCCGACTTCGCCGGGAATGGCAAGAACGTGACCGCCGAGCGAGCGCTGAACGTCATCCGGCAAGCCGACGATCGTCGGCTGTCACGTCTCAAGGAGGCGGTCCGCGCGGGTGATCGCGTGGTGGCGCTCGGCCGGGAACAGGGCTGGGGCGGCAAGGGTGACGACCTCTGGGACAAGGCCGGCAAGCGCAAGGTCCTTGAGCTGTGTCGCAATGAGTTTCCCGATCACGCCTTGCCGTGGCTCGATGCCGCGGTCGCCCTCGGCCAGGACGACGACCCCGCCTACAGCCGGCTGCTTGGCACCGGCGGCAATTTCGGCCGGCAGGATCTGTCGGCCACGTACCTGGCGCGGGTGCAGTCGGTTCTCACCGATCGCCGCACTCGGGGATGGTTGCATTCGCTGCTCAGTGGCGAGGAGTCGACGCCGTACTTGCGCGACGCAGTAGGGCAGTTCGATCCCGGTCGTGCCGGTGGTATCCAGTCCTCGCCGCTGGAGAAGGCGGACGACAAGGGTTTCGTCAACCCCTGGTCCTTCCTGCTCATTGTGGAGGGTGCGCTGCTGTTCGCCACCGCAGTGGTCCGCAGGCACGGAGCCGAGTACGCGCGGGTTGCTCTCCCGTTTCAGGTCCGCGGCTCTGTGGCCGGGTACCCGACCCAAGCGGCGGGAGAAAACGTGCTGGGAGAGCTGTGGGCGCCAGAATGGTCTGCCCCGGCCCGGCTGGACGAGATCATGCACTTGCTTGCCGAGGGCCGTGCCGAATGGAACAACCGGCCGGCCCGCTCCGGGCTCGATTTCGCCAGGGCAGTCTCTACCCTGGGTGTCGACCGGGGAATCGCCGCCTTCGAGCGACACTTATTCGTCGACCGGCACGGCCAGAACCCGCTTGCGGTGCCGGCAGGTCGGGTCAAGGTGGGCCCCAGACGCGGGGTACAACTGCTAGCCCCGCTGGACACCTGGCTGGGGCAGCTGCGTCGAGCCGAACTGCCGGCGCAGCTGGAGACCCGGTTACGTGCGGTGGAGCATGCGTTGTTCCTCCACGCCCGCTCTGGCGAACCTGATCTGCTGGTAGAGGTGTTTTCCGCGGTCGGGCGCTGTCACGAGGCGGTGGCCCGCTCCGGCTCGCTGCGGCGGTCAGTCCGCCCCTTACTGATGCCCGACGGTCCTGCGCTGCTCGACGAGCTGCGTAAGGCGGCTGCAGATGACGCCGAGCTTCGGATCGCGCTCGGCTTTGCTACCGCTCGCGACCCGAAGCCGGCTCTTCCGCTTCGCGACCCCAAGCCGGCTCTCCCGCTGCGCTCGCTGCTGTCGCCGGTCACCGTCGATCCGTCGCTGGAGTGGACACATCGTCCGAGCCTTGCGCCGCTGGGCAGCGGGCTGGGGGTGGCGCTTGCTGAGGCGGCCCGGCGGCGTGGTTTCCCGGGCGAGGTGGAGGAGGTGCATCCCGATCTCGAACCCGCTGTGAGGGGCGTACGGATCGGCTTCCAGCAAGGTGTGCACGTCGCTGCAGCGAGCGTGCACGCGTTCGTCGCTGGCCAGCTCGACGACAACCGCCTGGCTGCCTTGCTTGCTGGGCTGCTCACCGTCGACTGGCGAGCCACGCCGGACGTCATCCTGCGCGGCGGACCGGAACGACCGGATCCCGCGCTGGATCTGTTGCTACCGTTCACCGGCACCGATCCGATCAGACTGCCGGACAAGGCGCTGTTGCGTCCCGGATCCGAGTGGCCCGCGCTGCTCCGAGCCGTTCGTACGGCGGAGGTACTCGCTGACGCCGCCCGACGGCTGCGGATCGGGGGCCTGCGTCACGTGATCACCTCGGGTGCTGCGCCGCACGAGGGTGCTCGACTCGCCGCCGTCTTGCTGCTGAGAGTTCCCGACGGCGATCGCCTCAACGCGGTGCGCCGGGTCGCCGTCGTTGTCCAGCCCGTCAGTGAACAGAATCAGGAGATCCCCGCATGACCGCCCGCCTGAGTTTCGATGTCGAGCTTGCCCCACTTCTTGGCAGCACCTTCCAGCCCACGGGCTTTCCCGACGTCGGCGCCGCGACCTTCACTCGCTTCGAGAATGGTCAGAAGGTGCCCTCGCTGCTGGTGGAGTCAGTGCAGTCAATGGCGAATCGACTCGAGGCCACAGCGTGGGACGCCGCCAGCGACGAGCCGGTCGCCGAGGTTACCGGGCTGCCTTACGTGCGGGTCGTGCGAGCAGGAACCGGGGAGTTCCTGACGTCCAGCCGGTTGGAGGCTCACCGGCTCGCCTCGCCGTTCGTGCATCGCGCGACGCGCAGCGGCAAGCTGGTGTTCGACGAGATCCGCGACCGCCTGGGCTTGGCCAAGGACACCCCGCTCGACCGCAGGCGAATGGCCCGTGCCGTTGCTGAACTGGACCCCTTCTGCCTGCTGCACGGGGTCTTTTTCAGCCAGAAGGAATGGTGGGGACAGCCGAAGTTCGAGCGTGTGATCTCGGCCGTCATTGAGGCCCGGGACGTGCAGCACGCGGTCAGCGGTGGACGGAAGTCCGACCGGGTGCGTCACCAGCTCGGTGAGGAAGGCGGCGGAACCGCCGAGGGATATGGTTCCGTGCCGTTCCACCGCATCGAGTGGACCGCAAAGACGATCATCGCCTCGTTCGTCATCGACGTTGAGCTGCTGCGCTCCTACGGGCTACCGCAGCCGGTGACGGAGCTGTTGCAGACCCTGGCGTTGTGGGAGATCCGTCGCTTCCTGGCTGGCGGGCTGCGGCTGCGCACCGCATGCGATCTGGAGATGGTTGGCGAGGTGACCTCCCGGCACAAGTCGACGCTGCCGCAGCTCGATGAGCTGACGTCGCAAATCGCTGAGCTGATGCCTCAGGGCCGGGACATCTTCGGACAGGGCACGCCGCTGACCGTCGAGTGGTCGGGAAAGAAGGCTTGAAGATGCCCACCACGCTGGTGCTGCAGTTCCCCTGGGGTCGATATCACGCCACCCCGTGGGGCCGGCACGTCAATGAGGGAGCAGTGGAGCTGCCACCGTCGCCATGGCGGGTGCTGCGGGCGCTGTACGCGGTCTGGCGCACCCGCGCCCCTGAGCTTGACGAGGAGATGATCCACGGGCTGCTGACGAGGCTGGCGGAGCCACCGACCTTCCACGTTCCTCGGCACGGGGTTGCCCACACCCGGCATTACTACCCGGACATGGCCCACCGCACCGGCGCAGCCAGCGTGGACCGGACACTGGATGCGTTCGCCGTGTTGGAGCGGGGCGCCGAGCTCGCAGTGTGCTGGCCCTTCGAGCTACCCGCGCCGCAACGAGCCGCGTTGGAGCGGTTGGCCAGCTCAATCCCGTACTTCGGCCGAGCCGACAGCCTGTGCTCGGGCCTCGTCGCTGCTGAGTGGGAGCCGCAGGCCCATGACACGTGGGTTCCGGTGGATGTGGCTGAGTCGGTGGCCGAAGACGCCGCGGTGACGTCGGTGCTGGCCCCCGATCTCCCACTGCAGGTCGACGCTTTGCTTGCCCGGCCTGTCGACGTGCGCAAGGGCGGCTTGCTGTTTCCCACCGGCACGCATCTGCTGGCCTACCAGCGCACCCGCCTGGCTTCCCGGCTCCGCCCCGAGCCGCGTCGGCGGGGCGAGCCCCCGACAGCCGTGCGGTTCAGCGTGCTACAAGCTGGATTGCCGCCGCAGACCGATTCGCTGATCTACACCGACCTGCTGCGCCAAGGTGCGCTCAGCAAGCTCGGCCGGCTGCCCGAGGAGCGCACTCGGACCCAGCTTGGCGGTCGCACCGCAGACGGTCAGGCCATGCAGGGGCACGGTCATGCCCACTACCTGCCGCTGATCACCGACCGGCGGTTGACCGGCCTGGTGGTCTGGGCGCCGAACGGGCTACCCGATGACGAGCTGAAGGCGCTCACCAGCGTCGATCGGCTCTACAGCCCCGTTAACTCGAACTGGCGGCTCACCCTTCGAGTCGCCGGGATCGGCACGCCGGCGCAAGCTGCCCCCAAGCTGGTGGCGGAGCGCCTGGCCACCGTCTGGCGATCGGTGACGCCGTTCGCCCCGTCGCGCTACCCCAAGCGCAACGCCGGCTGGCCGGACTACATCCGTACCGAGGTCGCCAAAGAGCTGAAGAACCGCGACCTGCCGACGCTGCACGCGGTGACGTTGCTGAACGAGGAGTGGCAGCCGTGGCGGCGCTACCGCCCGTCGGCCCGGATGCGCCGCGAGACCCGCCAAGGCCAGGCCACCCACCCGTCGGCGTTCCTGCGGATTGAGCTCACCGAGCCGGTGCCCGGCCCGCTGGCGCTGGGCCACCTGAGCCACTTCGGCCTCGGGCTGTTCGTGCCGGAGCGCTGAGCGGTGGGCTCCGATCTGCTGCCGATCCGGATGGTCAACGCCTTCGTCCGGTAGCCTGCCCTGGCCAGCGCGCCGTTTCAGCAAGCCCTGATTCCGGCCTTCACGACCGGACCCCATTGAGGCGCATCACATATCAGCAGCCTTCTGCTCCAGCGCAGTTGGCCTGATCTCGTGCGCGCCTTCCAGGGTCCCGACTCTGACCGGCCGGAGGCAGCATGACCACCCCTGAACCGTCGCCTGCTACCAGGCCCGCCTCGTCCTCACCTGTCACCGTGTACGTGCGGGGGGTAGAGAAGACTCCAGCGGCGATCCGGGATGCGCTGGATCCCGTGCAGCGGGTGCAGTTCGAAGCGGAGTACTGCGCCGCCCTCACGCGTGCCGCGGACACTCTCGATCTGGAGCCGGTGCTCACACTGGTGCAGCGCACCTGGTGGGTGCGGGCGGTGATGTGTCTCAACCCCGAGATACGCGACGGTGTGGCCGACGATCTGAACCGGATCAAGGCAGGAGACGAGTCGGTCTTCGCCGACGAGAACCATTGAGAAGCCAGGTGGAAGAGGTTCGATGGCTCCCTACCGGGTCCGTTATGTGACCCACGCCGCTGAACAGCGGAAGCAAGTGCCTCGCTCGATGCACACCGCGTTCGACGCCAGGATGGAAGACCTGGAACGTGACCCTTACGCCGTCGGTACCTATGACAAGAGCGAGGGCAACTACACCACCACGTTCGGGGAGACGGGCAGGGAGACGGGCATCATTGTTTACACCGCCTCCGACAAGATCGACATGGTGACTATCGTCCGCACCCTCTGTGCCGAATGGTGACGCCGTCGATTTCGGAGCGTTGAACCGTGGACTCCGATCTGCTGCCGGCCCGGATGGTCAACGAATTCGTCTACTGCCCGCGGCTGTTCTACCTGGAGTGGGTCGAGGCCCGGTTCGCCGACAACGACGACACCCGGCTCGGCCAGCAAATCCATCGCAGGGTCGACGTCGAGTCCGGCGCGGCCCCTTTGCCTGAGGACGGCGAGCTGCGCCGGGCCCGGTCGGTCACACTGAGCTCGGAACGTCTCGGGGTGATCGCCAAACTCGATCTCGTGGAGGGCGAGGGCGGCAGTGTCGTGCCGGTGGACTACAAGAAGGGATCGCCGCAGCCCGACGGATCACCGTGGCCCAGCGACGAGGTGCAGGTGTGTCTGCAGGCGTTGCTGCTGCGTGAGCACGGATACCAATGCGATCACGCCGAGCTGTGGTACGCCGAGACCCGCCAGCGGGTGCAGGTGGAGCTAACCCCGGAACGGCTGAGTTGGACGGCTGACATGGTTGCCGACGCGCGCGCCGTCGCCGATCGGGCCACCGCGCCACTGCCACTGGTCGACAGTCCCAAGTGTCCGCGCTGCTCTCTGGTCGGCCTGTGCCTGCCGGACGAGACCAACGCGCTGCTGGCCCGCCGCGAGCAGCCTCCGCGCAGGCTGGTGCCCCGCAACCCGGATCAGCTGCCGGTGTACGTCACCGAGCCGGGCTCCTTCGTCGGGATCCGCAGTGGGCGGCTTGAGGTAACTCTGAAGGAGAAGCTTGCCTCGTGGCGGCTGCTGGACGTCTCGCAGCTGGCGGTGTTCGGGCGGGTCCAGATCAGCACTCAGGCGCTAGGGGAGTGCTTTGCCCGGGGAATCCCGGTGCTGTGGCTGAGCAGCGGCGGGTGGCTGCAGGGATTCGCGCTGGGGCAGCCGTCGAAGTATGTGGAGCTGCGACGACAGCAGACGGCGGCGCATGCGCAGGGTGGCGCCGGGCTCGCCCAACAGATGATCGCGGGAAAGATTATGAACTGCCGGACGCTGCTGCGTCGCAATTCCCGTGGTGACGTGTCGTCAACAGTCGCCGCGCTCAAGCGACTCGCTGCTCAAGCTCGGGAGGCGACCAATTTTTCGAGCCTGCTCGGCATCGAAGGCATCGCGGCGCGGATGTACTTTGGGGCGCTGCCGTCCATGTTGGGAGCTTCCGCGGAACCGTTCAGCGCGGAATTCTCGCAACTCGGGCGTAACCGTCGGCCGCCGCCGGATCCGCTTAATGCGTTGCTGTCGTTCTGCTATGCGATGCTCACCAAGGACCTCGTCGCGGTGACGCTTGGCGTGGGGTTGGATCCGTACCTCGGTGTGTATCACCGGTCGCGCTATGGTCGGCCTTCTCTGGCGCTGGATCTCGCGGAGGAGTTCCGGCCACTGATCGCCGACTCGGTGGTGATCGGTTTGCTGAACAAAGGTGAGATCACGCCGTCGGACTTCGTGCGGCGTGCTGGGGCGGTGTCGTTGACTGCAGACGGGCGCCGGACGGTGCTGAAGGCGTATGAGCGGCGGTTAGACACTGAGATTCGCCATCCGGTGTTCGGGTATCGGATCAGTTACCGGCGGGTGCTTGATGTGCAGGCTCGGTTGTTGGCGGCGGTGTTGGTGGGCGAGGTGCCGGAGTACGTCCCGATGGTCACTCGGTGACGCGGTGGCTCGTCGCCGGTACCTGATGGCTTACGACATCGTCGATCCCAAGCGGTTGCGGCGGATCTGCACCCTGATGGAGGACCATGGTGAGCGTCTCCAATACTTGGTGTTCCTGTGCGATCTCACGGTGGCCGAGCTTGCCGAGTTGGAATCGGCCGTGGTGGAGGTGATGGACCTGCATGAGGACAGCGTGGTCCAGATCGATCTTGGGTCACTCGCCGCAGCCGCCACGGTCCGCACCCTGGGCCGGCCCCGGCAGCTTCCGTTGGCTGGCCCTCGGATCGTGTGATCGTTGTGAGCGTTCCGGTGCTGCCTTGTTTCCTGGGGGATGCTCGCATGCAGGTCAGTGGCCGTTTTGCGGTCTGCTGGTCGTTGTTGTTGGGTCGTCGTGGGCCGGCTTGTTGGCGGTGCTCGCACGAGCCGGTATCCTCGCAGCTCACGGGCCCGGTTTTCCCCGAGCCCTGACTCCGGCCCTCAGGGCCGGACCCCATTGAGGCCACGATCAACGCGCGCATC
>JALZHU010000139.1 GCA_030860695.1 Actinomycetota bacterium
AGGGTTGGAGTACGTGCCCCGGGTGCTGGTCACTGACAAGCTAGCCAGCTACGGCGCTGCCCGGCACCGGGTGCTGCGCTCGGTCGAGCACCGTCAGTCGAAGTATCTGAACAACCGGGCCGAGAACTTCCACCAGCCCACCCGGCAACGGGAACGAGCGATGAAGAAGTTCACCTCAGCGGGACACGTCCAGCGGTTCTTATCCGCCTTCAGCGGCATCTCCCCGCACTTTCGGCCCGGCCGTCACCGGCTATCCGCCGAGGAGTACCGCCGCGAAATGACCGACCGATTCACCACCTGGAACCAGATCACTGGCACGGCCACGGCGGCCTGAAACGGGTCGGGGACCGGCCCGACCGATCAAACCATGCTCATAACGCCGGACAGACCCAACAAGTTGACGATGCCAGCAGGCGAGCAAAGCGGCGATGTCCGCCTATGAGTAGGTACTTAATTTGTCATGTGTGGCCCCGCACGGGGTGGAGCGGCGAGAACGACCTGCACCTTTCTGCCAGCGCTACACAGATGCCAGGGTGTTCAGCGGCGCGGCCTCGGCCCACACGCGTTTGAAGTGGTCGGTGCATGTGGCCCGGCCCGGTTCGACATGGCGCAGATGCAATACCGGGCGTGTACGCGGCGACGGATTCGTTAGCTCGTCGTGCCTGCTAACTGGCGGGCACGACGAGCCAGGTCACGCGTGGTGGAATCGGCCCGAGCGTTCAGCGCCTCGACCAGTGGGGCGAGTTTGACTCGTCGGGTACGAAATGATCGCAGTGACGCAACGCCAGTAATGGCGCGTTGAGCCAGGACGGCAGCATCGGACTGGCCGGTCTTCGTGTGGATCGTGGCCAGGGCGATATCAGCCAACACGCCTTCGCGGCGGGAACTTCCCTCTGCCGCCCATTTGCGCACCGCGTTAGCCGCGAACGCTTCGGCGGTGTCCAACCGCCCGAGCCAGAGATATACATATGACGTGACACAGTCCATGTCGGCGTCGTCATAGGCAGTAGCCGGTTGCCACTCTCGCGCTGCCTTGAGCGAGCGCTCCGCTGCATCAGGGTGCCCCATAGCTGCCAGCACTCGTGCGGATTCGACGTTCAACCATGCCGTCGCCTCAGTGGCCCCCGGCGCATCCGGAGCTTCACCAAGCTTGATCAACCCGAGCTGGCATGCCTTCAGTCCATCGTTGAAGGCCCCGGCGTCACGCATATGTATGCCCGCATGCCACAACGCCAACGCCATCTGCACCCCATCACCAGCGCCAGCAGCCAGATCCATTGCCGTCGCGAAACACGCCCGAGCCTGATCATGCAGGCAAGCATCGACACAGCACCATCCAGCCAGGGTGTGCAGGTTAGCCAGTACTGAACCAAGCTCGTCCTTGATCGAGTCGCTGGAGGGCACCGACATCAACGCCTGTGACCGGCTGGCCACCGCAGTCACCACGTCGGCACCGCCCCCGTAAGTGCGAGCCACCGTACGCAGCTTGGCAGTCATCTCCTTGAGCGCGGCCACGTCAGACGCGCCTAGCAGCGATGGCAAGGGGGTCGGGGTACTCGGCGGTGTGGGCAGTTCCAGCACTTCACCGAGCACCGGCGCGCCCACCAGGGCAGAGGCGCCAGCGGCCAACAGAGCGCGGCGTTTCATGTCCTCGTCGACGACCTCCTGCCCAATAGTCGGGTCGGCAGACTCAGCGTCATCATCGTAGGCCAGCCCCATCCACGCCCGCGGCACACCGAGGCCCTCAGCGATACGGACGAGCACGTCATAGGCCATGACCCGGTGACCTTTGAGGATCTCGGATACCTCGGACTGCGACTGCCCGGTCAGGCGCGCGATCAGTCGCTGGCTGACCCCAGCCTCTTTGAGCAACTGGTAGACGGCGGTGATGTCATGCTCAGCCAGCGCACGCCGGCCACGTTCGGAAGCCAGTCGTTGATGTTGTCCAGCGCTAAGGGCGCCTTCCTCGGTCGGTGCTCGCCTCGTCCAGGTGTTGTGATCCGGCATCGTTTGCCTGTTCCTCCGCTGGTGTCGCCGTGTTGTGTCTAGCTCGGACACGAGGAGGGTAGCTGACGTCAAGCTGATTTCATTCAGAGGGGCCTGATCGTAAGTGTGCCGTCGCGGAGTCCTGAACCCGACCCCGCGCCGTGAAGCGCGCGATGCAGTGACAGAACTGCTCAATCAGCTGGCCGACGTGGCAGGGCCGAGTCAGGTGGAGGCGGTCGACCACTAGATGCGACCGTCGGGGAGGTTCAGGAAAGGGGCTCATGAAGGAGCGTTGACGTCGCTGGTGAGCCTCGTGAAGAACCGAGGATTACCAGACCAGCGAGGTATGGCTTGTCACCATCGATGGCCTGACAGTTGGCAGTGTCTGGCCAAAACAAAGCGAGTCTTTCCCAGCCGGGATAAGGCCGCGATCCAGGTTCTGTGAGAGCACGAGTGTCGGTCACGGTAGCTGTCCACACCGTTGTGCTGTCCTGTGTTGAACCCCGAGCCGGGTAGCGATGGGGAGCCGCAGAGAGGTGGGTCACCACACGGTTAGGCAGAGAGGGGCAGGAGGGATTCGGGCAGGCTGGTGGTCTGGATTATTTGGTTGGTGCCGATGAATCTCCCGATGATGTATAGCCCTGCGGTGTGGGCTTTGGGGCCGGCGTGGCTGGCGCACGCATCTTTGAGGACCCACGGGGTGAGGTTGCGTTCGAAGGCGTCGACCGCGGTCTTGAGCACGCAAATATCGGTGTCAATGCCGCACACGTAGAGGTCAGTCCACCCGTGCTCGTCAACGAGGCGCGTTCCCTCGGGTGTGAACAATGTGTAGATGTACTTGTCTACGATCGGTATGCTTGGGCCGATGTAGGGCGCCAACTCGGTGACGAGTTCGATTTCTGGGCCGTGGGTCATCTTGGTCCAGCCGATCAGTCGTTCGAATTGGCTATCGGCGTAGTTGAGGTACCGGCTAAAGATTATGTCACCGTCAGCGGCTTGCCATCGGCGCACGAGGTCAACGATGACCGGTATTACGGGTTTGGAGTGTTCGGTGATGAAGCCGTTTTGTACATCCACGACCACGAGTACGGGTTTGCGTTCGCTCATTTTATGTCCTGTCGCACTCTCGGAGGATTTCCACCGCCTGGGCGAGATGCCGGTCCAGCCCGCTAGTTTGCACTACAGCGTCGCGCATCGAGCGGTGTTGCGATGTTTCTTGCGCCCGCTCGGTGGTCAGTCGCGAGCGAATGCCGCGTAAGAACCGCCAACTGAACTCGGCAGGCACCACGGGGTCATCTCCTTTTTCGACCTGTTGGCGGAGGTGATCGCAGTAGGACCATACCGCTTGGACGGAAAGCTCGCAGGTGACTAACTCATCCTCACGCAGCGCGCGGTCTCGTGCGAGGGGGTGGTACACGACACCGGACCACGAGGCGTAGCCCAGCGAGATACCCTTCATGCTGAAGTCGACCAGTTCGGGATGATCGAACCCGTCCTGGAGTAAGGCCCGTTCGGCGAGCGCGGCAGGTGCGAGGCACGAGTCGTCGATGTTGTCTACTCGCGGCAACAGCACGCGGGGAATGCATATGAGCCGCAGTGCTGTCAACAGGTCGCGACCTTGCCAGGCGGGCTGATCCACCCAGTAAAGGCTGAGCACGTAGGGTTCCCCGCTGACCTGGCCGCCGGTGAATGCCTGGAGTTGGTCGCATGCCCAGTGCATGTTCTGCTCGTAAGTGATCCGTCGCCAGACCGCGAGTTCGGCGACGGAGTCCAGCGCGAGGTCCTCAACGAGGTGGAACAGCGCCACACCGAATGGCCAGAGGTAAAGGCTGCATGCGCCGGTAGGGTGTTCGACCGCGAGCCGCCGACACGCTGTCCACTGGTCATGAACATGGTTCCACTTCTTCGCTGCGGCCAGCGCTGAAACTACCTTAGCGCCGACAAACAACGGGATGAACTTATGGCTTCGTATGGCGCAGGTGTGACCCGTTGAGACCTCGGCTACGAGGTCTCCGAATAGTTCAAGGGGCGTTCGATCGAACGTGAGGCAGTACAGCTTCGAATACAGGGGAGTGGGCCGCAGTGTGCGGCCCGTTTCAAGTCGGTAGATCTGTTTTTCCATAGCCGCGGGCTCGGGTGTGGCGATGTGGTGACGGCGACCGACCAACTCGAATTGCTTGGCGAGGCGTGGCCGACCCCAGCCCTGTTCCTCGCGCAGGCGGATGAGGACGGTATTGGGGACAAGGCGCTTGTCCGTCGATGTCCGGATGTCCATGGACATTGCCACTGTCCTTGTCTGTCGACCGTTGTCGTCTACTGAAGAAGCAGCATGATGACGACGTTGTAGCTGTGCACCTGAACGCCACTCATGAACCAGACTCACCTACTCGCTGTAGCTCTCTTGTGAATGGATTATTAACGGTCGGTTCGGACACGACTGATCACCGCCGTCAGGTTGGTATTTATCTCGTGGAGCAGACTTGTGATTTCACTCAGACGCTCGTCGATGGCGTCCAGACGGGAAGACACGGTCCTGCCGTTATCGCTTATCGGCTCCCCCGGCTCGGGCGGTGTACGGCCGCGCAGCACAGCGGCGAGATGCTCTGGATGCCAACCCAGTGCGACCGACAGCGCTTCCAGCGTCCGCGCGCTACGGCGCCGCTCGACGGTGTGATGTTGGAGTTCGCGCACGATCGCTTGCGAGACATGCGAGCGTTGCGCGAGCTCGCGTTGACGCCATCCCAGTTCGTTTACGCGCTCATTGATGGCATTGGCGACCGCTACCCAATCCTCCGTCACGTATTCCTCCGCGCTCCGCCGTCGCGGCGAGGTTAGCGGGTCTGCGCGATCCCGCAGCGTAACACCCCGTTTCTTGCTGCGCCTTTACGCAATCATGCGCTAAGTAGAGCTGAAATCATCACAATAGTGATGAAATCCCAATTCCTAACTCAGGAGAAGTCCCCATGAGTACCGATATGCCCAATGCCGGCCCACCAGCGTTCTACACGGTCCGGGAAGCCGCGCGGATCTTGCGCGTAGACCCCGCCACCGTCTACCGGGCGATCCGGGAAGACGCCTTTCCCGCCGTCCGCATCCGTACCCGTTACGTGGTGCCCGCGGCCGCGCTGCACCAGCTGGTGACCGAGGCCGCCCAGTCCGGCGGCTGCGTTGATATCGCCCGCCTCGCCGCCCACCGGCGCACAGCACGCGAGATCCAGCGGATCGCGGGGGGTGCGCCGTGGTGACCTCCGACGACGACACCGTGAACTACGCGGCCATGGCCGCTGGGCTCGACCGACTACAGCAGGTTCCGACCGAGGTGCTGACCACCGTTGTGGTGCGCCGTGGGCTGTGCCTGTGGGGTTTGTGGCCCGCCCAGGAGCCGGACTGGGAGGACTGCGCTCCTAGTGACCGGGCACTGGCCCAGCGGCTTTGCGAGGGGTGCCCGGTCATCGAGCAGTGCCTTGAGCTGGATCTGCGCACAGCCGGTGCCAGCACGACGGGTGTATGGGGCGCTCTACCGGAGGACGACCGGCGCGCGCTGCACCGGGCGTGGCAGCGCCACCGCCAACACCAAAACCACAGCGATCAACACGGAGAGGCCACGCCATGACCGTCAACCTGACTCCGACGCAGGTGATTGCCATCCTGGGGGTGTTGCTGACGCTGGTCATGGTGTGGCGGTCGGGTACCCGGCGCGGACGGCGAGCAGCCGACGCCGCGCACATGGCCTCCCGGGTGGCTTCGCTGCTTGGGTATGTGCTGGGCACGGCGGGGGTGATTGTCGGTGTGCAGTGGATGGCGATCACCTATGCGCCGGGCAGCACCCTGTTTTGGGTAGTGCTCGCCATACCGGCACTGATCACCGCCTACGTGACCACCCGGGCTCTCGCGGTGACCTCACTAGATATCACCCATCGGCGAGGGGACCGGCGATGACCACACCACACGACGGTGCGGTGATCCCAGCCGATCCGGTGCTCGACGATGAGCTGATCGAGGACAACCAGCCACCCGGGCACCCGCCGCAGCACTCCCGGCCGGCGGCGACATGGTGGCAACGCTGCCCGCACGTCCCAGCCGCGCTCAAAAGCCGCACCAATGCAGCCCACGCTGCCAAAGACGCCGCTGTGGCGTTGCTGCGCGCCCCGTGGCAGTTCCTGAACGCGAGCGGTCGAGGCACCGTACTGGCGGCGCGGGCATGGCGACGGTGGGTGACTGTCCACGACTACCGGGAAGCGGCCGAGCAGTCGGAAAAACTGGCGGATAAATACCTCGAGATCCGCGAGCTGACCCTACTGCGCTGGCGGGTCACCGGCGCCGTCGCTGCAACCACCACGGCCGGCGTAGCGGTGGCCGACATGCTCTACGGCCACGTCGTGCTCTGGGGCATGGCCGTCATCGGCGCGGCGGTACTGGCGATCACCGGCCGGCGCAAAGACGGTAGCCCCGGTCGGCGGCCCGTGCTCGCCGGAGCCCGGTCGCTGAGCTGGACCATGGACCCACAGATCCTGGTCGACGCCTTCCGCGACGCCAAACTCATCGGCAAGGAGGAAACGCTGCGGCTGGTCGAGCGGGCCAATCGGGTCGGCGAGGGGTGGGCTATCACGGTCGATCTCCCGGCCACCCGTAAGGCCACCGATGTCATCAAAAACCGGGAAGCCTTGGCGTCTGCGCTGGCCGTGGATGAGGTGCAACTGCTCGTTGAGCGGGTCCGGGGCAAGGGTGGGCACGCCGGGCGAGTCGCACTGTGGGTAGCTGATACCGACCCTTACGCCAGGCCACCTATGCGGACTCCACTACTTGACGTGACGTGCTGGGATGTCTGGCGGCCGGTGCCCTTCGGCCGCGATGCGCGGGATCGCCGCATCAATCTCCCGCTGGTGTGGACCTCGCTGCTGGTGGGCGCGATCCCCCGCCAAGGCAAGACCTTCGCTGCCCGGTTGATTGCCGCTGGGCTGATCCTCGATGCATTCACCCGGCTCTACATTGCCGATTTCAAGGCCGGGAAAGACTGGGATGCCGCCGCGCAGGTGGCGCATCGGTTTCTTTCTGGTGACGAACCCGCCCATGTCCTGGAGTTGGCCGCGTGGCTGGTCGAACTCATCACCGAAGTCCAAGCGCGATACCGGCGCATGCGCCAGCTCGACAACGAGATCTGCCCCGAGTCGAAGGTTACTCCCGCGATGTCTCGCGATCCGTCGTTGGACATGCCGATCACCGGTGTGTTCATCGATGAGGTCCAGGTACCTCTCGAGGAACGCACACCGATCACGGTGCACGGCAAAATCATCCCCGCCGGAGAGTACGTCGGAGAACTGCTGACCTGGTTGGCCAAGAAAGGACCCGCCGCCGGAATCGTCCTCGTCCTGGCCACCCAACGACCCGACACCAAAACCATCCCCTCCGCCTTGCGCGCCGTACTCGGGTCCCGGTTTGCCCTCCGGGTGATGGACTGGCGCGACAGCAACATCATCCTCGGTGAGCAAATGAACACCCGGGGATGGGACAGCAGCCGACTGCTGCCCTGCCACAAAGGCGTCGGCATCCTCCGCCCCGACGGCGACACCGCAGCCGGAGCCGATGTCCTAGCCATGATGGTCCGCACCGACTACATGCCCAACACCGACTGGACCACCCTGTGTCAGCGCGGCCGGGCACTGCGCGAGACCGCCGGCACCCTGACCGGCCACGCCATCGGCGCCACCTCCACCGCCGCGCTCGACCCCGCCACCGTGGCCGACGTCATCGGCACAAGCCAGCCCACGGCTTACGAAGCGCCGCTGCCGATGTGTGATCTGCCCGAACCGCTGGCCTCGGTGCTTGAGTATCTCGGCACTGATCTCGAGGAGGGCGGCCGACAGTTCATCCCCACTGCTGAACTGGTCACCGCGCTGAATATCGACCGGGCCACGCTCAGCCGACACATGAGCGATCTCGGCTGCCGACCCACACGCGAACGCATCCCCACCCAGGACGGCGCACTCCGACAAGTCCGCGGCTACCTCATCGCCGACATCCGCACCGCTGCACAAGCCCTCCGCGATGGGAATCTACCCAACACCGAAGACGACTAAATCAGCGCAGCGCGCACGTCCCATCACCCCGTCACAACCGCCGAAAGCGCCCCTCACACCGTCACAGCGCCTGTGACGGCCACATCACACCATTTACGAGCACAAACAGTCCGTGTGACGCTGTGACGGGTCCGCATCGAGTCCGTCACAGCGTCACATTCCTGCCCCTGCCAGCACACTCAACGGGACACGACCGCGCAGAGCCGGTGTCACCACGATGATCATCTGAACGAATCAGCTTGTCGTCAGCTACGCTCAGGTCAGATGCGGCAAGCTGACCATGCAGTGACCCCACCACCAAGGGTGGGCTCAGCACGCCAACGCCGGCGCATCATGAGCCTTCTAGCTACCGTGTGTTAGCTGCGCTCGATGTGCACTTGAGGTGGGCGGGGCAGGCGGGAGGCGATGAGGTCGGCGGCTTTGGTGTCGGCTCCGGCGAGCCAGGCGGCGTAGACCTTGAGCGTGGTGGCTCCGCCGCCAGCGTGGCCGAGCCGGCCTGCCACGGTGCGCAGATCGACGCCACCGGCGAGTAGTTCGGTTGCGCTGTAGTGCCGGAGTGCGTGCAAGTGCGTGTCGATGCCGAGATCGGCGGTCATCTTGGCGTATCGATGGGTGATGGCGTCTGGGTCGCAGTGCCGGCGGTGGTCGGGGGCGTAGGAGAAGACGAAGGCGTCGTCGTTGAGCGTGGTGCTGAGTTCGGCGCAGCGTTGCTCTGCGCGTGCCTTGTGTTCGCGGAGAATCCCGATCGTGTCCTGATCGAGCTTGATCACCCGCATCTGATGAGTCTTGGTGTCTTTGAGGATCGTTTTGCCGTTGCGGCGGACTAGGCTGCGCCGGATGGTCAGCAACCCGGACACCAGATCGACGTGCTCCCAGGCAAGTGCGACCAGTTCGCCACGCCGCGCACCGGTGATGAAGGTCAGCCAGACGAAGGTGCCCCAATCGGGGTCCTGTGTCCACGCGGCGTTCGCGATCTTGGCTGCTTCCTCCGCTGACGGCGGATCGGGCTGCGGCGCGGGGGTGCGTGGCCGCTGGGCAGCCTCCAACGGGTTGACGGTGATCCAGCCCCACCGCTTGGCGGCGCTTAGGGCGCCGCTGAGCACGGCGTGACATTGGCGGATGGACGAGACCGTCAGCGGCTTGCACACGTGGGCTGCGCAGCGCTGGTCGCAGTCGTGCGATCGAGGGGTCCGGTGCTCGACGAAGGCGCGACCGTGGCAACGACGGCGGCAAATGCGCAGTTCGGCGTAGAGCCGCTCGAACGGGCGCGGACCCTGCCGGCACAGCTGAGCCAGGGGAGTGTCGCCGAGGGCTGGACGGATGAAGCCGTCGATCAGCAGTCGATAGCTGGCGCGCGTGGTCTCCTCGACCTGATGGCCGGACAGCCACTCGTCGAGCAGATATCCGAGCGTGACGTTCGTCCGGGCTGCCGTGTTGTCTCGCACCTGCTGGCGCAGCCGGTCGCGGATCAGGATTGCCGCGTCCTCCGTGTTGGCTGAACCGCTGAGCATGAGCTGCCGACCCGTCACCGGGTCGAGCCCGGCAGAGACGCGGACCTGGAAGGTGCCGCCGCGCCGGCGGATGCCGGTCAGGTCCTTCGGGGGCTGCTTCCTGCGTGCCATGACGGCAGCGTACAGCGCGATAATGGACAGCCTGATGGACAAAGCTCCAACTAGCCGATCTTCTTCCACCGATTTGAGCTGGTGAAAAGTGGTGCGCCGCCAGGGACTCGAACCCCGAACCCGCTGATTAAGAGTCAGCTGCTCTGCCAGTTGAGCTAGCGGCGCTGGTGCCGGCCCCCGCTCGGGCGCGACGAGCAGGACGCTAGCACGCTAGCGCCGGCCGGCCCGAATTAGCCTACAGGCAACCGCGCAACGTCACCGTGCGTCGGTAGTTACGTATCCAGGGAGTCCACGTCTACAGCAGTCTGTCCGATCTGGGGCGGCAGGCTGAACCCTCTCTTAGTGGGTCATGGAACGGATGGTGCTGTGCGGGTGAGCAGGTCGCGTCCGGCGGCCGGAGGTCGGAGGGCAGTGTCAGGGTTTATCAGGCGGGGCGTAGTAATCACGGCATTGTTTAGCGTTGGCGTGCTCAGCGCGTTGTTGGCGGGGTGCAGTTCGGGCCACCCCACTGCGCCGAAACCCGCTGGACACGAGGCTCCTGCACCGCCACCGCCTCCGGTCGCGATCATCACCACCGATCCTCCGGATCACGCGGTCGGTGTTTCACCGCTGGCGCCCATCACGGTCACCGTCGTGAAGGGCAAGTTCGGTCAGGTGTCCATGACCAACTCCGAGGGCGCACCGGTCGTCGGCCGGCTTGAGCCTGATGGCGCGACCTGGAAGACCACCGGGCCGCTGGGTTATGGCAAGACCTACACGATCAACGCCAATGCGATCGGCGATGACAACCGGCGGGTAAGCATTACGTCCACATTCACCACCGTCAAACCGCGTACCCTCACCTACCCGTCGATCAACCCGCTCAACGGGGAGACCGTCGGCGTGGGTCAGCCGATCGCGGTGTACTTCGATGAGCCGATCGCAAACAAACAAGCAGCTGAGGACGCGATCACCGTCACCACGAACCCTCCCGTCGAGGGTGCCTTCTACTGGTTCTCCAATAAAGAGGTGCACTGGCGCCCCCAGCGGTTCTGGGAGCCTGGCACCCGCGTCACCGTGGACATCCACGACTACGGCAAAGATTTTGGCAACGGTGTGTACGGTCAGGAGGACCGGAAGTCGCAGTTCACGATCGGTGATGCCTTCATCGCCCGGGCCGACGGCGCGACTCACCAGATGACCGTTGAAATCAACGGACGGTTTGTACGCACGATGCCGATCTCCATGGGCCGGCCGGATTTCGCCAGCACCAACGGTGTGCACGTGGTCACCGAGCGGAACGCGACCAAGATAATGGACTCAACCACCTTCGGCCTCGCTCTCGATGCCGGCGGGTACATGACCAGGGTGCAGTGGGCCATCCGCATTTCCAACGGCGGCGAGTTCGTGCATTCCGCGCCGTGGTCAGTCGTCCAGCAGGGCAACAGCAACGTCAGCCACGGCTGCATCAACCTGTCACCGGAAAACGCCAAGTGGTTTTTTGACAACGTGAAGAAGGGCGACGTCGTCATCAACGTCAACACTGGCGGCCCCGACCTCAAGCCGTGGGACGGCTTCGGCGACTGGCAAATCCCGTGGGGGCAGTGGATATCAGGCAACAAGTAGCCGCGCTGGCACCAGCACTCGATAACGATCATTCCGTGGTGACGTGCTTGGCGATCAGGTGGTTGGCTCGCTCGGCTTGCTCGATGATCGCCAGGTGTGCTGCATCAAGAACTTCCAGCTTCGCCCTATAGATGGCAGCGGCAAGAGTTTTGGCATGCGGGGTGACCGGTGTCCCCGGATCCTGTGAACCGGCGATCACCAGCGTGGGTGTGCTGATCCGGCCGAGCAGTCGGCGACCGTCCCAGGTGGCGATGGCCCCGCAGCATGCGGCGTAGCCCTCATCTGAGGTCTCGGCGATCATCTGGATCGCCTGCTGCACCACCCCCGGATGCGCCGCTGCCCATTCTGGAGTGAACCAGCGGCCGACTACCTCCGGTGCTATCGAGGACGTGCCCGCCCAACGAACTGATGCTTCCCGCTCAATCCATGGCCCATGGTCCTCGTAATGGGCGCTGGCGCTGCATAACACCAGGGACGATAGCCGCTCCGGAGCATGCGCGGCGAGCCAGATGCCAACCATCCCGCCCAGCGAAAGTCCGCAGAAAGCCGCACGTTCGATGCTCAGCCGGTCCAGCAGCGCCAGCGCATCGGCACCTAGGTCCGCGATCGCATAGGGCCCACTTGGGACCGGAGACCTACCGTGTCCACGATGGTCATAGCGCAGCACCCGAAATCGGTCGGCGAATGCCTCGACCTGTGGCTCCCAGATCTTCAGGGTGGTCCCCAGCGGTCCGGCCAGCACAAGCACCGGTGAGTCAGACGGTCCGGTGAGTTCGTGGTGGACCTCGACGCTTGCCATGCGCGGCACTCTAACGCCAGCCCGCTGCGGCGCGTTGTAAAAACTGGGGTGAGTGACGGGATTCGAACCCGCGACATCCTGGACCACAACCAGGTGCTCTACCAACTGAGCTACACCCACCATGCGCCGGCCTCGCCAGCGGCGCTGACCATGGTAGCGGGTTCCGGTCACCCCTCCTGCATCTGACCGACGACGGCTCGGGCCGCTGCCTGCGCCTCTTCAGAGCTGGGACCCGGTGCGGGCACGAACACGGTACGCCGGTAGTAAGCCAGCTCACGGATGGACTCGATGATGTCGGCCAGCGCCCGGTGCGCCAGACCCTTGGCCGGTTGCGCGTAATAAACCCGCGGGTACCAGCGCCGGCACAGCTCCTTGATGGACGACACGTCAACCATCCGGTAGTGCAGGTGCCCGTCGAGTTCGGCCATGTCGCGGGCCAGGAATGCCCGGTCGGTGGCCACCGAGTTGCCGGCCATCGGTGCCGAGCGGGCTTCGGGCACCCAGGTGCGGACATAGGCCAGCACTTGCCGTTCCGCCTCGGCAAGGCTCACGGTGGACCGCCGCACCGCCTCGGTCAGGCCGGACTTCGCGTGCATCTCGCGCACCACTTCAGGCATCGAATCCAGCGCGGCGTCGTCAGCGTGGATCACCACGTCGACGCCCTCGCCGAGCACTCGCAACTCACCGTCGGTGACCAGCGCGGCGATCTCGATCAGCGCGTCCTTGCCGACGTCCAGCCCGGTCATCTCGCAGTCAATCCATACCAGACGGTCGTTCACGCCCTCGACCTTAGTATGTGTGCGGCGCTGCCTGCGTCTGCTGCAGGAATGGTTCGAGCAACCCCGGCACCGCCTGCTCGGCAATGGCCAGCCCCTCGGCGGTCGCGACATCGATTACGTGATACCCACCATTCCCAGCCGCGGTGGTGGCGGTCACGGTGACCAGCCCAGCGCGGCGCTGGAACAACGACTGCGACACTGTCCAGCCGATCACTCCGGAGCGCTGCAACGCGACGGTGCCGCGCAGTCCGGCACCATGCCGGCTGACGAGATAACGGTTAGTGAGCGCGTGTCCCAGGTTGCGGTAGGCGTCCAGCGCGAGTAGCACCGTCACCGGCAGCAGGCCCAGTGTTGCCCACGGTACCCAGGCCGGCACCGGAGCCAGCCACAGCACCGCGGATCCCGCCAGCACCGGCAGCACCGCGCGGACTAACCGCCGCCGCAGCGCCACGAGCGGGTGCCGGCGCAACGTCGTACTGGTGGGGGAGGGGTCCTCGGCTAGTACCGCACCCGACACCCGGTGTGCCTCGCCTCGCGGCGCCGGCGGCAGCAGGGCGGCCCGGCCGTGGCCGCTGTGGCCTCCTAACCCGGTGGCCACAGCGGTTGTCCGCGCCCCACGCCCGAGCCGCAGCAGCAGCGGCTCGGCCACCTCAACGCCGCGCAGTCGACGCTCCACCAGCGACACCGACCGGGTGGTGAGCAGCCCCCGGCGGATCCGCAGGGCGCCGCCCGGTTCGCGGACCAGCCGGAATCCCCACCAGGCTTCGACGAAGATCAGCACTGAGCCCACTAGCGCGATCA
>JALZHU010000016.1 GCA_030860695.1 Actinomycetota bacterium
GGTCCAGGGTGAGCATAAGGTCCCGGGCGATTGGGTCGTTGCGGACAACCACGGGCGCCAGTCGGTCGGCAGCGTCCAGCGCACGCAAGGCCTCATCGTCCCTCGAGCCCTCGGCCTGTGCCCAGCAGCGGGCTAGCGCGAAACGCACATAGCCCTCCCGGCACTTGCTGCCGAGCACCGACAGATCGATTGCTGCGGCAGTGAAACGCTCGGCCGCGTCCGGCCCGCCCCCGTTCTCCGCCGCGATTGACAGCTCCCAGCCGGCCACGTTCGTCGGTCCGAAGTGGTAGCGGAGATGGTTGCGCTCCCCGGTGTGGGCAGCCAGCGATCGAGCCTCCGCGAGATGCGTGGGAACATCGCTGGCGCGGCCGTCGCGTGCGGCGACCAGGGCCGACGTCAGATGTAGGATCCCCGCACGCCTCGGCGACCGTCGTGTCATCCGCGGTCGGGCCGGGCAACGCCGAGATCTCGCCGAGCACATCTGCGCACACCGAGGCCGCGTGGCGACGGGCGCCCACACGCATCAGCGCGACCGTCCGGCTCATCGCCAGCATACCGACCAGATCCGGGCGCTCCGCCCGCGAGGCGGCGTCGAAGCCACGGCGAGCCGCCACCACCGCCAAGTCGGCATGACCGATCCGGTATGCGAGGCAATAGGCCACCATGCAGGCCTCCGCCAGCGCGGCTAGCGCCTGCTGGCGCTGCTGCGAGTCGCCCGTCACCGCGTGCACATGCAGTTCTGTCAGTACCGCTCCCAGGTTCTGGCCGGCCATGGCGTAGCGGGTGTCGTCGGCGTAGGCGTTGGCCTGGGCGGCGGCGCGGACCAGCTCCGGCAATGGTCGGGCTGGCACGTCGAGTACATCTCGGGCTGGCACGTCGAGTACATCATCGAGGGTGGTGTCATGCAGCACGGCGCCTATCCCTGGAATGGTCGCGGCGGCGTCCGCGCTCTGTCGATCCACGGGCAGATACGGCTGCCCGGTCAAGTCGGCCACCGAACAGCTCAACGCCTCGGCGAGATCCTCGAGAAGGCCGCGCCGGTTGAACCCGCGCTGGCCGTGTTCCAGCAGTGCCCGATTTGTACCGGGGCGCAGCTGCACCTGACCACGCCATGTCTGCAATGCACGCGGTGGCGGTCACCAGCATAGGTGTGAGGTCCTGGTGTCTGGCTGTCCAAGACCCAAGGGGTGGTTCGATGGCCTCCCACAGAGCCGGCGGCGTCGCAGCGCTGCGTGGTGCTTCGGCTGAGCCAGGAGATGGTCTGAATGCGCAGGTCATGGAAGCCCTCGGTGACTAGGACTGTGATCATCGGCGCTGGGATTGTTGGTGCTGCCCTGGCCGACCAGCTGGCTGCTCGGCGAGGCGGCGACGTGGTTCTCATCGACCGGTCGTGTCCGGGCTTGGGGACTAGTCGCACCAGCTTTGGATGGCTCAACGCCAACAAGAAGCAGCCGCGTGCCTATTTCGACTTTTCGGTCGAGGCGATGCGCGACTGGAGCCGTCTAGCCGGTGAGTTCGGCGAGCCTTCCTGGTATCAACCGGTCGGGAATCTTGCTTGGGCGAGATCGCCGCGTGCGCGTGAGGAACTCGCCGAACGGGTGGATCGGCTCCAAGCGTGGGGATACGGGGCTGAGATGGTCACAGCCTCCCGCGCACGGGGACTGGAGCCGAGCGTGACGATCCCCTCGGACGCCGAGATTGCGTTTTTCCCCGATGAGGGATACGTCTGTGGTTGCGAGGCAGCGCAGGCGCTTGTTCACCGAGCTACATCCCTCGGCGTAAAACTCATCACCGATGCGGAAGTCAGTGAGCTCGTCGTTAGCCAGAACCGGGTAACCGGCGTGCGCCTTGCCAATAAGAAACGAATCGCTGCAGCGACCGTTGTGTGCTGCGCAGGTTGGCGAAGCCCTGAGCTGCTCGCACCATTGGGCATCGACCTGGCCCTCGTCAGTGCGTCCACACCGGGATCGGGGACACAGGGCCTCACCGTCACGATCGACGGGATCACACCGCGGCCTGATCGTGTCATCCACGCCCCTGAGCTCGATCTGCGCCCGAAAGGCGAGCGCCGGCTTCTTCTGGAGGCCAATGACATTAACGCTCAAGTCGATATGGCCAGCGGGAATGACCACTTGGATGAACGTGCGCAGGAGCTTCTCACGCGAGCCGGGATGCTCGTCCCAGGAGCCGCGTCGGCCACGATCGTGGAAGCGTCGCTATGCGTGCGACCCCTACCGCTCGACGGCCATCCCCTCGTCGGACCGGTCTCCGACCAACACGGCCTCTACATTGCGGTAACCCACAGCGGGCTCACCCTCGCACCCACTCTTGCTCGTCATGTCGCCCTCGAACTCCTCGGCACCGAAAGTCCGATACTTCGGTATTATCGCCCCGACCGCACTTCGCGTGGGATCCCACAACAACGACCAGACGAGGGTAGCTGTTAGCCCTAAGTACAGCATCGGTAATTGCCGCTGGTGCTGAGCTAGCCGGGCTTGAACGGGACGGCCTACCCAACCGTGTGCAATGGCACCGGTCACGATCGCATCGACGGTCGGTGGAACGCACCGAAAAACACCAGCATCACAGCGGGGCGCCACCAACGGCACCCCGATCAAGCCACAACCCGACCGGACGTGGTCCACAACTCTAGGCGGTGCCCACCCTGGAAGGATCGACTCTGGAGCATGAAGAAGGCCCGCTGACGTGGTGTTTTGTCCAACGTCAGCGAGCCTGGTGTTGGCCGGGGCGACAGGATTGGAACCTGCGGCCCGTTGACCCCAGACGTAGGAGTAGGCGTTTCTGGTGCTCAACCGGGACGTAATACTACTGCAGCGGCAGTTGGAGCGCTGGTGCGTGAAGAAGCCTTCGTGATCGTCATCTCGGAAGAATTAACCGCGCTCACCGCGGTTAATTCTTCCCAAACAGCGACCAGGGAGTGAACGACTGTGCTGGCGTCGGCGCATGTGCCGTTGCAGTGGTAAGTGCCGTGTGCCCGAGCGGTCGATGTGGTGGACATGCTGCTCAACCTTGGCCGGAATACCACGCCCTCCCTGCCGGAAGACACGCCGATGCGGCTGGGGTCCTCACCGATCCCAGGCTGCCACACCAGCGGAGATCATGCATGCGTCTAGCCTGCCTAACAATAGCGTGTCTAGGGCAGGCTAGACTAAACTAGTGAAGCGGTCAGCCGTCATCAAGAAGATCAGGCAAGGTGCCAAGAAAGCCGGAGTCGATGTCGAGATGTACGAGCTGACCCGCCACACCGGCATCTGCTGCGGCACCGTCGCCACCACGCTCCCCCGCCACAGCGAGATCGCTGACCAACTGGTCGAGGCGATTTTCCGGCAACTCGCCCGCCCTGGGTGAGAGGTGGTGGGTCAAGTGACCCGCTACACCGCGACCGCGCGCCGCTCCGGAGGCTGGTGGATGGTGCAGTGCGGCCAGCTTCCTGGCGCCCTATCGCAGGTCCGCAGCCTCACCAAAGCCGCCGAGATCCACCGTGAGGCCATCGCGTTCATGTCCGGGCAACCTGCCGACGAGATCGAGGTTGAGGTGCACGCCGAGCTGGCCCCTGACCTTGCCGCCGAACTGGCTGCGGCTGAGAAACTTGCCGAGGCGGCACGCCACGACCTCGACGCCGCCAGCCGCAAACGTCGCGAGGTGGCCCGCGAACTCGCCCAGCAAGGCATCACCGTGCGAGACATCGGCACCCTCTTCGGAGTGTCTCACCAGCGCGCCCAGCAACTCATCAGTGACTGATCTGAAGCCCCCTGGGTATCTGTCCAGAAGGCTTCAGATCACGGAGGCGCGGAGAAGGCGGCTGGTGATTTCGCGATCGCCGAGGTGTAGTTGGAATCGCAGGCTTCGCAGCGTGGTAGCGGTCCAGGAGCAACCGTGCTATCCCTGAGGTGATCCAAAAACGGGCGCGGGTTCACGACCGCGATCGCCCACTCTGTCCGGCACGCCGAGCACGCCCAGGCTCGGACCCTCGGAGATGCGCCGCTGTTCACCCGCACACCGCTGGTGCCACCGCAGGACGGGCATGGGTTAACGTCAGCAGGGCCGGTCACTGTGGACGGCCCCTGCTCGATCATCGGGGCGCTCACCGGGCCGCCGCCAGGATCGCCTGGGCCACCTCGACGGCTTCGGGACAACTGAGCACCGTCGCGGTACTCATCGTGGCGTCCAACGTGAGCACTACCCGCCGCACCACCCTGCCGCCCACGAGATCCATTTCCCGCCACAAAATGATCGTGCGATTGCGGCCTTCGGGGTAGTGGCGAGCGTATCAACTTCACCGGGACTCGACTGTTGACATGGTCGAGCGAGCTTTTCGGTTGCACATTCTGCCGGTGCTGGGACACCTGCCGATAGCCGACGCCCGCGCAAGTCACATTCGTGCGTGGGTCAAGACGACGACCGAAAGCCTATCCGCATCGACGGTCCATCTCGTCTACAGCTACGTGAAGTCGATGTTCGCTGCCGCCGCTGTTGACAAGATTATCGCCTCGTCGCCGTGCGTTGGGATTCGTCTTCCGGAGATCCGGATCGCGAGTTCTTCATCCTGGAGCCAGAGCAAATCCATCGCCTCGTTAATGAGATTTCAGACAGGTACTCCCCCATCCCTTACCTTGCGGCAGGATGTGGCTTGCGTGGGAGTGAGATCTTCGGCCTTGAGCTTGAGCAGGTTGACTTTCTGAGCCGGGAAATCCATGTGCGGCAGCAGCTCAAATGAATGCCGGGGGTTCCGCCGTACCTCGGTGAGCTCAAGACGAAGACCAGCCGACGCACTGTCGAGCTGCCAGAGATCGTTCAACTCGCGCTTGCTCGGCACGTCGAGATGTATCCGATTCGCGAAATCGTCATCGAAGATCGGACAAACACCCGGAACATCCATCAACGTCCGGCAACGTCCGGCAAAGCTCCTGTTCCTTACCGCCCATGGCCTGCCACTGCACCGTTCGAACTGGTCGGCTGTGTGGCGCGTGGCGGTCCGACGTGCTGGGCTGCCGGCCGGCTTCGGCCTACACGGCTTGCGCCACTACTTCGCAACACTACTGATCCACAACGGCGCGGCGGTGAAGACCGTCAGCTCGCACTCGGACAGCACGCCGATGATCACCTTAAACACCTACGCGCACGAGTGGCCGGACGCTCTTGACCGGACGCGAACGCTCGTCGATGCGGCGCTTGGACCGTGCCCGTCAACGGTTGCCGCCAGGGCAGGCCAGTGATGGCGAGTTGTACCGCTGTTGTACCCGACGCACCTACGATACGGTTAATGCAGGTCAAAGAGCCTTACCGCGGTAGAGGCCGCGCTTGTTGATGTACTGCACCACCCCGTCGGGCACCAGGTACCAGACCGGCAGGCCGCGCCTGACGCGCTGGCGGCAGTCCGTCGAGGAGATCGCCATGGCGGGCACCTCAACCAGAGTTACCGCACGGTCAGGTAGGTGCTTGCCGTCAAGGTGGAAGCCGGGGCGGGTGACGCCGACCAGATGGGCCAGGTCGAACAGCTCATCGACCCGCTTCCAGGACAGTATCTGCGCCAGAGCGTCGGCGCCGGTGATGAAAAACAGCTCATGGTGGGGGAACTGGGCGCGCAAGTCGGTGAGGGTGTCGACGGTGACCGTGGGAGCCTGGCGGTCGATGTCCACCCGGCTGGTGGAGAACCGCGGATTGGACGCGGTGGCGATGACCGTCATGAGGTACCGGTCTTCGGCTGGGCTGACCTCACGCTCATCCTTTTGCCACGGGATCCCGGTGGGCACGAACACGACCTCGTCCAACCCGAAACGGGCCTGCACCTCGCTCGCGGCGACGAGGTGGCCGTGGTGGATCGGGTCGAAGGTCCCGCCCATGACCCCGAGGCGCCGGCCGGACATGAGCGCAGCCTAGGCGAGCCGTTCGGGGTCAGATCCGGCGACGATAGGCTGAAACGTTAGCGGCAACCGACGGTTGGACAGTGGTGGCGGGCAAGAGTCTCAGTGAGGTCTCATCGAGAGAACGCACGCTCATCGACACCTTGACATCGGGCTGCGTGGTCGAGTGCAGCAAACTCACCGTTGAGCAGTTAGCAGCAATCGACCACCCCAGGTACACGATCCGTGCTGAGTTCCTGCGGGAGCTGGTGCTGGGACGCAACGGCGAGTTCCTCGATCCCCTGGGCGTGCGGGTCCATGGGGCGCGGGTCACCGGAACGCTTGATCTCACCCATGTTCCCGCCGCAGTGGGGCTTGAGTTGCGAAGCTGTTTCTTTGAACGCGCTGTGCTGCTGGTCAGTGCCCGCTTGCCGTGGTTGACCTTGGCGGGTTCGCATCTCCCGGCTCTGGACGGCGACGGACTCCAAGTCGACGGCGATGTTCTGCTCGGCGACGGATTCACTGCCACCGGACAAGGCGACTACGGTGCCGTGCGCCTGCTAGGCGCCCACATCAGGGGCCAGCTCAACTTCAACGGCGCGAGGCTGACCAACGAAGCCGGGCCCGCGCTCATCGCCGACGGGCTCCACGTCAACGGTGATGTGTTCGGCGGGGGGTTCGTCGCCACCGGGCAAGGCGACCTCGGCGCGGTGCGGCTGCCGGGTGCTCACATCGCCGGCCAACTCAACCTCAATGGCGCTGAGCTGACCAACCAAGCCGGGCCCGCCCTCATCGGCGACGGGCTCCATGCCGACGGCGGGCTGGTGCTCGCCGAGGGGTTCACCGCCACCGGACATTACGAACGCGGTGCGGTGCGGCTGCCAGGTGCCCACATCGGCGGCCAGCTCAACCTGGATGGCGCGGCGCTGATCAACTCCGTCGGGCCCGCCCTCATCGGCGACCACCTTCACGTCAACGGCGGCGTATTCCTTGACGGGTTCACCGCCACGGGGCATGGCGAAGACGGCGTGGTGCGGCTACCGGACGCCTACATCAGCGGCCAGCTCAACCTCGACCGCGCGGAATTGACCAACCCCGCCGGACCCGCCCTCATCGGTGACCACATGCAGGTCAGCAGCGACATGTTCGCTGAGGGCTTCACCGCCACCGGGCACAGTCAAGACGGCGCCGTGCGGCTAGCAGACGCCTGCATCAGTGGCCAACTCAACCTCAGCCACGCCAAGCTGACCAACCAAGCCGGCCGTGCCCTCATCGGCGATCACCTGCAGGTTGACAGCGACATGTTCGCCGAGGGCTTCACCGCCACCGGCCTCAGCCAGGACGGCGCCGTGCGGCTATCGGACGCCCGCATCAGTGGCCAACTCAACTTCAGCCAGGCGAAGCTGACCAACCCGGCTGGGCCTGTCCTCGACTTGGAGGACGCCGCGGCCAAGCACCTGTTCTTGCCCGCCCATGTGATGTGCCCAGACGGTGCTGCCCACAGGCCGAGCTGCGCCGCGCCAGCGCATCGGCTCACGCTATCCGGCCTCGTCTATACGTCACTTCATGCGGTGGATTGGGATGAATGGTTGCACCTGATCGTCCACCACACCCGTGATTATCGACCTCAGCCTTACCAGCAGCTTGCCGCTGCGCTGAAAGCTAGTGGCCAGGAATCTACCGCCCGGAAAGTCCTCATCGCCCAGCAGCAGGACCTTTATCACCGCGGCGAACTCGGTGGCCGGCCAATCAAAGTCGCGCACTGGCTCTGGGGCGCACTCGCCGGATACGGCTACCGCAGCGGCCGCGCTGTCCTCGCCCTCCTGCTGGTGATAATGATCGCCGGGGGGTTGGGTGTTGCCGCCGGGCACACCCCCATTGGCCCGGGCCGCTACGTCACCGCGCACACTAGTCAAGCCGCTGATCCCCATTCACCATGCTCACTGGTCGAACAGATCGGAGTGGGTATTGACCGCACCCTGCCGCTGGACCCAGCGGGTATCGGCGACCGTTGCGATTTCGACACGTCCACCCCAGTTGGCCAAGCATTCACTGCATCCACCTGGATACTCCAAACCCTGGTGTGGACACTGGCCGCGCTCGCTATCGCCGGTTACCTGGGTCTCATCCGCAAGACGAATACGGGATGACCACGAATTGCCGCAGGTACAGGTCAGCGAAGGTGACCGGCCCACGCGGCCCGGGCACCCGGTCGAGGTTGATGCCGGTCTCGGGAACCCGTCGTAGCTTGAACCCATCGAGCAAGCGGGTGCTGGCGTTCCAGAACACCCCGGTGCCGGCGTAGCTGTCCAGGAACTCACGTGCGGCGGCCTCGTTGCTGGTGACGATCGTGGCAGCCAGTCCGGAGGTCTCCTGGTTTGCGACCTGAGCGGCGTGCCCCGGACCGGCCACCTGGCTCACAGTCAGCGTCGCCTCCCGGCCGGTGTCCAGCGCCCACTCGTGCCCTAACGGGTGGTCGTGCGGTGGCAGGGACAGCTCGATCCCGCGCTGCTGGGCGGCCTCGAACAGCGCATCCTGTAAGCCGTCCGGAGCACCGGCATCTATCAGCATGAGGTTGGCCCGATTGCAGACACCCAGCCGGTCCAACCCGGCCACGAGCAGTTCGACGGCCAGTGCAGTGTCGGCTGCCGCGTCGATGTAGAGCACGCCGCCACCGTCGGCGTGTGCCAACACCCGTACCCCATGACGGGCCCCTTCGGCAGCCAGCATCCGGGTGGTTTCTCCACTGCCCCGCACGATGACCAGCGGGATCAGATCCGGTTGCTGTACGAGGGCGACGGCGCTGTCCCGGCGTGGGTCGGGCACCAGCTGTACGGCTCCCGGGTCCAGACCGGCGTCCGCCAACGCCGGCGCGATGACGTGCTCACGCAGCGCCAGCGCGGAGCGCAGCGCCGCTGACCCAGTCCGCAGTACCCCGGCATTGCGGGACTTCACCAGCTGCGAGGCCACATCGACGGTGACATTGGGGCGGGCCTCAAAGGTGGCGCCCACCACGCCAACCGGGCGGCGACGCTCGATCAGCCGCAACCCGTCCGGACGATCTTCCAGTACCCGATCTCGTGGCGGGAACGGGACCTTGGCCAGCAAGGTCAGCTGGCCGGCCATTTCGGTCAGCCGTGCCTTACCCAGGCGCAGGCGGTCGATCAGCGCCTGGGTCATCCCGGACTGCTCGGCGGCGGCGATGTCAGCGGAATTTGCGGCAAGCAGCTCTGTGGCGGAGACGGTCAGCTGCTGCGCCATGGCGTCCAGCGCGGCATCGATGGCTTTGTCGGACGCGGTAGCCAGGGTGGGAGTGGCGCGCTGCGCCTGCTGTGCGCAATCGGCGACGATCTCGGCTCCAGACCCAGTAGACGCCTCGGGATCCGTTCGCAGCTGCACGCTTTCGAGCCTACTGCCCGTGTGCCACGCTCACCTGCACGGTGTATCGCGCTCCGGCGCGGGCCACCGGGCCGTCGGAGCAAGAGCGGAGATTGACGGATTCGGAGGATGGACCGCGGCCCGGCGGCCATGCAGGAGGCACGGGAATCACGGCCGCCCGCGGCTGATCAACTGGGACGGGTACGCAGGATTATGACGGCACAAGGATTCACGGTCTTCGCCACCGGGATCGGGCATTGTGGCCTCGCCTGGGGCGAACACGGCATCGTCGGCGCGCAATTGCCCGAAGGCAGCGAACACCAGACGCGCTCCCGGATGCGCCGGCGCTTTCCGGATGCGTCCGACGCCGATCCGCCGCCCCCGGTGCGCAACGCCGTGAACGGCATCGTCGCGCTTTTCGACGGTGGGCGGCCGGATCTTTCCACCGTCAAGCTTGACATGACAGAAGTACCGGACTTCCACCGCAAGGTCTATGACATCGCCCGCACCATCCCGCCGGGCAAGACACTCACCTACGGCGACATCGCGCAGCGGCTCGGTATGCCCGGCTCAGCGCAAGCCGTGGGGCAGGCGATGGGCTGCAACCCGTTTGCCCCGATTGTGCCCTGCCACCGGGTGCTCGCAGCCGGCGGCAAGGACGGAGGCTTCTCCGCGCACGGCGGCGTGGCGACCAAGCGCAGGATGCTCGTCATCGAGGGCGCACTAGCGGACGAATCCACGCTTTTTTAGGCAGGCTCCAGCTGACATTTCTGGTTAGGGAGTATCAGCGGCAGGCCCGGCGTGCTCTTTTATATATGGCAGACCGGTGGATGTTCACCACCCCGGAGCTCTTCGGGCACCTGCGACGAGTCCTGATCGAGCGCGACCGCGCCGTAATCGCGGGGTCCCGATGATCGCCGCGACGACGCAGCCGGACCTGGCCGGTTCAGTCGCCCTGGTCACTGGCGGTGGACGCGGCCTTGGACGTGCGCTGGCGCTCGCCTTGGCCGGCGCTGGCGCCGCCGTGGGCCTGATCGCTCGCTCCCCCGACCAGCTCGCCGAGTCAGTGCAGCTGATCGAGACAACCGGCGGCACCGCCAGGGCGGCCAGCGCGGACCTCAGCGACCCGGAGGCCGCCGCGACCGCCGTGGAAAAGCTGCGGCACGACCTCGGCCCCGTCGACCTGCTCGTGAACAACGCCGGGATCAGCGGACCGGTCGGACCGGCATGGGAAGTCCAAGAGGAGGACTGGTGGCGCACCGTCGAGGTCAACCTGCGCAGTGTCGTGCTCTGCAGCCGGCTGGTACTTCCAGAGATGGTGGAACGCCGACGCGGCCGGATCGTGAATCTGACCAGCCATGCTGGCGTGTTCCGCTGGCCGCTGGCATCTGCCTATTCGGTGTCTAAGGCGGCCGTCGTCAAGTTCACCGAGAATCTCGGCTACGAAACAAAGCGCTACGGGATCAGTGTCTTCAGCATTCATCCCGGCATCGTGCCGATCGGGCTCAGCGAACCGACCCTGGCCAGCACCGCGCCGACGGACTCGCCGCAAGGCCGGCAACGCGAATGGGTCCGTGAGGAGCCTGCCGCCGGCCGAGGCGCGGAGCCGCACCACGCAAGCGAGCTGCTGCTCCGCATAGCTACTGGCGAGGTAGACCGGCTCAGCGGCCGTCATCTGTCGGTGCACGACGACCTGGACGCGCTGCTCTTCCATACCGAGGACGTCCTGAGCGACGACCTTCACGTGTTACGACTACGCAGCCTGCCGAGCGGTAAGTGGCGATCACCAGGCTGGCGACGAAGAAGACGACGTCTATAGCCGCAATTTACGGTTTCTGGCCGGCCTGTGTGCTCCATAGGATGGCTCAATGCTGCTAGGCCGGTCGCAGGAGCTCACGCAGCTCAACAGTCTACTGGTCGCCGCCAGGCAGGGGCACAGCGCCGCCCTGGTCATCAGCGGCGAGGCAGGGATCGGAAAGTCCGCGCTCGCGGAAAGCATGGCGAGCACGGCAGCCACCCACCCCGACACCGCTGTCTTGCAGACCCGCGGCATCGAGGCCGAATCCGCGATCCCGTTCGCCGGCCTGGCTGACCTGCTGCGGCCCGTCCAGCACCTGCTCCCGAAGTTGCCGGAGCCGCAGGCCGCCGCGCTCGCGGGCGCCCTGGCTCTCGGACCGCCGACCGCTGGCGACCGGTTCGCTGTCGCAGCCGCGACGTTGAGTCTACTGGCCGTGGCGGCCCAGGTTGGATCACTGCTCTGCATTGTCGACGACGCACACTGGCTCGACCCCTCGTCGGCCGAAGCCCTGGTCTTCGCGGCTCGCCGGATGCGGGCAGAGGGATCCGTCATCGTGTTCACCGTGCGCGACGGCACACCTGGGTCGGACCGGTTCGGAGTCCTCGAGCAGTTACGGCTGCGAGGTCTCGATGCCGAGGCCGCCACCGCACTGTTGACGCGCAGCGCCGGGCGCCAGCTGCCGCCTGAGGTCATCAAGCGACTTTTGGCCGACACAGGCGGCAATCCGCTCGCGCTGCTGGAGCTGCCCGGTCAACTCACGGAAGACCAGCTCAGCGGCCGGACCCCCATCCTGGAACCCCTGCCGATGGGCTCCTTGCTGACGGAAGGCTTCCTGCGCCAAGTCAGCGACCTCCCGCCGCGCTCCCGCACTGCCTTGATCCTGGTCGCCACCAGCGACCTGGAAAACGCCGACCTGGTGGAGCAGGCGTTGCGGCAGGCTGGTGGCTCGCTGGCTGACCTGGAGCCAGCCGAGGCCGCCGGATTGGTCAGCATCGGCAACGGTCATCTGACATTCCGGCATCCCCTGATTCGCCGCGCGGTCTACCAGGCAGCCTCGCCGTCGCAGCGCCGCTGGGCTCATCACCAGCTCGCCGTCGCCTTGAACAGCGTGGCGGCACCCCAAGCCGAGGAGCGTCGGGCCTGGCATCTCGCGGCGGCGACCGTGACGCCGGACGAGGACGTCGCAGCCACCCTAGAGCGGATCGGCAAGGCCGCCAGCAGCAGATTGAGCCACGCCGTCGCCGCCCGCGCGTTCGAGCGGGCCGCCGGTCTGAGCCCGAGCCGCACCGAACGCGCCCGCCGGTTGCTCGCGGCCGCCTCCGCCGCCGTCCCGGCAGGGTTGGTGCAGGAGGCAATGCACCTGCTGGACGAAGCCCGTACATGGACCGACGACCCCACCGTCGCCGCAGTCGCCGAGTGCGAGCAGCACCGGTTGGCGGTGTGGGGCTTGGCTCCCGAGGTCAGCCGGGCCCGACTGTTCGATTTCGCCGAGCGGATCGAAGACCGGCTCCCGGACGTGGCAGCCCGGGCGTATCTGGCTGGGGCCCAGGCCAGTTTGTTCAACTATGACATCCCCGCGATCACCACGGGGGTCGAGCGGGCGGCTCGGCTGGCGGGTTCTGACGAACATGTTGCGCTGCGCTGTGACGTCCTCGCGGCGGCCGCCGCCGCCCAGGCCGGTGCGGCCGAACGCGCCGACGGGCTGCTGCGACGGCGCCAAGCTCAGCTCGCCGCAGAAGACCCGTTCGAGATCCACCAGCTGGTCACCATCAGCGGGGCCTGTTACCTGGCGCTGCGGCGGACTGCCGAGGCACGGCCCTTGCTCACCCGCGTCATCGACGCCAGCCGCCAGGTGAATGCCGCGGGCCTGCTGGCCATGCAGCTGCCCTGGATGGCCATGCTGGAGTGGCTGGAGGGGGACTGGACCTCCGCGCTCGCGCTCGCGCATGAAGCAGTTGAGCTTGCCTCCGAGACCGGTTGGCTGGCCCAGCTGCCTAACAACCTGAGCACCCTGGCCAGGGTCGAAGCCGGGTTCGGGATGGCCAGCTGCCGCGAGCACGCCGCGCAGGCCGTTGCTGCCGCACGATCTGGCGGCCACGCCGCCACCACGGCACACGCGCTGGCCTCCGTGGGTCTCCTGGAACTGGGCCTGAACCATCCCGACGACGCAGTCGACACACTCGAAAAGGCATGGGTTGCGACCCCGCAGGCAGCGCCGCACCTGCAACTGCAGATCCTGCCCGACCTCGTGGAGGCCTACGCGCGAGCCAACCGGCCCGACCAGGCAACCGAGAAGCTGGCGCAACTCGATGACCTCGCCGCACGCGCTGAGCACTTCTGGGCGCGGGCGGCTGCCGCACGCTGCCATGGACTGCTAGAACCCCGGGACTTCGCGGAATGGTTCGAGCAGGCCCTGCACTGGCACACCAAAGATACGGCGCCCTTCGAACACGCCAGGACTCATCTTGCCTACGGAGCCCGCCTTCGCCGCAACCGGAACCGGGCCGGTGCGCGGATCCAGTTGCACAGCGCACTGGAGCTATTCGAACGCCTGGGTGCAGCACCGTGGGCGAAACGAACCCGCACCAAGCTGGTATCCAGCGGCGGGTCAGCACCCGCTCACGGCGACATCATCGAGCTACAGCTCACCCCGCAAGAACTCCAGGTCGCCCTCGCAGTGCAGCGCGGCCTGACCAACGCCACCGCTGCGTCTGCTTTGTTCCTCAGCGTCAAGACGGTCGAATATCACCTCAGCAACATCTACCGCAAACTCGGGGTCCGGTCCCGGACGCAGCTGATCCGCATCCTGAGCGAAGGCCGTTTGGCTCAGTTGCCGCTGCCGGCCCAAAGGCTGGCCCCGGACTGAGGACCGAAACCACGCTGCTCTAGCGCGCACCGCAGCTCCTGCAACACTCGTAGACGGGTCGGCCCGATGCTGCCCTGCGGCATGCCAGTAGCTCGGGACACCTCGGCGTAGCTGTAGTCGGATTGGTAGAACAGCAGGTCAATCAGCTGCTGGCGACGTCCGGTCAGTGTCCCCACGGCGGCGTTCACCGCCCGGTGAGTCTCGCTCGCGACAACCGCTGCATCTGGCTCACTGTCCATTGCGACCAGCTGCTGGGCGGCGGCGTCATCAGGTGCCTCTCGGTGCCCGCGCCGGATCAGCGCGAGACACTCCCGACTGGCCGTCGTGGCCAGCCAGCCCCCCAGGCACTCCGGGTCCTTGATCGTGTGCATCCGCTCTATCACCCGCAGCCAGGTGTTCTGCACGGCGTCTTCGACGTCGGCCTGCTGCAGCCGGAACGAGGCCACGGTGGACCGCACCAGGCGGCCGTACCGGCGGATCAACTCCTCCCAGGCCAGCGGGTCACCATCGCCGGCTGCTCGCAGCAGGTCGGCGGTGCTTTCTTGGACTTGTGTGCTCGCCGGTGACGACATCGGGGTGCTCCTTCATCTCGCCTCGATGCCGACGCTAGGGAGATCGCGTCCAAGCAAGATCCGAGCAAACCCTGGTGACGACCCTAGGTTCCCGGTGGGAGCCCTAGGTTAGGGCTTCAGCCTTCCCCACTCCTGTCGGTTGCGGCGGGCGGCTCGCCCGGCGTGCCAGCTGGCGCAGCCAGTAGTCGTGCCCGAGCGGCAGCAGCCACTGCAAGATCGGGCGCAGCAGCACTGGTCCGAATCCGCACTGGGTCTCCTCGGTGACGACCCGGGTACCGCGCTCGTGAGGTTCGAGTAACCAGCCGTGGTACCCGTGCGCTAGGTCGTACCCGCGCGGTCCGCGGCCCCACCACCGCCAGCCGATCCGGACGGGAGGTTCACAGGAGTCCACCTCGCTGGTGATAGGCACGCCAAAGGTGACCCACCGGAAGACACTGCCGGGCCTCAAGTGCTCCTGCGCGGGATCCCCCAGCGCAACGAACCGCGCGTTGGCGTAGAACTTTGACCAGTCCTGAACGGCCACGATCAGCTCCCACACCCGCTCCGGTGGTGCCGGGATAATGCGCTCGTTGTGCGCGAACACCGCCGCATTGTCCGGATGCTCCCCGGCCGGCCACCCGGTGAGCTCCGGGACCATGCTCCCATTCCCGCGAGGAGCCCGGTATGCGCGCCGGCCAGCGGCTGGCCGCGCCAGCGCCCGTACAGCGTCACGAGATCGGAGGTAGATCTCCGCTAGTCGGCGGAGGAAGAAGATGTCGAAAGCAAGGACCGCCCGAACCCGGCCAAGCAGTGTGTTGGCCGTGGCGTGGAAAGTTGTCAGCTGGTGCAGGAACGACAGCGGAGACAGCCGCAGCTGGCCGCTCAGTACCGGCGTCTGGATGTCCTCTGCTCGGGTGCCGTTGCGGTCCTGCTGCCGAAGGAAAAGCTGTATGTTCAGCGTGGTGGTATCACGCCACAGGTCCAGCCCCCGATCGTTACGGACAGTCTTGATCCCAATCAGGGTCAGCTCTCGCCCGGTCCGGTCGGCGAAGTCGAGCCGGTACTCCATCGTGGTCGCCCGGCCGGGCCCGGTCTCGGGTAACAGCATGAGGCTGCCGCGCTCGATAGGCAGCACGCCACCGAGGATCCCGCAGTCAACGTATCCGGAGACCACGGTCCGGTGCTGGCGGTCGACGAAGAAAGCATCGAGGTCATCGATCTCCACCCTGAGGCGCAGCGTCATCTCGTCGCCGCGGGCATCACCAAGCTGAGCCGCGACAAGGGCGTCGGAACAGCCGAATGCGACCGGCCCGACCATGCGCTCCCGGAAGTTGAGTCCTTTTGCCACGGCAGCGAGATCGCCGGCGGTGGCCGGCCCAGGCTCCGGACAGACGTCCAGACCGCGCTCTCGGCACCACTGTCTCGCCCGCCGCACACCGAGATCCACGGCGTCGGCCATGCTGCGACGGGTGAAGACAAGCAGGTAATGCAACGGCACTTCCTGGACTAGTGGGACGACCCGGACCGGGTGCGGGTACTGGGCGGGTCTGCCCTCGGCGTGTGCCCGGTTGCTCTGCGCAATCCGGTCCAGATCGCGTTGCAGCGCTCCATTGGCGCACGCCTCGATCACCTGGAAGTACTCGGCTACCGGACCGTTGCGCCAGCGCCCGGCGGTGCTCACGGTCCAGACCACCCACAGCTCGTTGGCACCGGCCGCAATGGCGGCCTCAAGGTTGGCATCGGTGACGAACACCCCGTCGATATACGTCCTTTCCCGCACGGTCACCGGCGGGTACCAACCTGGTAGGGATGTCGCGGCTATCAGCAGGTCCTCGCTCATCTGAGAGGGCGGCAGGGTAACCAGCCGCTGCCCGGAGAAGTCGAAGAGGTTGAACGTGGCGGACCGGCTAGACGTTCGGATTTGCTGCCAGTCAAGCCCCCAAGTGTCGTGCAGCACCCGGGTCCGGAATTTCCGCATCGTGAGGATCGATTCGCCGCGCAGCCAGCCACGCCAGTTCACCGACAGACCACATTGGACCGGGGAGGTGCGCCGCCAGTTCTCTGCGATCCGGTGGCCGCTCATCCCCTGGCACCACATCGCGAGGTTGAACACTCCCCCGCTGGCGCCGTCGGCGTGCATGAACTCCAGCCGCTCCCCGCCGTCGCGGGCCTCGTCCAACCAGACCTGGAGAACCCCGGCCTGAAACGCCACCTTGAGCCCACCCCCGGCCATGATGAGGGCCCGGCGTGATGGGCCATTCAGCTCGGGTGCCAGCGGACCACCGGCATGGGTGCCCTCGAACATCACGGCCTCCCCCAATCTTGGTGGCGAAGCGTTTGGCCAGCGCTGCGATCGTCAGGGGCCACGGCGACTCCCACCACCTACGACACGGCCCTCGCGGATACGTCCTCAGACAAGGGAGTACGCAGTCGTATTCCTGATACCTCGGCCGGCAGACAAGCCAGTGAGCTGCAGGAGCCACGGGGCCGTGGAGTGATGCTGCTCCTAGCCGACAGGCCAACCTAGCCAAACAGGAACAACAGGATGGCGCATGATGGTCCTGAACCCATCCCCGTGTCAGTGCCGGGGATGCCGTATCAGTACCCCGGAGGTGGCAGTGACCGACGAGGGCGAGCTGATCGCTGGACGCTACCGCCTGACCTCGTGCCTGGGCAGTGGGGCGATGGGTGCGGTGTGGCAAGCGCGCGACGAGCGCCTACAGCGCACCGTCGCGATCAAGCAGCTGTTGCTGCCGTCGAAGCTAAGCGACATCGAGACTGACGAGGCCAGCCGCCGGGCGATGCGGGAAGGGCGTATCACCGCCCGGTTGCACCACCCGCACGCGATCGCGGTTTACGACGTGGCAGAGCACGAGGGTCAACCATGTCTGATCATGGAGTACCTGCCGTCCAAGAGCCTGGCAACGGTGCTGTCCATACAGGGTGTGCTACCGCCCGACAAGGTCGCCAGGATCGGCAGCCAGATCGCCTCCGCGCTGGCCGCCGCGCACAAAGCCGGCATCGTGCACCGGGACATCAAGCCAGGCAACGTGCTGCTGGCTGACGACGGCACAGCCAAGATCACCGACTTTGGCATATCCCACGCCGTCGGTGATGTCACCGTGACCGCCACGGGGATCCTGGCCGGGACGCCAGCCTACCTGGCCCCGGAGGTCGCCCAAGGTAACAGTGCCGATTTCCCGTCGGACGTGTTCTCTCTGGGCTCCACGCTCTACACCGCACTTGAGGGCACGCCGCCGTTCGGACTCAACAACAACGCCATTGCCCTGCTGCACCACGTGGCCTCGGGCGAGATCACTCCGCCCAGACAGTCCGGGCCGCTCACTCCTCTGCTGCTGCGCATGCTGCAGCGCAACCCCGAACAACGCCCCACCATGCAACAGGCCCAGGATGCGCTCGCCACGCTCGCCGCTGACCTGGCGGGACCCGAAGGCAGTCCGCCCGTCCCCGCCCCGCCACCACGTCGAAACGACCCACCCCTCGAACCGGTCCCGAGGACGAAGCAGATTCCCGTCTGGTCGTCCCCACCGGAGAAGACGACTAGCCCGGCGAGGCCCACCGAGGTGGACGCCACAGCCGGTCAGCCGCCGACCGAGCGCGATGGCGACGGATGGCCAAGGCGCCGGAGACTCCTCGCCGGCGTCGTGGCGGTCATGTTGCTAGCTGCAGGCGTCCTGGTGGCTGTACTGGTGAGCCAAATCAGGGTCACCGGTGATAATGCCGCCGCCCCCGCGATCACCTCGGACGTCCCTCCGCAAAGCCTTCAACCCCTTCCATCCCCACCAGAACCGAACGACACGACGCAGGTGATTCCCACACCCGCTCCGGCCCCGGCTGTCCCGGATAGTCCCCAAGACACGCCAAGTCCCCAGGACACGCCGGAACAGCTGCAGCAGGCGATTACCGACTATTACGCGCTGATGCCGGAAAACCTGCCGGTGGCCTGGGAACGGCTCACTGCGGACTATCAGCAGAACCACGCCGGTGGATTCACCGGGTATCAGAACTTCTGGAACCCTGTGCAGCGGGTCAGGGTCTTCGACGTCTCCGCCAAGCAAGGCGGCACGGTGGACGCGACAATTGAATATCTCTTCAAGGACGGCAGGATCGTCGAGGAGCAGACCAGTTATGGTCTGGTCACCGAGGACGGTCGGTGGAAGATCGACAGCTCCACAGTGCGCAGTAGCCAGACCAAGCAGGGCAGCTGAATTCAGCGGCGGCGCACGGTCCAGGTCTCCACCACGACGGTGCGGCTGAACAGCACCAGTGACCGGCCGTTGGTTACCGCCGAGGGCGTCGGGGTAATGGCGGATCCGGCAAGCCCTGCGAATCGGCCCTGTGAAGTGAGGGCCCATCGCAGACCGGCATGGAGTATCAGCCCGGCAGCGGTGGCCAGCGAGCCAGCCACCGCGGGGTGGCGGCTCGCGCGGCGCAGCCGATCGGGCAGCCTGCTGGAGTGCCATCGTGTTGGTGGCCGCTCCGCCCAGCGCATTACGGGTCCCGGGATGGCCACGGCAGGCAGGCTGGACTGGCCGTTGTGGTCGGAATCGTCCATGCCGTCCATCAAACCGTCAGAAGCTGCGCCCCGTCACTACCCACTGTCGAATCATCTTGAGGTGGCATCAGGAGCAGCGCGTGACCCCTACTGAGCGAGCGGCCCGGACGATGGCGTCAAGGCGGCGGCTGTGCGCGCCGTGCCAGTACACCTGACCGCACGCCCGGCACCGGGCGAAGCTGTCGTAGCACCGTCGGGTGCCGGGTTTAAGCTGGTGAGCGACTTCATGCTTGGGCACGCTGACCAGCTCGCCGTTGCAGCAGGTGCATCGCGTCCACGGGTCGAGCCGGGGCGTGAACCGGTCCAGGACGTCGGCCAGCTGCTCACCCGGTCGCCTGCCACGGACGTACGCTCCGGCCCAGAGAGCGCGCCGCATGAGCAGTCCGCGGTCCTGGGTGAGCAGCACTCGCTGTTGTTTCGCGGCCTGGTGGAGCAACGCGTCGTCATCGGCGTCGTTGCAGTAGACAGTGTCGACGCCGAGCACACGCAGCCGCCGGGCGAGGGTCCCTAAGTGGACGTCGAGCAGGAAGCCGGTCGACCTGGGCACCCGCTGCGGTCGCGCCACCGGGCGGACCTCGACCGTGGCTCCGGCGCGCGGACGGTACGCCGGATCCACAGGGACGCAATTGACCAGCAGCGCACCGACTTCGGTCAGCGGTACGCCGAGCGCCTGCACGACATGCCCGAGCGACGCATCACCGTCATACGGCACATCGACGTACTCGCGCCGCCGCCGCGGCGCGGCAAACAGCCACAGCTCACGGGCCAGCCGTACCACAAGCACCAGGCCCGTCCCAGATCGAGAAACCGGGATCGGTTCAGGCGAGCTCGGCGATGAAGTCGCCCGACGTCGTCGGCTGCGAGAACATCGGGAAGTCGTAGGCGATGGCGTTGTCGTGTTGCTCAAGCGACGTCGCCGCCATGCAATCGGTGAGCGTGAGGACCTGGTAGCCGTGCTCATAGCCGGTCCGCATCGTCGACTCAACGCAGCAATTGGTGAGGAAACCGCCGAGGACGATCGTCCTAATCCCCTTACTGCGGAGGATGAAATCGAGATTGGTGCTGGCGAAGGTGTCCAGACCGCGCTTGCCCTCGATCACGATGTCGCCCTCCTGCGGTGCCAGCTCGTCGGTGATGGCGGCCCCCCAGGTGTTCTTCACGAAGCACTGGCCGTCGACAACACCCTTCAGGATCCCGTAGGGGTGAGCGCTTAGTTCGCCGTATCCCTTAGCGAAGGTGATGGGGGCGTGCATGACCGTCACACCGGCGGCTCGGGCGGCGTCGACCACCCGCTTGGTGTTGGCCAGCATGTTGGTCTTGTCCATCACCTCTTCGACCGCGCCGTGGAGGACGCCGCCCTCGGAGGTGAAGTCGTTCTGGTACTCGATCAGCACGACGGCGGTGGTCTGGGGATCGATCGCCATGCTGGCCTCCTCTTCCCGGTGCGGGATCATGGCCCGCATTCCCTACCGGCCGAGCCTAGTGCTGTCTGGTAAGCAGACGGCACCTGCCCGGCGCAGTCGCTGGATATGCCATGGTAGGCATGCCGTGATGGCTGACATGACCGCCCGGTGGCAGAGCAGCCGACAGACGCCTTGAGCGTATGGGCACGGCCGGGCATGCGCTACCTGGCACCCGTGAAGGAGGTGCAGTCTGTCGTCACTGGCCCGGCAGGACAGCAGCTTCTTCTTCGTCGGCAGGTGTAAACGGTGATCGAGGCATCTCATCCGAATGGCCACTTCTACTCGCCCGTCACGGATCCTCGGGAACTGGCGGGCCGTGTGGGTCAACTTTGGCCCCAGCAAACGGAGGTGCTCGGCGTCGACTTCAACGACGCGATGCATGGGCACGTCCTGCGTGAAATATTCCCCCGGCACATCGGCGCTTACGACTATCCAGACGAGCTGCCGGAGACCTCAGGTGCGGCGCAATTCTTCAGCACGAATGGCCAGTTCGAGTGGTTCGACGCGTGCACGTTGTTCGTCTTCCTCCGGGAATGGCGACCGAAAAGGCTGATCGAGGTCGGCTGTGGCTTTTCGTCACTGCTGATCGCAGACGTCAACCGACGGTACTTCAGCGGCTCGCTAGACGTCACCTGCGTCGAGCCCTATCCGAGACCGTTCCTGACCGCAGGCGTGCCCGGCATCTCCCGACTTGTCCAGGCCAAGGTTCAGGATGTGCCATTGGCAACCTTCGGCGCGTTGGAATCCGGTGACATCCTCTTCATCGACTCCTCACACGTTGCCAAGACCGGCAGCGACGTGAACTTTCTGTACTTCGAGGTCATCCCTCGGTTGAGGCCGGGCGTCCGGATCCATATCCACGACATCTTTCTGCCGCAGGAATACCCCAAGGAGTGGGTGCTCAGTGAGAACCGCAGCTGGAACGAGCAGTATCTACTCCGGGCGCTGCTAATGTTCAACTCGCAGTTCCAGGTGTTATTCGGCACCGCTTACGCATATTGGCGGTGGCCGGAACTCGTGGACCGCGCTATGGCAGTGGCAGGGCATCGTTCGCTGCTGGGTGGCAGCATGTGGATTCAACGAGCCAGCGTCAGCGGCTGAGACGCCACGTTTACGACGTTTGCGGCCGCGGTCACCCCTCTGGCCGGCAGGGCGACCGATCTACTTCTTTATTTCATAGCGTCCGCGCCAGCCGATCCGCCAGTAGGCGTATGAAACGTGACGGATCACTCAATTCACCGCCCTCTGCAAGGAGGGCCATCCCATACAGAAGCTCGGCTGTTTCCGCTAGTCCGGTGTCATCCTTGCGCTCGTCGTAAGCTTTCTGTAGTCCGCTCACCAGTGGGTGTGTGGGATTGAGTTCGAGGATGCGCTTGATGCGCGGCACGTCCTGCCCCATGGCGCGATATATCTTCTCTAGGGTTGGCGTGACGTCGTAGGAATCTCCGACGATACAGGCCGGCGAGGTGGTAAGCCGCGACGACAGCCGTACTTCCTTCACGTCCTCTTGCAATTTGTCCGTCATCCAGGACAGGAGGGCAGCAAAGTCCTTCTTCTGTCGGTCGCGTTCGAGTTCGGCAGCTTTTTTCTCTTCCTCAGTATCGAGATCGACCTGTCCCTTGGCGATCGACTGGAGCCGCTTGCCGTCGAATTCGCGGACCGACTCGACCCACATTTCGTCGACCGGATCGGTCAGAAGTAGCACTTCGAATCCCTTGGCCCGAAAGGCTTCCATATGTGGCGAGCTCTCGATTATCTGCCGCGACTCTCCTGTCATGTAGTAGATGTGTTGTTGCCCCTCCTTCATGCGCTCCGCGTATTGACGCAAGGTGGTCAACTGCTCCGCGTCGTACGTCGATGCAAACGATGCGATTTCGAGGATCGTGTCTCGATTTTCGAAGTCGTTGAGAAGTCCTTCCTTGACGGCGCGGCCGAACTCCTTCCAGAACGTCTTGTAACGGTCGACGTTGTCGGTCATCATGTCCTTCACCGTCGACAGCACCTTCTTGACTAGGCGTCGGCGCATCATCTGGATCTGACGATCCTGTTGGAGGATCTCTCGGGATACGTTAAGCGACAAGTCCTGCGCATCGACCACGCCTTTGACGAAGCGTAGATACTCCGGCATGAGTGCTTCACAATTGTCCATAATGAACACGCGCTTCACGTATAACTGGACGCCGCGCTTGCGATCCCGCATGAACAAGTCCAACGGCGCGTGGGACGGAATGAATAGCAGCGCCTGGTATTCGAACGCCCCCTCCGCATTCATGCGGATGATCTCGAGCGGATCGTTCCAGTCGTGGCTTATGTGCTTGTAGAACTCCTTGTATTCATCTTCTTTGACCTCGTTCTTAGAACGCGCCCAGAGCGCCTTCATTGAGTTGAGGGTCTCGATTTCGCGCGTGACCTTGTCATCCTTGCCCGTGCGCTCGACTTCCATCTTGATGGGCCATGCGATGAAGTCGGAGTAGCGCTTGACGATCTCCTTGATTTTCCAGTCGACCGTGTAGTCAAAGAGGTTGTCCTCCTTGTCCTCCGGTTTGAGATGCAGGGTGACCGCAGTGCCTTGCGGCGCGTCGTCGACCGACTCGATGGTGTAGGTTCCTTCACCGCTGGATTCCCAGCGGGTGGCTTGACTCTCTCCTGCGCGCCGCGTCAGCAGCGTGACCTTGTCGGCCACCATGAAGCTGGAGTAGAAACCAATACCGAACTGCCCGATGAGATCCTGCGAGGCCGCCGCATCCTTCGACTCCTTGATCTTGCGCAAGAATTCCACCGTACCGGATTTCGCGATGGTGCCGATGAGTTGCACCACGTCGTCGCGTGACATGCCGATGCCGTTGTCCCGCACGGTGAGCGTGCGCCGCTCTTTGTCGACCTCGATGTCAATGTGGAGATCGGAAGTATCTACCTGCAGGTCCTTGTTGCGGAACGCTTCCAACCGCAATTTGTCCAACGCGTCGGACGCATTGGAGATGAGCTCCCGCAGGAAGATATCCTTGTTCGAGTAAATCGAATGGACCATCAACTGCAAGAGTTGGCGCGCCTCGGCCTCGAACTCACGCGTTTCGACCTGCGTACTCACCGGAATTCCTCTCTGAAAAGAAAATTTTCGACGAATAGTACGTACATCGCCACCCCAGGCGCAACACCGCATCGTGCCTCATCGACATTGGTGCGAACCTTCATCGCTGGGTGGCGCGCGACGGTGTCTGACCGCCTGCGAAGTATCCACGAAAACTGCCCACAGAGCCATCCAATCAGCAGCCACAATCATCCGCCGCGCTACCCCCTGGAGCGTGCGCCACGCTGAGACTATCCGGCCGGGCGGCGCATCTGCTGGTAGGTGCCCCGTTTGGTCACGGCTTTCCGACAGTCCCTCAGTTCTCGATGGCGTGGACGATCTGATCACGATGCTCGGCCAAGGTCTACCTCCGCAACGTCAGGTCCGCCTTTCGCTAGTCCGCAGTGGAGCCTGTGCAGGGACACGCGGCCCCACGCTATTGGAGTATCCGAGCGACACGTGTGGCCGTTAGCCGTCGGCCGCTTCCAGTCCTCTCTGCGCACTCCACACAAATCGCCGATCGCGGCGCGGACGCCGTTCATCTGGCCGTCGTACCGCTGAGGTGGTAGGAGGGACTCGACGATCCTCGTGTGACACGGGAGGACGGATGTCCCGATCACGGTTGCAAGGCGGCCCGGGGCTCAGCCGCGCGAGCGCCGTTGAGCACCGCGCCGGGGTCGGCCTGACCAACCTCGACCAGCCCCTGTTCGACGGCGCGGACGCGACCAAGCGGGACCTGGTGGATTACCTGGACGCCGTCCGGGATCGCATCCTGCCCGTGCTTCGGGACCGGCCGCTGTCGGTGATCCGCGTGCGGCCCGGCCAGCAGCCGTTCATGCAGAAGAACGTGCCGAAAAACACCCCGGACTGGGTGCGGACAACCACCGTGTGGGCCGAGGCGTCCCGACGCGAAGTGACCTACGCCCTGTGCGACGATCGGCGCACGCTGCTGTGGTTGTCCAACCAGCGCGCTGTCGAATACCACCCAACGTTGGTACGCGACGGGGCGAGCCACCCAACGCACATGGTGCTCGACCTCGATCCGCCGCCCGGCGACGCGTTCCCGCACGTCGTCCGCGCGGCCCAACTCGTGCGGCAGGCCCTGACCGACGCTGGGCTGGCGGGCGCGGTCAAGACCAGCGGGGCGAAGGGCCTGCACGTGTTCGTGCCGCTCGACGACCGCGTGGGAATCGAGGATGCGGCGGCGGCGACCAGGGCCCTCGCCGCGCGGGCCGAACGGCTCGCCCCCGACGTCGCGACGACAGCATTCATTCGAGAGGACCGCGACGACAAAGTGTTCTTGGACTCCACCCGTTCCGGCAGCTCGACCGTGGTGGCGGCCTACAGCCCGCGGGCCCGCCCTGGCGTACCAGTGTCCTCCCCGGTGACATGGGACGAGCTCGACCGCGTTGTCCCGGGCGACTTCACCATCCGCACCGCCGCCGCGCTGTTAGCAGACGGCGACCCGTGGCACGAGCTGATGCCCGAGCCGCAGCTGCTGCCCGCGGACCTGATCGAGGAAGGCCGCGCCATCCCGGTCGCCCGGGTACAGGCGATGCACGAGGGAAAGCGGCGCGCCCGCGCCCGCCGGCAGTAGCCGTCGAGCCGCCACTGACGCCGGCTCGAGTGCCGCTACGCTCTCACCCTGCCGTACCCGCACCTCGCAGGCCTTCCTCCCGGACTCCTCGGCCGTGTCGGTTCGCTCCTTGGTGCGGTGATCCCCCGGAGCGCCAGGCAGCGGTCATGCCCTCGCTGCGCAGCCACACCGTATCCAGTCGCCTACGGCGGTATTGCTGCAGGCAGCCCCGTGAGACCTCCGGCGAGTAGATGTCGAACACGTTTCCCCGCTGGCCGTAGACCAGGACCGCGTGACAGTCGACCTCGTCCCAGTCGTTGTCGACAGAGATCCACACAAGGCGGCCGCAGTCCAGTGCGCCGCGGATGTCGGCGAGCGTGGGCTGACGGCACTCAGTCCGCATCCCTGTGCCGAAGGTGCTCAATTCTTGCGTCACAAGACACTCGCGGTGATGCCGCTCCAGCCGATGCCGTGTCCAGTACTCGTCCCACGACGGGTCCCACTCCTGGCGGTAATAGTGCCTCAGGTAATCGAAGCCCTCTTGCAGGAACCGCTCAGGCTCGTAGGCACACACCATGTGCAGGGACAGGCCTTGCTGGAGCAGGAAACGCCTGGTTTCGGCGCGCTGTGCTCCGCAGCCCGGCTCCCGACCAGCCTCGCGATCAACCCGTCGCGTGTCCGGGGCATCGGTGACCCCTAATACGTACAGCATGTTCGCAGCGACACAGGTCAAGCATGAATTGTCGTCCACCTGATGCAGGTCCAGCGGTTCTCGCTGGTGCATGACGACGGTCACGAGCCAGTGCTCGCGCCGTCGGCGAGGGCGGCCAGTCGCGCCTGGTCGTGGATGAGAATTTTGCCGCGGCGCAAGCCGATGAGGTTGTGTTTGGCGAGTTCGCCCAGTGCCGTGGTGGTGCGTTCACGCGTGGCTCCGACCAGGGCGGCGAGTTGCTGGTGGGTCAGCCGGATGGGTTCGGCTGGGGTGTGCCGGGCGAGCTGGCACAAGGTGGCGGCGAGTCGTTCATTGAGGGCCTTACAGGTTAGGTCGGTGAGGCGTTGCTCGAGGTCAGCGAGCCGGTTGGACAGCTGCTCGGCGATGCGCAGCGCGATGCGCGGGTCGGTGAACAGCAGTTCACGGACCTCGGTGCGGTTCATCAGGCACAGCTCACTGGGTTCGAGGGCTTCGGCCCAAGTGGCGCGCATCCGTAAACCGAGCAGGTCCATCTCACCGAACACGGTGCCGGGACCGAGCACAGCGGTGGTAATGCTGCGGCCGTCCGATGCGAGGCGGTGCAGCCTGACCCGGCCACGTTTGGTGATGAACAGCACCGACGTAGGCTGCAGCGGGTTATAAACAATCTGCCCCGCCGCGACGGTGCGCAGCGGGGCATGGGCCCCCAGGTCGGCCATATCGCGGTGGGACAGGCCACGGAAGAGGGCGGCCTCGGCCAGGCAGTAGGACTCGCCGGCCGGGAGTTCTGCTGACGGCATCAGGTCACTCATCGTCACCTGTCGTCGCGGCTGTGTCCAGCCGGCGCAGGAGCTCGTCGAGCTCGGGGCTGCCAAGGAAGATTATCACGTTGTCCAGCAGGTAGGGGGTTGCCGTCTAGCAGGTAGGGGGTTGCCGACACCCCAAGTGGCAGTGACGTATCGGGGGTGGTTGGCTAGGTCGAGCGGGCGTAGCGCCGAATCCCGAACAGGACCGCGGCGGTGACCAGGCCGTAGATGACGTGGCCTATCAGGATCATCCACGCACCGGCGTCGACCATAAATGGGGGCATACCCAGCCGCACGGGCAAGATCACCATCGGGCCCAGGATCCACCACACCACGCCGTAGACAGCGCCGGCGCCCAGCAGCGCGCCGAGCTTCGTGGCTGGGACAACCACGCCGAACAGGGCGCCGAGGCCGGCGGAGATGGCCAGGTGCACGAGTCCGCCGACGACGGCGCTCTCGCTGTCGACCAGCATGGCGACCACGGGCAGCATGCCCATCACCACCAAGAGCATGCCGTACACGATGCCCCCGGCGATCCCGGCGAGGGCCCCACTCACTGCCCGGGATATCAGCCCCGAGAAGAACGTCGTGGGGTGAGTGGTTGCAGACACGATCGACTCCTTCCTCCACCACGGCCGGATATCGGCGGTGCAGAGTGAGCCTGACCGGTGGTGTGGGCGTAGTCGGTTACCTCGGTTACACAACGAGCCGGTGTCATCCGATTGTGATGCGACCTGTCACGAGTCGGCGCCGGAGAAGACGCGTACTGGTAGCACGTTGCCCCGGGCGCGGACACTCCCCCATCACTTCGAACCGAAAGGCCGGCGGCCGCACGAGCTTAAGTAGGCCATGGACAACTGCGGCATCAACTCCGCGCTGAGCTTCCGCGAGTTCGCCCGGTTTGAGGTGGCGGTAGCCTCGCGCCTTGTGGCTGAGGAGTCGAGGTCGGTGCCGAGGATGGTTGATGAGCTCACTGAATTGTTCGAGAGGCACGACGGTGCAGAGGTGAGGTTGGCGCGGGCGCGGAATGATGAGCCCTTGGCGTGTGCTCTGGTGATGGCGGCGTTGTGCTGGGATCGAGTGGACCCGCGGGGGTGGCGCGCGCCGGGGGTGTTGTGTGCGCAGGCGCGGCGGCTGATGGCTTTGTGGGGGATCTGCGCTGAGGTGATGGACGACGCGGACCAGGTGAGCGCGGCTCTGGAGTGGGCGATGCAGGACCCGGCACTGCTGGAGTGCGACGGGCAGGGCAACTACCGGTCGGTGTATGGGGTGGTGTTCCCGGTCGGTTCGCGGTTGTGGCGGAAGCGCCACCGCGCGGCGGTAATGTCTGGTGTGCTCACACCGCTGGAGCGGGTGGTCCAGGGCGATGATGATCGCGGGGCGAGCCCGGCCGATCTCGATGCGGCCGAGGCGTCGTATCGGCTCGCCGTGGACGGTGACGACCCGGATGCGGCGGCGCTGGCCTCGCTGCGGCTGGCCGAGCTCGCCGAGTGGCGCGACCAGCCAGAGCAGGCGGCACGCCGGTACACCGACGTGGCGGCTTTGCGGCATCCGGTGGCGTCACCGCCTGCGATGTTGTGGCTTGCCCGCCACGCCGCCCAGAACGGTGACGTGCCCGCGGCGCGTGCTTTAGCGCACGAGGTCCTCAGTGGCGGTGACGGGTCGTTGCGGGCGCAGGCATGGGGGCTTGTGGCCAGCCTCGCCTGGCGGGACGAGGACACCGACGCGGCAGTGGCCGCTTTGCGGCGGGCGGTGGAGGCGGCCGGAGAGTGGCACGGGTCGTACAGTCGGCGCCTGGCGGAGATGCTTGCCGCCTGCGGTGAGCTGTCAGACGCGGCCGATGTGTACCGTCGGTTGCTGGACCAGCCGTTGCTTCACGGCCCGGACACCGGGCGGTATGTGCAGTTGATGGTTGCGGCTGGCCGTGGTGATGAGGCAGTGGCTGTCCTTGAGCAGTACGCCGCCCATGACGGGCCCTTCGCTGGGGACCTGCTGTTGGCGCTGGCCTCGGCCCACGCGGCTCGCGACGACCTCGACGCCACTCAAGAGGTGCTTGCCCGCGTCCGCGCCCATTGGAGCGCGGCGTTGCCGCAGGTGTCGGTGCGGGCCGAGGTGATGGAAGCGTCGGTGGCCGCCGCGGCCGGCGACGACGAACGCGCGGAGCGGCTGTTCCGGTCGTTGACCGACACCGACGACACCCAGCGTCGCGACCTGGCTCGCCCGCTGCTGATCGCTGCCGGGGAGCACTTCGCCACGCAGGGGAAGCTGTGCCTGATTCCCGGCGCACGGCCGTTACTGGAGTACCTGTCCGAGGCCGCGCCGCCCGAGATCGCCGCCTGGGCCGCTACCAGCCTGGCACACCTGGCCACCGTGCAAGGCCGTCCCGATGACGCGGAAGCCGCCGTCCGCCTCGCGGCCCGCCACCGCAGCGCCGATGAGGTGATCGTGCTGCGGGCACTGCTCCTGGACCGCGCCGGTCGCGGCCGCGACGCGCTCGCTTACCTCATCGACGCCGCCGTGGCGGCGAGCCCGCCGACCCTGGCCGGGTTGTTGCCGATCATCGCCGCATTCGGGACGCGCGGTCTCTGGCCCGACGACCAGCAGCGCCTCCAGCTCCGCACCGCGGTCGATAATGCCCTGTCCGCGGACCAAGGCGAGGGCGAGGGCATCCGGGACCGGATAGCGATGGCGATGGCGCAGGTCGAGCTGTACTCCTGCAGTGACCGCGACCGAGCCATCAAGCTGTGGCACCTCGCCGCCGACAGCGACGACCCGACCGTCGCGGCGCTGGCCTGGCTCAACCTCGGCCTCATCCAACAACACTCGGCCCCGATCACCGCAGCGCACGCTTTCGAACAGGCCATGCTCCTTCAGGACACCCCGATCGGCGGTCGCGCCGCCATCGAGCTGGCAAGGCTCGCCGAACGGCTCGGTGATAACCCCGTGCTGGCCCGGGCCTGCGCGCGGGTGCTGGAGCTCACCAGCGGAGACGACCGGGCACAGGCGGCGCTACGACTGGGCCGGATCAACCAGTACGACCATCCCGACGAGGCTGAAGACGCGTACAACGCCGCGATCTCCGAACCCGGTGCCCACCCAGCCACCATCGGCACCGCACTCGCCCGACTCGGCGCCCTCCACGCCCTACACGGCAACCGCCGCCTGGCCGAACGGATCTGGCGACGCGGTAGGCGCCATCGCGACCCCCACGTCGCCGAGGCATTCGCCGCTGAACGCGCCGCAATCGGCCGCGTGAGGCGAATAACTAGATGACCCGCTCGGTACCCACACCTTCACCGTCACGGCGGCATGTCGCACGGTCCGACAATGGTGACCTACACCAATGGCTGCTGACTCGTACATCGGCACCAAAGCCGCCAGCGCGCTCACCCTGCATCTAGCCAAGATCGCCACCTACAGGGTCAGCGGGCTTGCTCACAGGCCAGGTGCTGGTCTACGGGATCGCGCTCACCCTGGCATCCCCCATCGGTTCGGGTATCGCGGTGGCGAGTCGAGCAGCCGGGCCTTGGCCGGGTTGGTCAGGGGAGCCGGATGGTCATCGGACGTTGTTGGGCGCGGGGGACGTGCAAGCCTGCTGGCGCCGGGTATTCGGCGGTGGGGGCGTCGGGGTATGCGGGATGCACCAGGTCCAGCAGGGCCCGCAGCGCCAGTTGCGGTGCACCCTCATAAGCCCAGACCACAACCTTGGGAGCGAAGATGTCCACTCTGCCCCGAGCCGGCACTCGGGCCGTGGTAATCCGATCGAAGTCCCGGATGGTAAGAAGATCCAGGCACTGCTCCCACTCGTAGCAGGAAACCAGCGCCTGCGGCGCCACCTCGGGCCCGCAGCAGTAGATGGCGAACCCGTCGGCGACCACATCGAGGAGCAGCCCTTCCACCACAGTGGGCAGCAGGCTCACCCGCCCACCGTGATGAGCCGCTGCGGAGGCCGGTACTTTCTCTGTTGCCTGCTGCGCCGCAGTGGCCAGCCACCGGGCGGCGGAGCCCGTTGCGCGCGCCCAAACCATGCTGGCTGACTAGGGGATACTGGGATGAGCGGCCGCTGGACAGGCCCGTAGCATCATTGCCCGTCATCACGTTGCGTTGAGACCAAGGAGCATACAGTGTCGGATGTGCGCGTCGTCGTCGACCACGCCCGCGTGCGGGCTGAGCGCGTCGTGGCGGCGGGCACTCCCACTACCGAGCTGTTCGATGACGACCGTCCGGTGGTCGCCGCTCGGGTCAACGGCGCGCTGAGAGATCTTGCCTATGAGGTCGCTGACGGGGACGTGGTCGAGCCCGTCGCGATCGATTCGGAAGACGGCCGGGCGATCGTGCGGCACTCGTGCGCGCATGTCATGGCGCAAGCGGTGCAGGAGCTGTTCCCCGAGGCCAAGCTCGGCATCGGCCCGCCGATCAAGGATGGCTTCTACTACGATTTCGACATCGAGGGCTCGTTCCACCCCGACGATCTGAAGCGCATCGAGAAGCGCATGCAGGAGATCATCAAGGCGGGGCAACGGTTCTCCCGCCGCGTGGTTTCTGAGGAGGAGGCCCCGCGGAGAGCTGTCCGCCGAGCCATACAAGCTGGAGCTGATCGACCTGAAGGGCGGCTCGGCCTCTGACGATGAGGCCAGCGTCGAGGTGGGCGCGGGCGAGCTGACCATTTACGACAACATCGACGCCAAGACGAGCGAGCTGCGTTGGAAGGACCTGTGTCGGGGGCCGCACGTCCCCACGACTCGCCACATCCCCGCGTTCAAGCTCATGCGGATGGCCGCCGCCTACTGGCGCGGGTCGGAGAAGAACCCGCAGCTTCAGCGGATCTACGGCACGGCGTGGGAGTCCACGGCGCAGACGCCGAAAAATCCGTCGTAGTGAGCCAAGGCCCGCAGCACGTCGTCGCTCTTGTTGCGGGCGTGCTCGTAGACCGCCGAGCAGGCGGCGTGGCTGACCGCCACAGGGGCTTGGGAGTGCTTGATGGCCTCCAGGGTGGTGCGGGGTCCGCAGTGGGACAGGTCGACGATCAACCGGAGCTCGTTCATGCGGCGAATGAGGGCGCGGCCGAACCCGGTCAGGCCCTCGTCGTGGGGACTGGTGCAGCCATAGCCGGCGTCGCTGGGGCCGTTGTAGGTGAGCTGGATCATCCGGACGCCTAGGCCGTGGAACGTCTCAGCGTTCCGCAGGTCGGCCTCCAGTTGGGCGCAGTCCTGAAATCCGAGCAGCACCCCGGTATGCCCCTCGTCCTTGATCGTCTGGAGGTCGTCGGGCTCCCGGATGAGAGCGAACCGGGGCTCCCGCTCCAGCCGGCGATGCCACTCGCCGAGGTTGTGGACCGCTCCTCGGAAGCTGAAGGGCGCGTCTCCCCACGCCCCGATCGTGACGCTCAGCACATCCACACCCGCTTGCTCGATCGCTCGCCAGAAGTCAGGGAAGGCATGCGAACGGAAGGCCATGGTGTGCAGGCGCTCAATCTCCCGAACATATCGGCCGTCGACTCGATTGTGGCGATGGTTTCCAGTTCGGCGAGCATCCGCGGGGTGTACGCGCCGGGTCCGCCGGCGAGCGTGTCAACCACGAGGGCTCGCTCATGTAGGAGACGTGCCCGTTCACCGATGCCATCGGATCGGTTCGTCACGGGTCCCTCCATCGCAGGGTTCGCGTGCCGCACGAGGAAGGTCTCGAAGGCGTCTGCCGTCGCTGACCATGTGAAGCGCACCGCGCTTGCCGCGCCGGCCGCCGCGAGCCGCTGACGTCGCTCATCGTCGTCCAACAGCAGGCGCACCACAGTGGCCAGCCTCGCGGGCTGGCGAGCACAGCACCGCCGACCGCGAGTCGGCGTAGGCGTCGACGCCGCCGTTGCGGGTGGAGGCCAATGCCGCCCCGCAGGCCATCGCCTCCAAGCCGGGCAGCCCGATCTCTCCACTTCAGAGGGCACGACGAAGATCTTGGTGCGGTTGTAGAGTACGCACAGTGTCGCCGTGTCCAGGTTGGGGTGCTGCACGATCCACCGGGGTATCTCGGGGAACGGCTCAGGTCCGAAGCACCACACAGGCGGGCACGCGGACAGCTCGGTACGGAGCCGTTCCATCGCCGCCACCGCGTCCGCGAGCCGCTTGGCCCGCTCGCGGCGGGCCGGGAACCCCAGCATCACCCGTTCTGGGCTATCGAGGGGGGTGGTAACCGTGAACAGGTCGGTGTCGATCGCGCAGGGGATCTCGGTGAGCGGACCACGCGCGTGGGGCTGCACCAGCCGCCGCAGTGGCGGAGAGGTCACGATCATGGGCCAGCCGACACGGAATGTGCCGCGCATTGCGGCCCGCTCGGCGTCAGACCCGAGCTGGAACGTCTCGTAGTTCTGGAGGAAGTAGACCTTGCAGCCCGCGCGCGGCGGGTAGGACGCGATCCAGGGCACGGTCAGCCACGACGTCGCGATGATCGCATCGACCGCAGGCCCGCTCCACCGCGTCGGCAGATGCGGGACTACGACGCTGCGGACCGCGGGGTGGGGCGCATGCCAGGGATGAGGGTCCGGGGCGTCTGCGGTGGCGTGCGCCAAGGCGACCGAGTGTCCGCGCTGGGCGAGTTCGTCAGCAAGACTGTAGATGATTTTCAGGGCACCGATCGGCCTGGGCGACGCGCGTGGCAGGACAAAGGCGACGCGGAGAGCGGTGGCCCTCATGGCGGCGTGATGGCCGTGTCGGTGATGTAGGAGGCGTCCTTGACCAGCATGCCGGGGTTGGACTCCAGGGTGTCCAAGTGCTGCCAGTCGACCAGATCCTCGGTGGGGGCGCGCTGCGGCTCTCGCCAGGACGACCGTGGGATCTGGCGGTTGGCGAACAGCCGTCCCACGCTGCCCAGGCAGCGACGGCATGACGCCAGCGGCCGCGCGTCCTCCAAGAACTCCAGCAGCCGGTTAAGGAACTGCGGGTCGGCACTGATCTCGATGCCCTCGCCGACACCCGCCATCGCCTCCACCGCGAGAGGCAGGAACAGGCTTTGGGGACAGCGGTACAGCCGTCCCCGCCAGATCGTGTGGCACCGCCAGGTGTTGGCCATCTGGCAGGTGCGGTAGATCCGCTCCACCAAGCCGTCGTCGCTGGTGCCGATCTCCGAGTAGGACTCCCGGAAGTAGTCGAAGTGTTTGAACTTCAACGTGACGCCGTGTTCTTTTGCTGCCCGTCGCGTGGCGTCGGCCGCGTCCTGGCAAAGCTCGCGGCCGGGGTACACCGACACCGAGACCTCGTCGACGGCGTCCCAGAAGCCCTGAGGGGCCTGGGAAAGCCGTAGCCCATTGGTAATCACGCGGATGGTGTCACAGACACCGGATTCGCGGATCGCTGATAGCGCCGTTGTGATCTCGGGGTGCAGCAGCGGCTCGCCGCCAAGGACGCGGGCCTCCGAGGCGTGGCTGAGCGTGGCGAGGTCTCGACCCAGTTGCACGGGATCGGCCAAGGCACTGCGTTGGACCGGAGCTAAATACGCGCAGGCGCGGCATCGCAGGTTGCAGTGATGGAAGACCACGACCTCCAAGCCGTCGGTAAGCACGCGGCCGTCGACCACCCCATATGGCCCTGGGCCGCGGCGGGGCAACTCTGCGCGCCAAGCGTGCGCGTCGTCCGGGCGCGGAGGTTGGCGCGCGGCGACCGACCGGCCTTCCATGTCACCGCCTGCTTATGCCGCTTGGGGAGCGAACCCCAGGCGCTCACCACTGACCAGACGCCTCACCAACTGGGCGGCCATCCGGAACCGCAGATCGCAGTGGAGCTCCAGTGGCTCGTGTAGTGACTTCGTGCGGTTGTAGCGGTCAAAGCTGCAATCGCCGCCGCAAATGGGGACGATGGCGCACCGCGAGCACTGACGAGACGACACCTTGCTGACATCCGCCCATGGCAAGAACGGACCCGACGACTTCGTCGTGTCGAACTCCTCGATCGGCTGGGAGAACATCCCTGCGGCGACGAACGCCTGGCACGGCTCGACCTGACCACCTGGGCCGACGCTGACTTGGCTTCCGCACGCCGCGCAGGGACTCAGGACGGGCTCACCGGAGAGATACGCGAACAACATGTCAGCGAAGTACAACTCCGGGACATGCCGTTCATAGCAGAGATCCAGGCACCGTTCGTACTGACGCACCCAGAATGCGGGATCGGCGGCCTCGTCGTCCAGCTCAGTGCCGCTCTGCGGGAGTCCACGGGGGAAGTTCAGCGCGATGGCATGCGGCTTCAGGTCGAGAACCGCCGACACCACCTCGGGAAGCCGGCCGATGTTGTGAGCGCCCACCGTAATGAGGATCTTCGGGTCATAGCCAATGTCCCGAAACGCGCGAATGCCCCCCACAGTCTTATCGAAGGTGCTACGCCCCCGGTGGCCCAGCCGGAACACGTCGTGCGCCTGGCGATCGCCGTCCATCGACACCGACAGGTCGAACGGATACTTGCGCAGCAACTCCAGCACATGCCGACTGTAGAGGGTGCCATTAGTGATGATCTTCGGAAGTGCATGGTCGGTGTAGTTCTGATAGATGTAGTTCAGACAGTCATCGATGAGTTGAGGGTGCAGCAACGGCTCGCCGCCATAGAAGTGGATCACGCTGTCATTCTTGTACGGCATGCTGAAGTACATGTCGATGCCGCGCCGGGCGTCCTCGAAGCTCAGGAACCGCTCCTTGTGATCATCGAGATCGGCAAGCATGAAACAGTACGAGCACGTCAGGTTGCACGTGTAGGACGTGATCAAGTGCAGCAGCGCGTTCTCTTTCGGCGCAGCCACCTTGTGCTTGAACACGTTGGCGAACTGCTGACTCGCCGGTTCACGGCTGACCCGGCCCGCCTCCAGCATTTCTAGGGCCTGCCCGTCAGAGACCGCTTGCGGGATCGCCCTGCCGCGTGCCTCCTGGATGTCCCGGAACGTCTGCTCGTCGACAGAGACAACCGACCGGCGGTCAGTCAGGAAGGCGTATCGCCCGGACTCCAACGCGACAGGGAACGCGAAGAGATTCCAGTAGAAGCCTCGCGCGTCGACTTCGGCCCCGTCACCACCGGCTGCGCCCATGCGCGGTGCTGGCGGCGCTGTTGTGGGACCGTCATTAGCCGAACAACCGCATGACCGCGATGCTGCCCCTCGCGCGCCGCACCCCGCTCGGCGAAGGTGCCAGCTTCGATAGGTATCCCTCTCGTGGTATCGACGCCAAAGGCGCGCGAGCGGCCAAGGCCGCAGGCCAGTCAGCAGGCCGCATGTTCTCGTATAGATGCTGTACGTGCCCCCGGTGGGAGTCGAACCCACACTGGACGGGTTTTGAGTCCGTTGCCTCTGCCAGTTGGGCTACGGGGGCAAGTTGTTGGCGGGATCACTGTACGGGCTGAGCGAACATGGCCCCAGCCGGATCCCGACATCGCTATCGTGCAAGGTCAAGGCGTAACCATGATGGACGAACAGAGGTCTGAAAGGTGACCCCGCAGACCGATGTGAGCGCGGTGCCCACCGAGCCGGAACGGTCGGCCACCGCGCATCGGGTGCTCGTCGCCGAGGACGAGGCGCTGATCCGGCTGGATCTCGTCGAGATGCTCTCCGAGGAGGGGTGGGTCGTGATCGGCGAGGCCACTGATGGGGAGCAGGCCGTCGAGCAGGCCGAGACGCTACGCCCTGATCTAGTGATCATGGACGTGAAGATGCCGAAGACGGACGGCATCGAGGCGGCGTCGATCATCGCGGAGCGGCGCATTGCCCCGGTGGTGATCCTCACCGCCTTTAGCCAGCGTGACTTGGTGGAACGGGCCCGCGATGCCGGCGCGATGGCCTATCTGGTGAAGCCGTTTGGCCGCAAGGACCTCATGCCTGCGGTGGAGCTCGCCGTGTCGCGCTTCCGTGAGCTGGTCGCCTTGGAAAATGAGGTAGCGGGGCTGACCGACCGGCTGGAGACCCGCAAGACGGTAGAGCGCGCCAAGGGCCTGCTGATGGCTAGCCATGGACTCACCGAACCTGAGGCGTTCCGCTGGATCCAGCGCAACGCGATGGACCGCCGGACCACTATGAAAGCAGTGGCCCAGGCTGTCCTGGACAGCCTGTCCTGAGGATCACATCTTCGTCACGACAAGCGACCTAACCGTGCCTGCCTGACACTGGCAGGATTACGGTCTCACCGATCGCATCGCGGGATACCGACTACGGCCGCCCGCAGCAGGAGTCTGTTCTGGAGGAGACACGCATGGCGCATCGCACCGTGCTTCGCGCGGCGGCCTTTCTCGGTGCCCTGTCGGTCGCCATGACCGGTTGCGCAGGGGGCACCACCACCGCACCCGGCGCCCAAGGGCCAGCCAGTGATAGTCCGTCGGTGACGAGCTGTGAACCCGCACAAGCCAGAGCCAGCGGGCAGCCGAGCACCGCACCGCTGAAGATCGGCACGTTGCTGCCCGAAACCGGCAGCCTGGCCTTCCTAGGGCCCCCCGAGTTCGCGGCTGTCGACGTGGCAATTAAGGAAATCAACGCGGCCGGCGGGGTCCTGGGCAGCCCGATCACCCACATCCGGGGTGACTCCGGTGACGCCAGGACCGACACCGCGAACCAGACCGTGGACCGCGAGCTCGCCCAGGGCACGCAGGTGATTATCGGGGCCGCCGCCTCCGAGGTGACCAAGCTGGTGATCGACAAGATCACCGGGGCTGGGGTGGTCCAGTTTTCCGCGGCTAACACCTCCGACGAGTTCACTTGCTGGCCCGACAAGGGCCTCTACTTCCGGACCGCTCCGCCGGACACGTTGCAGGCCCAGGCGCTGGCAGCGGTGATGGCCGCCGACGGTGCGCAACGGATCTCCATCCTGGCTCGCAACGACCCCTACGGCAGCGGCCTGGCCGACAACACGATCAAGAACCTGCGTGACGCCGGCATTCCGCAGAACCAGATCCAGAGGATCATCTACGATCCGAACGCGACGTCTTACAACACCGAGATCGACGACGTCCGGCAGTTCAACCCGGACGCGATCGCGGTGATCGGCTTCGACGAGTCGAAGAAGATCCTCACCCGGATGAGCGAGGTGCAGATCGGACCCGGTCAGAAACTCGTCTACGGCACAGACGGCAACATGGGCAATGCGCTGGGTGTGGGCCTGCCGCCCGGGCTGCTCAACGGCATGAAGGGCACCACCCCGTTGAGCAGACTGTCGAGCACCTTCACAGAGCGGCTAAAGGCCGAGGACCCCGAACTGATAGACACCAACTACGCCGGTGAGGCCTACGACGCCGTCGTTATCGTCGCGCTGGCCGCCGAGCGGGCGAAGTCAACCAGGGGAGTAGACATTGCCTCGGAGATCAACGGGATCACCAAGGAAGGCGAAAAGTGCATCACCTTCCGCCAGTGCCGGGACATCATCGACAGTGGCGGTAATCCCGACTACGACGGTGTCACGGGCACGCTGGACTTCACCGCCGCTGGCGAGCGGGCTGTCGGCTCCTACGGAATCCTGAAGTTCAACGCGCAGAACCAGATTGACGAAACCGCCACCCAGTACCGCACGGTGGGCCTGGTCCGCTGACCGACGATGACGCGGGATGGCGGCTATCCGGCCTCGCGTGACCCGGTCAGGGTGCCCAGGTAGAGCTCGACGACCTTGGGATCGTTCATCAGCGCGGACCCGTTATCGGTGTAAACATTGCGGCCTTGGTCCAGCACGTAGCCTCGGTCGCAAACCTGCAGGCAACGCCGTGCGTTCTGCTCGACCATCACGATGGAGACGCCAGCTGCATTGATCTTCTTGCAGCGCACAAATACTTCGTCGGCGAACATTGGGGACAGCCCGGCGGAGGGCTCATCGAGCAGCAGGACCGATGGCTCCATCATCAGCGCCCGACCCATCGCGACCATCTGCCGCTCTCCACCAGACAGTGCCCCGGCTTTCGTTTTGCGCCGCTCGCCGAGTAGCGGGAACAGCGAGCACACCGCATCGAACCTGGCAGTAAAGGTTCGTGGCCGCAGGTAGACGCCCATCTGCATGTTCTCCTCAATGGTTAGCGATCCGAACACGTTGTTGTTCTGCGGCACGTAACCCACGCCCTTGGTGACGAGCATGTGCGCCTTGGCCGAGGTGATGTCGGTGTCGCGCAGCCGGACAGTGCCGCCACGTACCGGGATGAGCCCGAACATTGCTTTGAGCAGCGTGGACTTGCCGGCCCCATTGGGCCCGATGATGCCGACAATCTCGCCTTCGCGAAGAAAAAAGTTGCACTCCTGCAGGATGTTCACGCCGGGCAGGTAACCGGCTACCAGATCGTCGGCCCGCAACAGCGCGCCCTGAGCCAGCTCGCGGTGCCGCTGCCGGGTTGCGGCGAACTCCGCGGGGGACAACCCGCCACCGCCAGTCAGCGCCGTCACGGTTATTTCTCCCCACGCAACCGGGAAGTGTTGCTCACAGCCGTGTCGGTCGCAGTGGGAACCGACAGGTCCTCCCCGCGTTCGATGGCCGCTTCAAGCTCGCTTTCGATCTCGGCGACGAGCACCGCCGTCTGCCCCACCGGGTTGCCCTCGGCGTCGAACTCCAGCGCCTGGTCGTGGTGGGAGCCCAAGTAAGCGTCGACGACCGCCTTGTTGGACGACAACGCCTCCGCCCGACCCTCGGCGATCACCCGGCCCTGGGCCATCACCACCACCCAGTCGCTGATGTCCCGGATGACGTCCATGTCATGTTCGACGAACACCACGGTCATACCGTCATCGCGGAGCGACTTGACGTGCTGCAGGAGATTCTCGGTGAGCGCGGGGTTCACCCCAGCCATCGGCTCGTCGAGCATCACGACGGTCGGGTCCGTCATCAGCGCCCTGGCCATCTCCAGCAGCTTGCGCTGCCCTCCGGATAGGCAGCCGGCGAGCTCGTCAGCCTTGACGTCTAGCCGGAACCGGGTGAGCAGCTCCATCGCCTTGCGGGTGTTGGCTCGCTCCTGCCGTCCCCAGGTACCGAGCAGGGCGCCGAAGAACCGCTCCCCGCTCTGCTTCGGCGCGGCCAGGCGCATGTTGTCCAGCACCGTGAGCTTGGCGAGCACCTTGGTGAGCTGGAAGGTGCGGACCACCCCGCGGCGGGCCACCTGGTGTGGGGCGAGCCGGGACAGCGGCATCCCGTCGAAGGCCCAGCGGCCGGTGTTGGGCCGGTCGAATCCGGTGAGCAGATTGAACAGCGTGGTCTTGCCCGCCCCGTTCGGGCCGATCAACCCGGTGATCCAGCCTCGCTGGAATTCCAGGTGGGCCACATCGACGGCCCGCAAGCCGCCAAACGAGCGAGTCACCGAATCAATCACCAGCACCGGGTCGGGCTTGCGGGCACCCGGCTCGGCGGGCACTCCGGCGCCGCGCGAGTCCTCAGCGCGCATCGAGCAGCACCTCGCTCTTCTTACCGAAGATGCCCTGCGGTCGAAACATCATGAGCAGCACCAGAGCCACCCCTACCAGGATAAAACGGATAGCACCGACATCTTGATTATCGATGAAGGAGATCAGTGGCTGGTTGCCTGCGGTGGCCTGGCGGAGAAAGTTGTCGGTGATCGAGAGCACGAACCAGAAGATCATTGAGCCGATGACCGGACCGAATACCCGGCCGGCCCCGCCGATGATGAGTGCCGCGTACGCAAAGAAGGTCTGCGCGGGTGAGTAGAAGTCGGGCGTGAGCGACTGCGTGGTCAGCGCTAAGACGATCCCGCCGACTGCGCCGAACAACCCGCCTAACATTAACGCCTGCATTTTGTAGACAAAGACGTTCTTGCCCAGTGCCCTGGCAGCATCCTCGTCCTCCCGGATCGCCTTGAGCACCCGGCCCCAGGGGCTGCGCACCAGGAGGAACACCAGGACCAACGACAAACCCACCACCGTCCAGCCCACGCAGATCGACCACAGGTCCTGGCCCAGGAAACGTACTCCGAAGAAATCGTAAAAGCGGTCGTTGTCTAACGGGCTGAGCTGGCGGAAGCTGCCGCCGTAGCCGGTGAGGCCCTGGGTCCCACCCGAAAAATCGGTCATCGAGGTCGATCGGGTGATCAGCCGCAGGATCTCCGCAGCCGCGATCGTGACGATCGCCAGGTAGTCCGCACGCAGCCGTAGCGTCGGTATGCCTAGCAACAGCGCGAGCACCACTCCGGCGACCATCCCCACCAGCACTCCCGACCACAGCGGCAGGCCGAAATTCACCACCGCGATTCCCATGCCGTACCCACCAACCAGCGCGAAGCCGATCTGGCCGAAGTTGAGCAGGCCGGTGTAACCGAAGTGGATGTTCAGCCCAATCGCGAGTAAGGCGAAGAAGATCGCCGAGGGACCGACCAGCGCCGCGATGCCGTTGGCGAGCAGGCTTGGGACATCGATCATCTGCTCATCCGATCCGCGCGCGGCTGCCGAGCAAGCCCTGCGGTCTGATCACCAGGATGACGATCAGGACGGCCAACCCGCCCAGGTACTTGAGGTCGACTGGGATAATCTGGGCGGATACCTGCACCAGCACTCCGACGATCAGGCAGCCCACCAGGGCGCCGTAGGCGGTGCCCAGCCCACCGAGGATCACCCCGGCGAACATCAGCAGCAGGAGAGCGAAGCCCATCTCGTACTGCACCGTCCCGCCCAGCTCGGACAGGCCGAACAGCACGCCACCCAGCGCCGCCAGCGCGCCGGCAAGGAGCCACACGAACAGCACAACCCGCTCGACATTAATGCCCGACGCAGCAGCCAGGTCCCGATTGTCGGATACCGCCCGCATCGCCTTGCCGATCCGAGTCCGCTGCAGCAGCAGCGCGATCCCGACCATGACGGCCAGACTGATCACGATCGTGGCGACGTCCTTGTCGGTGATGCTGATCAGCCCGTAGTCGCGTTCCACCTGGTTGGTGTAGTCGGCGAACGACTCCGACCGGCCGCCGAAGAAGATCAGCACCAGATAGCGCAGTACGAGGGCCAGCCCGATGGAGATCACCAGCTGAGCGACTAGACCGGCGCGCCGTCGCCGCATCGGCCGCCAGATGCCCAGGTCATTAGCCGCGCCGACAGCGGCACCGACCCCGATCGCCAGCAAGGTGGCCCAGATCAACTGCAGCCCAAAGGTGACGTTCAGCGTCCAGGCGACCACAGCTCCGATCGTGACCAGTTCACCGTGCGCGAAGTTGGTCAGCCCGGTCGTCCCGAAGATCAGCGACAGACCGACCGCGGTGATGCCGATGACCAAACCAAACCGGATGCCGTCGACCAGTACCCGCAGGATGTTGGCAGTTGCCGAGGTCTGTAGGCCTTCACGCTGCTCGCCGAATCGGAATACGACCAGCGACAACGTTCCCGGGGCCACCTCGCGAACCACCTCCCCCTGGAGCACTTGGACGCCCCGCGGCAAAGATTGTTGGTCGATCCGGAAGGTGTACTGGCCGGGCCGGGGCACGGTCAGCTCCCAGCGACCACTGCTGTTCGAGGTGGTCGAGGCGACCTGCTGCCCGCTGGAGTCGAAAGCCTGCACCCGGACACCGGCCAGCAGCGTGCCGTCGACGTTGCGCAGGGTGCCGCTGACCGGGAGACCCTGCTGCTCGGGTGGTGTGGGGGGTGGTTGCTGGGCAGCCAGTGCTGGGGCGGATAGGCCGAGCAACGCGACACCAGCGATCAGGGGGACGATCAACGCGATGAGCAGCCCACGCAGCAGCCCAGGAGCCTCGGACTGCGCCGTGTTTGGTGGCCGAGCGGGACCTGCTGGTCGCACGGATGGCATCTCCTTGAAGAGGGTCGACGGTGACCGGCAGATCCGGTGCAACCCTCACGAGCTGACTAGGTGCCCATAGTGAGCCATGGTCGGCGCACCCTCGATAGCAGGGGCGGCCTGCTGTCTGACGCCACCAGCACTCCCATCGGTGGTGGCATGGGACCTTGAGCAACACAGGAGGGACAAGACGGCGGGGCGCAGGGTCACCCGGGAGGATGGTCCTGCAGCAGGCAGGTCAGCCGGGCCGTGCAGATTGGTCGCTCTTGCTCGTCGCTGATCCGGATCTCAAAGGTCGCCACCGTGCCGCCGCGGTGCAGCGGCGTGCACACGCCGGTGACCTCCCCCTCGGTTGCCGACCGGTGGTGCGAGCAAGAAAGCTCCAACCCTAGCGGAACTTTGCCGGGCATACTCCACAGCGAGGCAGCGATCGAGCCGAGGGTCTCGGCCAGCACGGCGCTCGCCCCACCGTGTAGCAGCCCAAAATATTGGCGGTTGTGGGCCACCGGCATGGTCCCCACCACTCGCTCCGGGTCCCATTCGGCGATCTTGATGCCCATCCGGTCGGTGAGCCGCTCGCCCGCCCAGCGGGCCATCAACTCAGCGGTAGCCGGATCAGTCTCGAACGGGACGCCGGAACTCGTCACGCACCACAGCGTAGGCAGGGCCCTGTGAGTGGCGATGCGAGCTATCACTCGAATCGCCACTCAC
>JALZHU010000410.1 GCA_030860695.1 Actinomycetota bacterium
GCAGCCGCGTCCGTGGTCGGAGGTTGCTGAGCAGGCCACAGCAGTGGCGCGGGTGGCGTTTCCGAAGGGAACGTTGGCGATGCGGGTCGGTGACGAGCTGCCTGGGCTGTTCGTCGATGAGCAGTTCGCGTCGGGGTTTGGGGTATGGGGCAAGCCGGGGATTTCACCGGGGCAGTTAGCGCTGGTCACGGTGCTGCAGTTCGTCGAGAACCTGACCGACCGGCAAGCCGCTGACGCCGTGCGGGGCCGGATCGACTGGAAGTACTGCCTGGGTATGGAGTTGACTGATCCGGGGTTTGATCACACGGTGTTGACTGGGTTCCGGCAGCGGCTGATCGACCCGCGGACTGGAAGAAAAGATTCTGGACCTGCTGCTGGTCCGGCTCAATGACCTTGGCATGATCAAGGCCAGAGGGCGGCAGCGCACCGATTCCGCCCATGTGCTCGCGGCGGTGCGCTCAGTCAACCGGCTGGAGTTTCTCACCGAGACACTGTGCGCGGCGCTGGAGGCGCTGGCCGCAGCCGCCCCGGACTGGCTAGCTCCGCGCATCGATGCCCAGTGGGTGCAGCGCTACGGCGCCCGAGCCGACTCCTATCGGCTTCCCGCAGGGCAGGACAAGCGCACTCAGTTGGCCGTGCAGGTCAGCGTAGATGGGTTTACCCTGCTCGAGGCTGTCCATGCTGATCACGCGCCGGCATGGCTGCGCGAGGTTGCGGCGGTCGTTGTGCTGCACACGGTGTGGCTGACCCAGTACCACCGCACGGTCACCGAGGGCAGGGGTGGAGGTGGCCTGGCGGGAGGAGAAAGATCTCCCGCCCAGCACAGCCCGGATCTGCTGTCCCTATGACACCGATGCCCGATACGCCACTAAGCGCGGCAGCGGCTGGGAGGGTTACCAGGTCCACGTCAGCCAGACCTGTGACGATGCGGCCGTCACCAGCCGGCCCCACCTGGTCACGAATGTCGCCACGACCGACGCGACCGTCACCGATGTAAAGATGCTGGAACAGGTCCACACCGGACTAGACCGCCGCGACTTGCTTGCGGATGAGCACCTTGTGGATGCCGGCTACACCTGCGCGGAGCTGATAGTCAGCGCCCAGCGTGATTTCGGCATCACGCTGTTGGGTCCGCTGCGCACCGACTAATCTGCACAGGCTCCCACGGGAGACGGTTTTGACCGCGCCGCATTCCTCATCGACTGCGACCACCAACGCGTGATTTGTCCCCAGGAAGTGACCAGCACGATCTAGTCGGCGTGCACCGAGCGCGGGCGTCCCGCCATCGTGGTGCGTTTTCCCACCCCGACCCCTCAGAGCTGTCCACTGCGGGCGCAGTGCACCTCCGCCACCCGCACTGGCCGTCAGCTCATGCTGCGGCCTCGCGAGATCCACGAGGCGGTTGAGCAGGCGCGGGCCGCTCAGAGCACCAAGGAGTGGAAACAGCGGTATGCGCTCCGGGCCGGTGTCGAAGCCACGATCCACCAGGCGACCGCCACCACTGGCCTACGCCGCAGCCGCTACCTCGGCCTGCCCAAGACCCACCTCGCGCACGTCATCACCGCTACTGCGATCAACCTGATCCGCCTAAATGCCTGGTGGACCGCAACCCCACCCGGCCGTACACGGACCAGTCATCTGGCCACACTCGGCGCCTCCCTCGCCGCATAACAGAACGACCAAGAATTAGGCAACAGAGTCCGACAGGCGCAACGACACGGCGCACGATCATTTATCAAGCTGTCGGCGTCCCGATCACCGCAGGCCACGGGCGGCCGACTTCTGGAACCCGACAGGGTGACGATCCGATGCAGTCGGCAGGCCCGGGACAGCAATCGGGTCAGTGCCGCGAACACCGTGTCCAGCGATGCCGCAGGTCACCACCGTGGATGGCCAGTTCGGCACCCACACGCTCCCGGGGCGGCGTGAGCACCAAAATTCACCTGGCCGCCGACGCCCGCGCCCGGCCGATCTCCCGGATCATCACCCCCGGGCAACGCCATGACACCGTGGCCTTCGAGCCGGTGATGGCCGGGATCCGAATCCGACGCCGCGGCCGCGGTCGCCCCCGCACCCGACCCGACCGAGTCCTTGCTGACAAGGCCTACTCCAACCGACCTATCCGCGCCCAGCTGCGCCGACGCCGGATCAAGACCACCATTCCCGAACGGGTTGGCCAGCAGGCCCACCGAGTCCAGAGGGGCAGCCAGGGCGGACGACCACCCAACTTCGACTCCAAGACCTACCAGGACCGCAATGTCGTCGAGCGCTGCATCAACAAGCTCAAACAGTCCCGCGCCGTAGCCACCCGCTACGACAAACGCGAATACATCTTCTACGGCACCGTCGACGTCGCCTCAATCAGAATCTGGCTCCTCGACGCCGCCCCATGATCCACGGGACACTGCCTAGACCGAGGAAGATCAGATATCAGGCACGCGCTTCACGCATGGGCGGTGCTGACGGATGAGCCGCTCCACGCTGCTCATGGAGACGCCGTACCGCTCAGCCAGCCTCCACTTGGGCGTACCGCCCTCGAACGCCTGTATCAGGAGACGTACGTCAGCTTCGCTGAGACGGTCCGTGACCTGCCACTGCTGCTGACTCCGCCGGTCGACCGGACACTAACCGGCTGGTCGTCCGTATGTGCTTGCGCAGCCGTTCCAGCGTCCTGGCCTGGCCATCCGCCAGGTCCCGACGTTTGGAGTAAGTGCCCACAAGGTCCACCACCGTACGTGAGCTGAGTTACAAAATTCCTGACCGCCCTCTTATCCGGCAACGCTATGTAGCCTCCGCCTGCCGTCGCAGGTGGTCGTGGCCAGACTGTAACGTAGAGGTCCCTGCACACCGACTGGACGTAGATCGTTTAGTGAGCCGCTAACTGAGCCCCCGACGCTCACCCGTCACTGGCGTATTGGCCGGTTAGGACAGCGTTAGAGGGATAACTGCTTACAAGCGAGAGGTCGCAGGTTCGACCCCTGCTGCGCCCACCATGACAGCCTTACTAGAACCCCTGGCACACAAAGCCAGGGTTAGCGCGTCTGTCAGGGGAGATTGCAGGTCAGAGCCGCCGTACCGTCCGGCTACGGCGGCTCTGTGCGTCTGAGGAGCCCGCTGGCCGCGGTAGGTGTGGGGTGCCTGCTTGATGGCCGCCGGTTGTCCTGGTAGAGCCGGTACGCGTCACTGAGCAAGTCGAACGGCTCCTGTAGCTCATGCTCGGCAACCTTGCGCCCATCGACGTAGAGCTTGGTGAAGAACGCCTTGTTGAGGATGGTCTTGATGAGCTTCCCCCCGTAGCACGGACACCTGACCTGAGGTGGCCTCGGCCATCAGGAAGGATCATGCCGTGCCTGCTCCTCATCCTGCTGAGTTTCGTCGTCGTGCCGTTGCGTTGGCTTGTGAGCGGTCTAAGTCGATCGCTGAGTTGGCGAAGGACTTGCGTATTAGTGAGTCGTGCTTGCGGAATTGGTTGGCTCAGGGCCGACGTTAACGACAACGGTAGTCAGACGCAGTTGACCAGCGCTCAGAAAAAGGAGCTGTCGCAGCTGCGCCGGGATAAGCGCAGGCTTGAACTTGAGGTGGAGA
>JALZHU010000411.1 GCA_030860695.1 Actinomycetota bacterium
CAACCCAAAACGACGCCATTCCAGCATTGGAATGCATAGCCCCGTCACCTTCGAGACCCTCCACACCAGGTCAGATCAAGATCACTGACCCCACACCTGAGGTGTCCGTGCTACGGGGGGAAGCTCAACGATGACCGGGTGCCGGATGCGTACATGGCTCAGTTGGTGGTCGAGCTGCGCGGAGCGCTGGATCGTGGCGCCTTGCGAAGAGCCGCGAAAGCCTTGCTGCGTCGCCACCCCAACCTGCGCGCCGGATTCTGGTATGAGGGGTTGGATAAGCCGGTGCAGGTCGTGCCAGGTGAGATCGAGTTGCCCTGGTCGCAGACGGATCTGAGTGGCGTGCCCAGCGAGGAGTGGGTCGGCGAGGTCAGACGATTGCTGGTAGCCGATCGAGCGCGCCGGTTTGACCCGACTGAAGCTCCGTTGATGCGGTTCACCTTGCTGCGCCTCAGCCCGGACCGACACCAGCTGGTGTGGACAGTGCATCACATCCTGGTGGATGGCTGGTCCATGCCCGTGTTGCTGGAGGAGCTGATGACGCTGTACCGGCAGCCAGCTGAGCCTCGGATGCCCTCGCCGGCGCCCTATCGGAACTATCTGAGCTGGCTGATGAGCCAGGATCGGGCTCAGGCCAAACGGGTCTGGCAAGACATGTTGGCCGGAGTGGAACATCCGACCCTGGTGACCCTGCCGCAGCCCACCCGAGGACCCGAGGCTCCGCACCATGTCATGGTGGAGTTGTCTGAGGAGCTGACCCAGGAGCTCCAGCAGCGAGCACGTCAGCACGCTCTGACGATGAACACCATGGTCCAGGGCGCGTGGGCCCTGGTGCTGGGGCAGCTGACCGACCGTGATGAGGTGGTCTTCGGCACCACCATCTCCGGTCGACCACCCCAGATCACCGGTGTCACGACAATGGTCGGGTTTTTCATCAATACCCTGCCGATGCGGGTGCACTGGAATCCGGCCGAGACTCTACTTGAGATGCTGACGCGAGTGCAGGATCATCTGGCCGCGATAACCCAGCACCAGCATGTTGGTCTGGCCGAGATTCACCGGTTGATCGGACTGGGTGAGCTGTTCGACACGGTGACGGTGTTCGAGAACTACCCGCGCAGCTCACCGACAGCAGCGGCCAACGGGCTGCACGTCAAGGTGATTGAGGGGCACGACGCTTGGCACTACCCTCTGCGTCTGATCGCGGTGCCCGAGCCGACATTGACACTGCAGCTGTGGTATCGGCCCGACCGACTCCATCACGGCACCGCAGGACAGATCATTCAGCGCATGGCTCGGTTCGCGCAGACGATGGCGGCGAGCCTTTTAGAGCCTATTGGCGAGATCACTAGCCGCTCGTTCACCTAACCCAACCGCCCACAGGACCACCGGGACTCACGTTGATTCGAGAATCCGGGGAGGTAGGTCAACATGACAAATCCATTTGACGATCCCGACGGCCGCTACCTGGCCCTGCGCAATGATGAAGGCCAATATTCCCTGTGGCCGGCCTTCGTCGACATACCAGCCGGGTGGACCCTCGCCCACCCCGAAGACACCCGCCAAGCCTGCCTGGACTACATCAACCAACACTGGACCGACATGCGACCCCAAAGCCTCATCAACGCCAAGAACAGATGGTAGGCGCGGGAAGCCCATGTCCTGTGCCACTCAGCAGTCTCGAGGCCTAGAGTGCGACGAGGAATTCGACGAGATCATATCAAGCGATAGTCGACGCAGGTGACTGGAGGAGTACACCCGCTGATAGATATCGTGGAGTGAATTAATCTATTCGGGCCGACGCCCCCGAACGTGTCCCCAGCCCCAAAGTAGAGCATTACCGCAGGTCAAGGCGGTTCGGCTTAACGCCGTTCTTCGTCGCATAACCAGTTTCTGAGCATGTGGGTGCCGAAAATTTCGGTTCCGTCACGCGTGTACCGCTCCAGAACCTCGCGAATGTGGTGACCTGCAGGTTAGGGAAAGATCAGGATCAGGCATGATCGTCGGTCGTGTGTCTCCGACTCCTCTACTTGATCATGGTGTGCCTGTTCCGGTGGCTGGCGGTTCTGGCGTGCAGCAAGTCCGCAGTCGCTACCGAGGTGCTGTATTGCGGCACGAAGTCGCGGTCTTGCGTCGCCAAGTCTGTGGGGTTCCAGAAGTCGGTTACCTACGCTGAGCAGTAGTTTCACGCTGCCCGTTCGTACTCGTTGATCAAGCCACCAAGAACCGGTCGACACTTGATCCGTTCATAGCTGAGGTCCGCCACGGGGTGGGTCGGTCGTGGAGGGCGAAGGTCGCGGGCGGGGTGCGGCCGTCGACCGTTGTAGTGCCGGACGTATTCCGCGAGCACCACACGCAAGTGCCGCTGACTGAAGATCAATACACGGTCGGTGAGTTCGGCTCTGACCGTGCGTAGGAACCTTTCGGCGAAACAGTTCGCCCGCGGACAACGCGGAGGAATCCTGACTACACGGATGCCCACGTCGGCAAGGACAGCATCGAACGACGCGGCAAACTGACCGGCCCAATCTCGGACGAGGAGCCGGAACTCAGTGACGCGATCGCCAAGATCCATCACCAGATTGCAGGCCTGCTGCGTAGTCTATCGGCCATCCGGGTTCGTGGTCGTGCCCAACAGGTGCACGGACCGGCTGCCGACCTCCAGGACGAAAAATACGTAGATCCGCTGGAGCGTCACCGCGCAGTCCACAGGGAAGAAACCACACGCCAACATCGTCGACGCTTCCGCGCGCAGGAACTGCCGCCATGTCGTGTCGGTGTACCGGACCGGCGCCGGAGGTATCCGCAACCGCTTGAGAACGCGGCGGATCGTCGACGCCCCCACGCGGTGGCCCAGCTTGAGCAACTCGCCCTGGATTCTCTGGTATCCCCTGCTGTGATTCTCCCTGGCCATGCGCTCGATCAACGAGGCCACAGTGTCATCGACGGGTGGACGCCCGACGCGGTTGGGATACGTCCATGTCTTGGCCACTAGGCGAGGATGCCAGCGCAGGATCGTGCCTGGCGTGACCAATCGATGCACCCGCAGCATCGTGGGCAGAGCTCGGACTAGCGCGGCGAACACCGCCCGATCTGCCCAGTCCAGACGGGGCTTGGGGTTGGCTTTGCGCAGCACGGCGACTTCATGACGCAGCACCAGGAGTTCGACGTCTTTGGACGCCGACGAGCGACCGAGCAACAACAGCAGGTTCAGAAGCCGGAAGAAGATCAGATAGAGCAGACGCAACGACACGGCACACGATCATGCCCAGACGGCCGAGCACCCGGATCCACCAGGTCAGAGGCGCAGGCCGACTTTTGGAACCCCACACGCACACGGCGGCCACCGTGTCGTCTTCTTGCACCTGGCCGCAGTGGGTGTCGGCATCGCGTATCGAGCGCAGATACCAGCTCGTCGGGGTGTCGTGGTCGACCGTCGAGCGGGCCTGTTACCAGGCCATCGCAGCCCGCGGTGACGCCGCGCTGCCTCCGCGGCGTCACCGTGGCGAGGGCAGTCTCGGTTTAGGCATCGGTACTCATCCCGCGTACCCGGGGCGATGATCTCGCAGGTGCACGGTGGGCTGCGC
>JALZHU010000140.1 GCA_030860695.1 Actinomycetota bacterium
ACTCGGTGTCGATGTTGACCCGCGGCATCGGCTCCCGGCGGCCTTCACCGAACTCGCGCGCGCCATCTGATCACAGCGCCACCACCGGGCTGAACCATGGCTGCGCACAGTGAACGCAACACTGCCGGGTAGGTCGATGCGCCGTGGTCAGGTTCAGGTGCCACCACCCAGGTCCGGTTTTGTCGGGTTCCGGTTTCCGCCGGAGGTGATCATGCTGGCGGTCCGGTGGTATCTGCGGTACGGCCTGTCGTATAGAGACGTTGAAGAGTTGCTGGCCGAGCGTGGCATCACGGTCGATCACGTGAGCGTGTACCGGTGGGTGCAGCGGTTCACCCCGCTGCTGATCGAGGCGGCACGACCCTGCTGGCATGCCCCCGGTGATCGGCAGTTTGTCGACGAGACGTACGTCAAAGTGGCGGGACGATGGGTCTCTCTGTACCGGGCGATCGACCAGTTCGGCCAGGTCATCGACGTCCTCGTCGCTGAGAAGCGGGATCTAGAAGCCACTCGCCGATTCTTCACCCAGGCGCTCGACCACGGCACACGACCCACCGAGGTGAGGACCGACCGGGCTCCTGCGTATCCGCGAGTGCTCGATGAGCTGCTGCCCTCGGCCTGCCACATCACCGAGCAGTACGCGAACAACGCAGTCGAAGCTGATCATGGCCGCTTGAAGTCGAGGCTGAGGCCGATGCGCGGTCTCAAACGACGACGCTCAGCTCAAGTGATCGGTACAGGACACGCGTTCATCCAAAACCTGCGCCGCGGTCACTACGAACTAGTCCTCGACCTCCACCCGAACCACCGGATCCCCGCAGCCTTCACCGAACTCGCCACCGCCATCTGAACATCGCACAAACGGGGTCCTCGACTGTGCCCACCTTCCACTAACGCAACAGCGCCTACGTGCGTCATTTCAACGACCACCGCCACGCCAGAGCCTCGATCACGCCCGCCGACCGAGACCCGGCCACCGAGATCCCGCTCGACCCCCGATCCGGCGCCATCGAGTCGTCGGCGACGTGATCAACGAATACCGGCGAGCAGCCTGAACCACCCAACAACCCTGGTCAACGGCCACGCGCGTAGTTTTGGCACGGTACAGGCCAGGCTGAGTGACTATACGATCTACAGCGTTGATACCGATCGTCGTGGAGAGAAATGATGAGGAGTCGAGAGCCTGCGGCTTTTCTGAGCTATGTGCATGCAGACGATCAGCATGAGGGCGGTTTGATCTCGCAGTTCCGCGAGCGGCTCAGCGCTGAGGTGCGCATGCAGATTGGTCAGGATTTCCCGATTTTCCATGACCGCACCGACATCGCCTGGGGGCAACACTGGCAAGCACGCATCGATGAGACCCTCGACACGGTGACGCTGCTAATTCCCGTGATGACGCCTGGCTTCTTCGCGAGCGCGGTCTGCCGTGAGGAAATCACTCGATTTCTGGCGCGGGAGCGTCGACTAGGCCGTAGCGATCTCATCTTACCGGTGTATTACGTGAGTGCTCCTCAGTTAAATGACTCTGCCCTGCGAGAGGCTGACCCGCTGGCCATAGCACTGTTTGCCCGGCAGTACGCCGACTGGCGGGAGCTGCGCTTTGAGCCGTTAACAGCCCCGGTGGTCCGCAGAGCGCTGTCCAAGCTAGCAGTGCGTATGCGCGAGACATTCTGGCTGCCGTCTCCACAGGAGAGTCAGCGCGAGCAGCTTAACCATGAGGAGAGCAAGCATCTGCATCTGCAATCGCAGACGGAGCTGATGCGTAGATTGGAGATGCGCGGCAGGTCGAATCCAGAAGCAATCCGGCCAGCAATGCCTGCTCGGCAAGGTGCGAGGGGAAACAAAAGGACCACTGGCGTCAAAACTATTAAGGCTCGGAGCCGCGTTAACTCTGTGGCCGTCCATTCGAACAACAAGTGGGTGGCGGTGGGAGGTTTTGATGGTGCAGCCACACTATGGGATATCTCCACTGGCGCAGAGGTTCAACGTGCACGAGTCTTCACAAATAGTCTCGCGTACAGTGTAGCATTCAGTCCGGACGGAAGACTTCTTGCTGTTGGTGACCAAGGTGTTGGGGCGCAGATTGTAGAGGTTCCGTCTGGTCGCCGTGTTGTTTGCGTCCACAAGGGTCAGCCATGGCTTAAGGATCGTGACTGGGATCTCGTCTGGAGTGTCGCATTTAGCTCAGATGGACGCTTTCTTGGCACTGGTGGGCGTGATGGTACGGCACGGATTTGGGAAGTGTCAACCGGTAGGGAGACTGCCGTATTTTCTCACCCCGGTGATGTACTTTGCGTTGCCATCGGCGGGAATGATCACCTATTAGCGACAGGCTGTCGTGAGAGCACCGTGGCGCGCATTTGGGACATTAACACACGTACAGTGAAGCATGAGCTACACCACCAAGAAACAGTTTATGCAGTTGCATTCAGTCCCGACGGCAGCTTACTAGCAACGGGAAGTTATGATAAGACGGCACGGCTTTGGAGTACCTCGACCGGAGAGCAGATTACTTTGGTCCAACATGAAGACACAGTGAAGAGTGTGGCATTTGCCCCCGTGCGGAGTAACGTTTGGGCCACAGGGAGCCGAGATACCACTGCTAAAGTGCTGGAATATCCCAGCGGTGTCGAACTTAGGCAGATTAACCATGAGGAGTCGGTCACGAGCGTCGCATTCAGTCCGGATGGCCAGCTTCTTGTAACTGGATGCGACGAAAAGGTAGTACGGGCTTGGTGCATATATGCTTAATTGCATGAACGCCAGGCGACAGGAGAAATGACTGGGCGCTGCGACAAACACAGCGTTGACACATTGGTAAAGCAAAGATAAAAGCTGAGGTCAAGCTGCGCGTATTCGTGGCATTCTAGAGAGTCGACTCCCTCACGATCATTAGTTACCAGCGTGTGGGGTTTCAAAAGCCGGACTACCCATGCTGATCAGCGGTTTTACGTCTGTACGGTGCCAAAACTCGATGCATAGCCCTTGACCAGGTGTTTCCTGACTCGGCTAGGCTGTAGGGTACCAAAGCTCGTCACATATCCTGGCCTGGACATCCATGTCAGATGTTGACCAACCATGGAGATCAAAACGGCGCACTCAAGCCCGACCGCTAGCGACGTGACGGTGTTCAGCCAGAGAGTCCGAGGCCAGTAAAGGGCGAGATTCCCCCTCGTGATCACCAGCAGCGGCACCCCTGTAGGGCGCCAAAAGTCCGTCATATGTCCTGACCTGGATGTTCATGTCAGACGTTGACCAGCCATGAAGATCAAAATGACACACTCAAGCCCGACCGTCAGCAGCGTGACGGTGTTCAGCCAAAGAGTCCAAGGCCAGTGAAGGTGAGATTCCCCCTCGTATCACCAGCAGCGACATCCCACATCCCCACCAGCCGGAACCGAAAGCTCACCCGAAAGCCCGGGGTAAGTCCCCACCGCCGTCCTCGTGTCAGTAGACTGGGTTGCCAGAGCGTGATCGCAGTGGCCCGGAGTAGGGACGGCGACCCCTTGACCTGACGGTATGTTGTCACTTGACCCCCAGGGTTATCTACATAATCCGCTGAGCTGCGGAAATAGAGAATCCCCTGCACCTGACGGGCCTGTTGGCAGCAGTTCGGGGAGGTCCTGGAACAGTCGCTGATCCTGTTTCGCTCCTGCTCCTGGTAGCGCTGTGCACCGGGGCCGGTAGCGTTGCTGCGGTCGACGTGGACGGGGCTGAGCAGCCCTCACCCTTGTCGAGGACCTGGACTACGTGACCGAGTGCCTCCTGCTGACCACCGTCACGTCGCTGGCAGTCGGGCTGGAGTGTATTGTTTCGATCTTCTGGTTGGTCAACGTCTGACATGAGTGTCAAGGTCAGACCATGGGATGGACTTTTGGCACCCGACACGCCCAAGCCGCCCCGCTACGAGCACTCCCCCAGCCCGACACCACCGACACCACGGTCATCCGACGTGACCGACTCGGCGGAGCCATCCACGAATATTGCAGGTCGCGTAGGGAAGCCGACTTTCGGGCATCCACAGACCTCGGGCCCGCACGCCCGTGTCACCGTGACCAGGGTCACCGCTCGGGATCCCCTTGGGGAATAAACTTGCTAAGAGCGTTGTCAACTATTATGCGCATCCACCAAGAAACATCAGGAGGGCAAGCAAGAATGCTCATACGAATCGGCCCCTTTGACCGCTTCGCTCAGAAGCTCTGGGGCACCACCGGGCGATCGGCCATGCCGATGGACGCCTACCGGCACGCGGACAAGCTGATCGTGCACTTCGATCTGCCGGGGATCGACCCCGACTCGGTCGAGCTAACCACGGAGCACAATGTGCTGAACGTGAAGGCCAACCGGCCCCGCCAGCAGGTCGAGGACTCGCAGTGGTTGGTGTCCGAGCGGCCGCACGGCACCTTCTCCTGCCAGCTGTCCCTGAGTGACGGGCTCGACCTGGACAAGATCGAGGCCAGCTACGACCTGGGCGTGCTGACGATCACGGTTCCGGTGGCTGAGCGGGCCAAGAGCCGCCGGATCGAGATCACCGGGGGCACCGCTCCCCGCGAGATCGAGTCCGAATCGGCCGTGGCTTAAATTTCCGATGTCCGGCGGGACGGGTCTGCCGTCCCGCCGGACCCTCATCAGCGAATCTTTGGCATCTGTCGTGTGGGTGCCGAATTGGTCATCCACGTCATGCGACCTGGGCGTATTCGTGGATCAGTCCACCGAGCCGATCGTGACGTCGGAGGCGAAGCGGGGAGGGCGACGCCGGGGGTGGAAGCGGGTGGAGTAGTGCTGCCTGGTGCAGTGTTCGGTGAGGTCGATGGTCGTTGAAGTGCGCGACGTACTTGGCTAGCACGGTCTCAAGGTGGCGCTGGTTGAGGATCAGCATCCGACCCAGCAGTTCGCGGCGGAGGGTGCCGATCCCTCGTTCGGCGATGGCGTTCGCCCGGGGTGCCCGCACCGGTGTGCGCAGGATGCGGATGGCCTCGCGAGCGAACACGGCATCGAAGACGTCGGTGAACTTGCTGTCGCGATCCCGAATCAAGAACTTGAACTGAGCCGCGCGGTCGCCGAGGTCCCTCAGCGGGTTGCGGGCCTGCTGGGCGACCCAGGCTCCGGTCGGGTTCGCGGTGATGCCCAGCAGGTGCACGCAGCGGGTGGCGTGCTTGACGACGAACAGGACGGAGAGCCGGTGCAGCAGCAGGGTGCCCGGCGCAGAAGAAGTCCGTGGCGAGAATGCTGTGTGCTGGGGTGCGCAGGAATTCTCGCCAGCTCGGCCCGTTTCGGCGAGGGGCGGGGTCGATGCCGGCTCGCTTCAGGATCAACCACACCGTGCTGGGCGCAAGCCGGTAGCCCAGGCCGGCAAGTTCGCCGTGGATTCGGCGGTACCCCCAGGTTGAATTCTCCGACGCCAGCCGCAGCACCAACCGGCGCAGCTCGAAAGCCGTGCAACGACCGCCGGTGTGGTGGCGTCGAGGCTGGGTCCAGCGTCGGGTCACTAGGTCCCGGTGCCACTGCACGACCGTGGCAGGGGTGACGATCCGCTGCAGTTGGCCAGCCGGGGACAGCAACTGGGTCAGCGCCGCGACCACCGCTGGGTCCGCCCACGACAGTCGTGGTCGGCGGACCTGGCGAGGCAACACGGCCACCTCATGCCGGAGCACCAGGATCTCCGCGTTCTTCGATCGTGAGCTACGGGCCAGGAGCCTGAACCAGGCCATGACCTGCCGGAAGGTGAGATAGAGCAGTTGAACCGCCACAGTCGGTGATCATGCCCGACGGTCACCGCCCAGCGATACCGCAGGTCCCGGCCGTGGATGACCAGTTCGGCACCCACAGGATCGCATCCCGTGCCGCCCGCCGGTAGTCATACGCGGCGGGGTCCATTGCTGTCCCGTCACTGTCAACGCGCCCGTAGGAATCAAGGGTGAGGGTCAGGAACGTGGACGGTCGGTAGCGGCCGGCAAAGACCCGACCCACGGTGCGCTTGGCAATCGGTCGGCGGGGCAGGTTCGGGGCGTCTTGCCGACGCCGGGTCGAGCGCTTGATCGGCTTGGATGGTGGGTCGAGGGGAGTGAGCCGTCCGCGCACTCCGAGTGCGCGTAATTCGGCGTCGAGTTCGTCGACCGAGTCGGCAATCTGTTCACAGGTCTCTACGTCCCCGGCCGCGCGGCATTCGGTGTAGGCATTGGCTAGATCGGCGCGGGCGGCCATCAGCTCGGTTTGTTCCTCGGTGGGCTTTGCCCGCTCGATGACCGGCTCGTCTTCAAGGTGCCAGCCCTCGCGGCATTGGGCCATCCGCAACCGCCGGGCCTTGTCCGCACAAGGCCGGGCACTGGTCCTCCCGGGTGGACCCACAGGGCACGGGGACGATGTCGACCCGGCCCGTGGCGGTGTCGATGCGTCGCATGGCCAGCGGCCGGACACAGACGCCGTGCTCTTCGGCGAGCGCTTGGGCAACCTCGGTGCTCAGTGGCAGTGCGGCCCGCTGCGCTCGCGTCATTCGCGCGGCGTCCAGGGTGGTGGTCTCGGTCCCGGTCATCAGGCCGTGACCTCCCCCAGCGCGGCCAGGTGGCGTAACGCTGCCAGCGGAATGGTCGTGGTGGCGTTGGGTGCTAGATCGGCGCCGACCCCATGCTCGGTGAACGGCACGCAGCAATAGACCTGGATGGACACACCACCGGGCAACGCGCCGGTCACCGATAGATGCACCGAGTCCCCCTTGGGGACCCGCCATACGTCGGCGGTGACCCCGGTGAGGGTGTCGGCCCAGGCCAGCAAGGCCGAGGCGATCTCGGGCGCTTCGCGGCGGGGGAGCTGCACGGTCACGTTCGGTCCACCCAGGGACGCGGCCATGTACACCGACCACATAGCCGGCAGCTCGAACTCAGCAAGGTGCGTGCGGATGGAGTCGAGCAGGTCAACCGTGGTGGGGGTCATCACGCGGCTCCCTTTCCGGTTGGCAGCAGCAGGGTCGGCGCCAGGTTGTGACCGGCGGAGATGTAGGCGGACAGCTCGTCGAGGTCGGCATCGGTGGTGTGGAAGGCCCGAGCACGGTAGGAATCGCGGCGGCCATCGAGCTTGATCCAGGCCACGCCGGGGGTGTCCTCGCTGATCTCGTGCGCGGTCGCGCCGCGTTGGCGGACGCCTTCGCCGAGCACCATGTCCACTTGCTCCGGTTCGTCCAGCCGCATGGCGATCTTGATAGGGAACAGGTGACGAAAATCGATGATCTGCTTGCGAGGGTCTTGGATCTGCCCGATGACGCACACCCCAGGGGCCCGCCCTTGGGACAAGATGGTCTGCAACGCCGCATTAGCGCGTTTGCGCAGACTGTTATCGGGTTGGTAGGCGATCACGTCGGCCAGCTCGTCGACGATGAGCAGCACGAGCGGTTGTCCCGATTCTGGGGTCCATTTGCGGATGCGTTGCTTGCGCAGGGCTTCGGCGCGTTGGCGAGTCAGGGTCGCTACGTGTTCCAGCAGCTTGACGGCCTCGGCGCCGTTGGTGCATACCAGCTTGTGGAATAGGCCGGGTGCTCGGCCGAGTTCCATGCCGCCCTTGGGGTCGATGCCGAGAACCTGCACCAGCCCAGCGCGGATCCACGGGGCCAGCGCGCGCAGCACCGCCCACATGACTGAGGATTTCCCGGCGTCGCTAACCCCCGCCACCAGAATGTGGCGGTCGAGTAGGCGTAGTACCCAGGGTCGGCCGGTCTCGGTCCGCCCGATGATCAGCCGGGCCAGATCCACGCCCGCGCCCGGGTCCGCTAGAGAGGGGACGGCGACGGGCTGCGCGAGGGGGTCGGCGTGGATCAGGTCCAGCCAGATCCGCCGGGGCCGATCCACCCGTACTCGGCAGGACCGGGCACCGAAAGAGTTTGCCAGCTCATCAGCATGAGTGGCGTAGGTGCCGGCGCACTGGCCATGCAGCAGCTTGACGGAGACCCGGTCGCGCCAACCATCGGCCCGCACCCGCCGGATCGTTGGGTAGTGCACCCGGTGCAGGCCGTGCCCGGTGCGCTTGGTCAGTTCTGAGAAGAGCATGACCCGTTTCCACGGCCAGGCATACACCAGGGCGCGGCGCCACTCCGAGCGGATCTGCCGGACCACGATGCGGGTAAACGAGTCGGGGTACTGCCAGGCCCACAGCCCACCCAGGACCCCGAGCGCGGCGAGTAGCTTGACCGGCGCCCACCAGGAGTAACCCACCCCAAGGCCGGCCAGGATCGCGGCCCCTATCAGAAACAGCGGGTATCGCCATACCCGGCGGGCTGCGAACACCAGCACCATTACCACCACAACCACGGCGATGATCGGTGAGGCGACCAGCAGAAGCCTGCGGGGGAGCATCGTCCACCACGGCAATCGAGGCCGCTCCACCTCCAGCGGCGCCGGGTCAGTCCACGCCAGCCGGCTCATCGGGCACCCCCACATAGCAAGCGCGTGTGGTGGATGACGCGATTGCTGACCAACAACCGCTTTCGGGTATTCAGGTCTGGCGTCGTGGCGGCGCCATGTTCTATCCTTGCCACTGTTCACTCCAGAATCTCGGTGTGGACAGCGCAGAAGCGGACAGGTTGGTAGCCATGGATTCCGCTTCTGCGCGTATGACTGATATGCGCTTTGTCAGGGCGTGCGGTATCGCCGCGCCACCCGGCGCGTTTTCTTGTGGACTTTCTTTGTTGCGGTGTCTGTTATTGCAGGCTGCGGCAGCCACCGCACAGTCGGTCATGGCTCACTGGGATAAACGAGCTGCTTCCGCATCGCCGGCAGGTCTGCCACGTCAGGCGAACCCGCCGCGGCCGACTGCCCCGCCGCGAATCTCGCCACAGCCGCTGGACCTTGTCGACCAGTGCGATCCAACGCCAACCCCTGCTTATCATCATCACCTCCTTTCTCACGTCACCTCTCTACTTGCGTTCGGCTGCACGGATCTGTGCCACGATCTCCTTAGCTTTGTCGTGCTCCGTTCGGTCCAGTAAAGGAATTCGTGATGGTGGTCTCGGTCGATCTCAGTCAGCTCGGCCTATAACGCCGCGACCGTTAGTAATACGCAAGCCATGCCGCCGGTGGCGTCTCAGCCTTCGGTCGGATCCGCACGACTGCCTCATGAGCCTGCATTAACGTTCTCGGCGGCTCAGGCTTCGCGGTCTTATTCACGGTCATGAGCTGTCACTCCCTTCGCGTGCTTCGTATTCCCGGGCCTGTGCCTCGAACGCCCCTGCGGCTGACTCGATGGCCGCCAACGTCCACCACGGCAAGGTGGTAGCGGCCGCGATCTGTCGCCACGCCGCCGCCACCGCCCAGGACGCTGCTGCCATCTCCCGTGCTGCCGCCGGGTCGCCCTTACCGGATCGAGCCGTCCATTCCCAGGCGCGGCCGTACTGCCGATAGGCTGATTCCCAGGCGCGCGTGGATTTGTCGGACGCCATCACGTCACCCTGAAAGCCCGAAACGATCGGCGCTTCGTTGTGCGGTGGACCGGAAACCGGCCGGGCGGCCCGAGGACCCTCCCGGCAAGCACCCTGAACCCGCGTGAATTCGTCGCGGCCCATCGCGAAACTCACGCGGCCTTGCTGGGATGCTCACCGTTGCCGGCAGCGCCGGCCGGCTTGATCGGCTGCGACGATCGAGCCCCGGCACTACTCGTCGTCATTACGAAGCCGGTTGCACGGTAGATGTAGGACTGATACTTGAATTCACCGTTGCCAGCAACTCTGGGTTCAGCCGTCAAACCGTCGAGTTCGATAGGACGCATACCCGGCAAGACTTCGGTCGTGGTCGGCACGGGTTGAACGTCCGCGACGAAGGTGATCTCAAACGATGCCCGCTTGGCGTTGGGTTCGTCGGGATCGGTGACCGTGGCTTTCCATTGTCGTTTGCCCGTCACCTGATCGAGTTTCTGCCGCACTGGCCGGCCAGCTGCCTTGTCCTCACGGGTCTGGTACTCGTTGTCCGGCGCGACGTCACCAATCAGAACCAAACCCTGCGGAAACGCTTTGTCAAACTCAATGTCAAATCGGTATCCCCTGGGGATCGCCATGAACCCTGCCCTTCTGACTCGACTGTCTGTGTGGTTGCCGCCCCGTCAGCGGCGACACCACAAGATTCGGCCAGGTCAGAGTCCGTTCTCGACTCCGTGATCGTCTCTTCTCGAACTTCTGTACCTCCCCTGGTCTCTCGCGGTCTCTCGAACGTGATAGTCTCGTCTCGCCTGACGCCGAAGGAGGGGTCAACTCGTTGAACGCCAAGCCCGTCGTGCTAAAGGTGCTGCTTCAGCACCGCCACCTGCAAACTCACCGCGCCTTTTGTCGCGAGTACGATAGGGTTGCCGCTAGTACCGATCCCACTCTGCGGGGAGGTTGGCCGAGCAAGGCACAGTTCTACCGATGGCTTTCCGGTGAGTTGATCGGACTTCCCTATCCCGACCACTGTCGTATTCTGGAGAGCATGTTTCCTGGCTGGAAGGTCGACCAACTGTTCCAGACTCACGATGGTGGAATTGATTTCATACCCGAACCGACTAAGCCGCAAGCAGCCACGTTTACTATCCAACCGATTCCGCCAACCAGGGCAGCTGATCAAAGCTCCGCAACCATGTCCACAGTGCTCGACTCCATCCAGAGGGGTCTTGACGCCCCCGCCAACGGACGAGCCGGATGGCAGTCGCAAATGCTAGCCCAACCTCGTACCATGTCCTCGCCTAATGTTGCCTTCCCGCTCACCTTGGGCGCCTCAGGGCCTGAGACCGAAGAAACGCCCGCTCAGCGCATCGCTCGATCGCTTGTAGCATTATCCAAGCGACTTCGGCTGTCCGACGCAGAAGTTGGCCAGTTGGCGAAACTCGCTGGTCATATTGTCGAACTCGACGTGACCTGTTCAATTGATATCGATGACGCAGGGTGGTCCACCGTCACCTATTCCCATCAACTCCTCAACCTGACGAATCGTCCCATCAAGCGTCTGACGCGGGAGCTATGGTTCGAGACCACAGATGGTCCTCTGACGATCGAGCCCTCATCCAACAATGACCGTAAGGTGGCGATCCAGCGGACTCACGACATGAATAATCTGTCCAAATTCGCCTGCCACATCTCGCCGGCGGTCGCGCCCGGTGACCTAGCCACCATCTCGTACTTCTGCCGGGGCGGGCAGTTCGTCCACGATCACTACTGGCGCCAGGCTGTCCCGCGGTACACACGCCACCTCACATTGAATATCCGCCACCGCGGCGTTCACATGCTCCTCAACTGCACCGCCATCGAGGAGCAAGCCGACGGGTCCGAGGTGTCAGCGACCGAGGACCTCATGTGCACCGACGACGATGGTGACGCGCTCATCACCGTGACCCGCGACTACCTCCAACCCAGCCAGGCCGTGACACTGCGCTGGGAAGTCAGCCGTGCATCTTCGTGACGCCGTCGAAGAAGCAGTGCGCCGCTGGGATGCACTGGAAAGATCACGCGGCGAAGCTCCTGTGATCGACTTCGACTGCGCACCTCCGGCGGAAAAGCCACGCCCGTTCGACAACCGATTCGCCGCACTCGACCACCTCACGCGACTCCGGATCGAGGCTGACACACAACATCAACCAATCCTGAGCGCGCACCTCGATGCGCACATCACGTACCTCTGCGCCCTGATCGGCCAACAACTACCTCTCGATGAGTACGTCTTACTCACGCAGGGTTGCATGCCCCGCGGCTGGACTCAGGATTACATCGAGGAGCGCGCACGGACCGCGAGAGAGGCCCTTAGATTACTAGGAATCTCGTGGGATGAAGACACGTGGACGAATCTTCGCGCCGTGAGCGAGCAGCTGCCAGCAGCCGACGTCGGCTCTGCCATCGCCGAGTACGCAGCCAAGTATGAGTCCAGCGTCCGCCGGCTTGTCGACACCAACGCCAAGTTCAACCTCACGGTCGAAGACGTTGAGGTCAATGCATATTGGTCCTACTGGCTCGACGGCGCAGGCCACAACACACGCCTGCGCATCAACAAGAACAACGCCTCATTTTCACGTGTTGACGCCTATCGCTTCGCGCTTCACGAGGTTCTTGGGCACGCCCTGCAGTACTCAAGTCTCACGGCTCAGGCCGAGTCCACCATCGTCGAGTGGCCAAGGATTCTCGCAGTCCACTGTCCACATCAAATCCTCTTCGAAGGCTTGGCGCAAATCCTACCGTGGATGGCGTCTCCCGATGACGAAGTCATAGTTGCCCGCACGAGGGTCGATCACTTCATGAACCTCATCCGCGGGCAGATCCATATCCTGGTCAATAGCGGCGCGACGGCAGCGGACTGTCGTGACGTGGCACGCCGCCAGGTCCCCTGGTGGACTGATGAAGAGATCGCACGCGAACTTTACGACCGCAGTAGGAATCCTCAATTCCGGTCTTACTTGTGGTCCTACCCCGCAGGGATAGACTGGTTCGTTAACCTCGTCGAAGCGGGCGGTACAAAGCCCACGGAGGTGCTTCGTGAAGCCTATAAACGCCCCCTTACACCAAGCGAACTCCACCAACTCTGGCCAACCGGACCGGCCATCAGCGGAAACCAATAAACTTTTCGTCTACGGCACGCTCCTCCTCGACGATGTCGTATACGCTCTCATCGATCGCATACCCCACTACCAGCACGCGACGGCCCCTGGTTGGCGGATCGTACGCTTACCGCAGAGGGTCTACCCAGGACTGGTTCCCGGCCAGGGCGAGGCAAACGGAAAAGTATTCACCGACCTCACGGACGTTGAATGGGCCACCTTAAACGCCTTCGAGGACCCTGCCTACACCCTCGCCGCTGTGCGAGTCTTAACTCCCCTCGAAACGAACGCCCTCACGTACATCTGGCAGGGCGAACACGTTGACCAGGCCTGGTCCACCGCGGAGTTCGGGAACATCGAGCTCGCCGACTATCTCGACCGTTGTCGCAAGTGGCGACGACGCTATGAACAGTGTGACAGCTAACTCTCTGCTTCAATGGTCATAGGCCATCCTCTAAGCGTGTCGTAATCTTCCCCTTCGAGCGGGAGTTGTTGTAGACGTTTTAGTCAATTAAAGTGATCTCCCGATTAATATTGATGTCGAAATAGAACGCGGGGAAATATGGAACGGTGGTGAGGAAGTCCTGCCAAGCCGCAGAGCTGATAGTCAGCGTGGGACCGTGCGGGTTCCTGGAGTCACGCAATAGGACATCGCCACCTGCAGCCGCGACCTCAACGCACTCTTCATAGCCGCTGTAGCTGCTCTTTTGCCACAGAATGTCGGTCGACTTATGGTCGGTCATCGTGATCCTCTCTGTCTGCGTAGAGTTTGGTGTTAGGTTTGCAGTTCGGTGTTCTTCTTTGCCGACCGCTCATCATGGTTGATGTCCGCTCGCGGTGAAAGCAATTGCGATTAGTTTAACAGTTCATATCGATTGGTCAAATTGTTGCAGTGTCTCGCCGTAGGCCAGCGTGACTGGATGGTGGGATCCTGTGGGTGCCGAATAGGTCATCCATGTCATGCGACCTGGGCATATTCGTGGATCAGCCCGCCGAGCCGGTCACGGCGTTGGAGGCACAGGGTGGGTGGTGATGTGGGCTGGGGGAGTGGTCGGAGTG
>JALZHU010000141.1 GCA_030860695.1 Actinomycetota bacterium
ACGACGGCCAAGGGTGGCTCACGGTAGCCCATGAGGCCCTGCTGACCGGGTGGCGACCACTGGATATCGCCACCGCAGAGATCACCCTCGCGCTGCGCACCGCCCGAACAGTCGAACACGCCGCCGCGGAGTGGACCAGCGCCGGCCGGCCGGAGAACTACCTCTGGAACGCCGAGCGACTCGTCGCGACCCGAACCACCCTGGGGATAACCGGCGAGAGCAAAGACCGCAATCCCACTGTTGCGCTCGTCGAACTCGATGATGAGGCAGTGGCGTTCCTGGATGCCACCGCCCAGTCTGTCCACGGGTCTACGGGGTGGCCTTTGCCCCGGACGGGCAGAGCGTGGCCACCGCCAGCGACGACGAGACCGCCATGGTGTGGGAGCTCAGCAACCGGGATCGGCCCCGGCCACTGGGTCCACCCCTGACCGGCCACACCGGGGCGGTAGTCGGGGTGGCCTTTACTCCGGATGGGCGCACCCTAGCCACCACCGGCACGGACAAGGCCATCAAGCTGTGGGACCTCACCGACCAAAACCACCCCCGGCCGCTCGACCAACCCTGACCGGCCACACCGGGGCGGTATACGGGGTGGCATTCGCCCCGACGGGCGCACCCTGACCACCGCCAGCGACGACCAGACCATCAGGCTGTGGGACCTCACCGACCAAAACCACCCCCGGCCGCTGGGCCCACCCCTGACCGGCCACACCGGTCCGGTACGCGGAATGGCGTTCGCCCCGGACGGCCACACCCTTGCCAGCGTCAGCCTTGACCAGACCGTCAGATTATGGGACCTGCCCCGTGTCGAAAGGTTTACCGGCAGCGATCCGGTGCGAGAAGCCTGCCTCCGAGCCGGTGGAGCGCTCGACGAGACGACATGGGATCAATACGCCCCCGGTGTCGGCTACCAAGACACCTGCGCAGATCGTTGACCCATCGGTACCCCGCCCGCCCACCGGACATCTCCACGAACAGCCCGCCAATCAGCAAGATCACAGAAGTAAATCGGCTCGACTGTTACGGACGGCGAGGAACCTCCTCGGACCTGAAACGGGGGAGGGGTCAAATCCTGCCACCCAGACAAGATCAACATTAGGATCAAGGCGTAGTTCGGTGAGGTGCCACGGAGACTCAGCGGGGCGGTGACGTTGGGTGATATCGGGCCACAGCGTCGGCCAGTGGATGCATGCGTGCTCGTGGATGCACTCTTGCACCGGGATCCTGTTCTGCCGAGTCTATTTTTGCCTGGCCAATGCACGAGGCATGGCATTTCCGTTCTCTCGGCGCCGTCCACACCTTCTTCACCGGGCAACCACTGGCGGAACCTTCACAGATCCACGCATGTGAATGGACACACGCTACAGTGATAGCGTGTTGGGCCCTTGCAGTATTGATCTAGATCATCAGGATGGCAGAGGAATATGGCTGAGATCGAAAAGAATGGGAAAATTGGCCTCATCGGTACAGGGCTTATGGGTGCACCTATCGCAACGAGACTGGCACAGGAGGGGTTCAGTGTATCCGTTTTCAACAGAACTCGACAAAAAGCTGAGCGCCTGATCGGAGAGAGAATCTCCCTAGCAGACGGAGTTTCAGAGCTACTCGTAAACTGCTCTGTAATCCTGCTCGTGTTAAGCGACGCAGCGGCGATCAGAGACATTGTCGTAGATGGCGATAATCCTCTGTCTGGCTGCACCTTCATTCAGATGGGCACGATCGCCCCGGAAGAAAGTCGTGCACTTGCAGCTGAGTTTGCGTCACGAGGAGCAGGCTATTTAGAAGCCCCGGTTCTAGGCAGTATTCCGGAAGCCAAGGAAGGCAACCTCATTGTCATGGTCGGTGGATCGGAGACACAATTCGTTAATCATTACCCTATTTTCCAGGCGCTAGGTGCCGAAATCTCACATATCGGGGATGTTGGTGCGGCCGCCGCGCTCAAACTTGGAATGAACCAGTTAATCGGCTCTCTTACTGCCGCATTTTCGGTAAGCCTGGGGTTTATTCAAGCTAACAATGTTCCCGTCGAAACCTTCATGTCCATAGTGCGCGCTAGTGCACTTTACGCCAAGACCTATGATAAGAAGCTTGGGCGCATGCTCGATCGAGACTTCTCTAACCCGAATTTCTCAACAAAGCACCTACTCAAGGACATGCGGCTTATGGAGATTTCTGCAGCCCAAAGTGGCGTCACAACGGAAACTCTGCAGGGCCTCATCAAAGTCATTCAGTCCGCCATTGACATGGGACTCGCAGACACCGACTACTCCGCCATATTCCAGGCCATCTACAAATTAGACGTATGAATCGTCTCGACCCTCGTATGACAAGATCACAGCCAGCTTGCGGAGCTATTCGATCAAGTCAGGGCGGTGTGAACAGCATGTTATCACCCTGACCCCGAGAAACGCCAGGTCAGGAGTTCTCATCGGTGGGCTCCTGCTCTGTTTGCGGCGCTGGTTCAGGGTCCGGAGTCAGCAGAACGTCAGCAAATACCGACCTGATTCGCTTGTCCCGGTCCTGCGACGGGTGCGTGTACCAGTCGAACGTCGTTGAAGTCTGCTCGTGTCCCATCACCGCCGCAGCGGACCGGCGCGGACCAGTGACAGTTGCCAGACCTTCGCCCGGAACATGGTACGGCGGGCCGCGACGCCGCTATGTGGAAGCGGGCGCATGGAACGAGTGGATCCCCGACATCGTTGGCGTGTTCGCTGACCCGATCCAGGCCCGGTGCGACTACCTGGACCGGCTCCGCAAGGAGCCGCGCAGCACCGTTGGCCGGTTAGCACAGCGCGCGGCAGTCCCGTCAATGCGCTGCCCCGTCCGGGTTGGCTGGGCCGCCGTGGGGCTGGTCAGTGGCTTGTTCGAAGTCGGCGATGCGCTGGTGTGCCGCGGCGAGTTGCTGTTCGAGACTGACGATACGGATAGCGGCGGCGAGCGGCATGTTCTGGTCGAGCAGTTCGCGCACCCGGATGGCCAGGGTGAGTTCGGCGCGGCTGTAACGGCGTTGCCCGCCAGCGGAGCGATCCGGAGCCAGCAGCCCGGCAGCGTCCAGGCTACGCAGGAAGGCCGGTTGCACGCCCAGCAGGTCTGCGGCTCGGCCCATGGTGTAGGCCGGGTAGTCCTGGTCGTCGAGCTTGTCCTGGATGCCCCGCGGTGGTGCCACCTGGCCTCCGAGGTCACAAATAGGGGCCCTGGCCACCGTGCCTGCTCGCGGCGGCCAGGGCCGCGTTGTTCAGACGCCGTCCCGGCGCTGCCAACACGGGACGAGAAGCTCTCCTGGTGTGACGGTAGCCCCACGGGTTACCGCCACCCGGTCCGGTAAGTCCCGGACGAGGTAGACGCGGTGCCGGAGAGCACCACACCGTCGCCACCGATCTCACAGTGCGCGGTCACCACCTCCTCGCGAAGGAAGCAACATCGTGCTGCTGTGCGGCGTATTCTATTGCTCTTGACACAGGTTGTCTATCCCTAGGGTGCGCCGTTCTGGCGCCATGACCCATCGGTGCGGGTCGGCGTCAGGGGTCGAAGAGCGGGGCAGCGCGCGGGCCACGAGACACCTAAGACCTCTTCGCCTCCCTGTGACCCAGTGCTTCCATCAGGCGGCCGGAGCATCTGAGTCAGCCTGTGGCAAGAAATCTTGAACAGCAACTAGAGCTTGACATAGCTGGCGAAGAGCGTTACTACTTAAGCGCCACAACAGCGGTGCTACTGACCGCGTCGTGACGACGCTCAGGAAGGAGAGACCCTCGATGCTGATGCGTACCGACCCGTTCCGGGAGCTGGATCGGCTCACCCAACAGCTGTTCGGGCAGACCGGCACCTGGTCGCGTCCAGCGATGATGCCTATGGACGCCTACCGCGAGGGGGAGCAGTTCGTCGTGCACTTTGACTTGCCCGGGGTGGATCCGTCCTCGGTTGACCTCAACATCGAGCGCAACGTGCTCACCGTCAAGGCCGAGCGCACCCACACCTACGGCGAGGACGTCGAGCTGCAGGTCGCCGAGCGGCCCCGCGGCGTGTTTTCCCGGCAGTTGTTCCTCGGCGACACCCTGGACGCCGACCACGTTGACGCCACCTACGACGCCGGAGTGCTGACCCTGCGCATCCCCATCGCCGAGAAGGCCAAGCCCCGCAAGATTGAAATCACCGCGAGCAGCACACCCAAGGAAATCAACGCCTAACCAGACCCTGCCCCACCAACAGTCCGGCGGGTCAGTTCTCTTGCCGCGGCGGGGGTGCCAGGCAAGGTGCGTGCCACCCCCGCCGCCAGATAACCAAACTGACGACCACAGACGGCAATAGGTTCTCCGGCCCGCGGCGATAACCGAACTGGCCGACGCGCGAGTTCCCAAGGAAACGAATCATTCCCGGTCCCCGCGCGGCGCCGCCGGGCCACCCTCCCGGTAAGGGAGACCACCATGGTGACATTTACCAATGCGCAACAGCTGTCCACGCTGCTTCGCATCAGCAGCGAATTGGACATTGTCGGCGACGTCACCGCCACTGTCGATAACCCCTCGGCCCTGCTGGCCTGGGCGCACGCCCTGCCCGAAGCGGCCATCTGCGCCTGGCGCGCCGAGGACTCCGGCAACCGCTACGTTCAAGTCAGTGCCACCTGCCACCGCACACCCCTTCATGGCCAGGTCACTGCTGTGCTCACTGCTGACGACCACCGCCCGTTCTGGTCCGCCCTGCTACCCAAGGCCGATCTGGCCGCCGGCGAAGAGCAACCCCTCCCGCTAAGCACCCTGGTCGCCGCCTGGTCAGCCGTGACACTGGAACCTGGCGGCGAGAACACCAGACCCGTGGTCCCCAGACCTGTTGTCCCAGCCGAGGCGGACAGCCGCGATGCCACATGACGATCACGACCTGTACGCAGTCCTGGGCGTCGCCCCAGACGCCTCACAGGCCCAGATCGGCCACGCCTACCGACGCCTGGTCCGCGCTCACCACCCCGACGTTCATCCCAACCCCGACTCCGCTGCGCTAGCCGCCGCCGCAGCCGCCTACGCCACCTTGCGCGATCCCACCCGTCGAGCCGCTTACGACCAAAGCCGACGCCCCCACCGGCACCAGCGCTCCTCACCACCCCCACCCCCACCGGCACCTCACCGCCAGCGCTACGAACCCGACATCCGCGCCGGCCCGGTCCGCTGGCATCCCCTATAACCCGTCAAGAAACGAGCCCTGATCGCCGAAGGTGACATCCCGCGCCGGATGAAGGCCGCCTACTTGTGACGACGCATCACCCCACCCTGCCCGAGATCGTCATCCGCCGACGCAGCAGACGGTCGGCGCCTGTGGCAGGATGCCGCGGTGCGTTTTCATGCCGATCTGCACATTCATTCGAAGTATTCCCGGGCTTGCAGCAAGGACTGTGATCTGGAACACCTGAGCTGGTGGGCGCGGCGCAAGGGCATCACGCTGGTAGGTACCGGCGACTTCACCCACCCGGCCTGGTTCGATCACCTGCGCGAGAATCTCGTGTCGGCGGAGCCGGGGCTGTTTCGGCTGGGCGAGGATCTGGACCGGGACATCACCCGCAGGTTGCCGCCGAGCGTGGCCGCAGCCGACGTGCGGTTCATGCTGTCCGTGGAGATTTCCACGATCTACAAGCGCGGTGAGCTCACCCGTAAGGTCCACCACCTGGTGTATGTTCCCGACTTCGACGCGGCTGCGGAGTTCAATCGCAGGCTTGGCCGGATCGGCAACCTGGGTTCTGATGGGCGTCCCATCCTCGGCCTGGACTCCCGCGACCTGCTGGAGATCGCTCTGGAATGCGGCGACGGTACCTATCTGGTGCCGGCCCACGTCTGGACGCCGTGGTTTGCCGTGCTGGGCTCGAAGTCCGGGTTCAATGCGATCGAGGACTGCTATGTCGACCTCGCCTACCACATCTTCGCCCTGGAAACTGGGCTGTCCAGCGACCCGGTCATGAACTGGCGGATCTCTGGTCTTGACCGCTACCGGCTGGTGAGCAATTCCGACGCGCATTCGCCCCCCATGCTCGGCCGCGAAGCTACGGTATTCGACACCGACCTCAATTACTTCGCGATCCGGCGGGCACTCGAAACCGGTGCCGGGCACGCGGGATCAGTCGAGTTCTTCCCCGAGGAAGGCAAGTACCACGTCGACGGGCATCGCAAATGCGGCGTCCGGATGGAGCCGCAGGAGACCCGCGAGCACGGCGGGACCTGTCCTGAATGTGGCAAGCAGCTCACGGTTGGCGTGCTGAGCCGGGTCGAGGAACTGGCCGACCGGCCAGCAGGCATCCGACCCGACCGTGCCGCGGGCTTCCACAGCCTCGTGCCACTGCCGGAGATCCTCAGCGAGATCCTCGGTGCGGGACCGAAGAGCAAGACGGTGCTCGGGCAGATCGACAAGCTCACCGCCGCATTAGGACCTGAGCTGGTGATCCTTCAGGATGTGCCGCTCGACGATATCGGTGTCCACTCGCCGCTCCTTGCGGAGGCCGTTGCCCGGTTACGCCGCGGTGAGGTGATCCGGGAGGCTGGATACGACGGCGAGTACGGCGTAATCAGGCTCTTCGAACCCGACGAGCTGAAGCGGATCAGCACGGTCACCGCCCCGGCGCTGTTCCACGACGTGGTGTTCGGCGCGAGCGAGCCCATATCAACCCCACCGAAACGCACAGCCACGGCTCGGCTCGAGCCGCCCCCGTCCGTCGAAACTGAACCGCCACAACAGATGCCGGTGTGCGCCACAGGGTCTCTCCTCGACGGGCTCGATCCCGAGCAGCGAGCCGCCGCTGAGATCATGGAAGGGCCGCTGCTGATCATCGCCGGCCCGGGAACTGGCAAGACCCGCACGCTGACTCACCGCATCGCGTACCTGGTGACGGCGCACGGCGTGGCACCTGAGCACTGCCTGGCGATCACCTTCACCCGCCGCGCGGCTGAGGAAATGGCGGGACGACTCGCCACGCTGACGCCCGAGCATGCGCCCAAGCTGACCATTGCCACCTTCCACTCCCTCGGCGTGCGCATTTTGCGTGAGCAGCATGAGAGGGTAGGGCTGAGCCCGAACTTCGGTATCGCTGATCAAGCCCAGCAGATGGCCATCGCAACCGAGATAGCCGGCGACGAGAAGAAAGCTCGGCATCTGCTCACCAACCTTTCCCGGCGGCGCCGAACCGGCGAGCCAGGAATAGAGTTTGCCGACACCGCGGATCGATATATCAAGGCGCTGCGCCAGCGGGATCTGGTCGACTTCGACGACCTCGTCGCGCTGCCGGTCACACTCCTGGAGTCCAACCCAGACTTGACTGCTGTCTACCGTGATCGGTACCGGTGGATCTCGGTCGATGAATACCAGGACGTCGACGAGCAGCAATACCGGTTGCTGAGCCAACTCACAGGCCCGCACGGCAACCTCACCGCGATCGGTGACCCGGATCAGGCGATCTACCGGTTCCGTGGCGCCGACGTCGGGTTCTTCCTGCGTTTCCAGCAGGATTTCCCGGGCGCTCACACGGTGGCGCTCACCCGGAACTACCGGTCAGGCGCGAAGATACTGGCCGCGGCCTTGCAGGCGATCTCGCCGACGAGCCTGGTTCCGGACCGCGCGCTGCGACCGATGGGTGCCCACGGAGACTGCCTGGTCGGGATGCATCACGCGCCCACCGAGCAGGCCGAGGCGTCGTTCGTCGCGCGCACGATCGAGCAGTTGCTAGGCGGGGTGTCATTCCACTCACTCGACAGCGGACGAGTCAACTCCGATGGCACTGCAGGATTGGGCTTTTCCGACTTCGCCGTGCTGTACCGAACCGACCGGCAGGCATGTGTCGTGATGGACGCGTTGACCAGGGCTGGCCTACCGTTTCAAAAACGCTCGCACGACCGGCTGGCCGATCGGCCGGGAGTGCAGCGGATTCTCGGTGAACTGACGTACGCACCGGCCAGCGGTATGGAGGAGATGCCGGTCCTGGAACGTCTTGGACACACCGCAAGCGCTGTCCTGGACCGCCTCCCGGCCGCCGAACGAGAAGACACCGCCACAGAAATCCATGTCGCCGTCGATCTGCTCAAGCCGCTGGCCGACCGATGCGGCGATGACTTGCAGCGATTTCGCACCGAGCTGTCGCTCGGCGTTGAAGTGGATACCTGGGATCCCCGCGCCGACCGGGTCTCGCTGCTGACGCTGCACGCCGCCAAGGGACTCGAATTTCCAGTGGTCTTCGTGGTGGGCTGTGAAGACGGGCTGCTGCCGTTGCGCTGGCCGGGAACCGCGCCAGACGATGCCGACTCCGAACAGGTGTGCGAGGAGCGCCGGCTGCTGTTCGTCGGCATGACTCGTGCGCAGCGGCACCTCTACCTCAGTCACGCCGCCGAACGGATCCGGCAGGGCACCCCCCGGAAGACCAGCCGGTCACCGTTCCTGGCCGACCTCGATGCCACCGTGTACGAGCAGATCGGTGACGCTCTGCCACGCCAAAAGCCCCGAGACATCCAATTCCGCCTGTGGTAGTGGCGATAAGATCTTGGTCTCGCTCAACGTGTGACGGTCCCGGATCCAAGGGCGTGTTCGCCACGATGGCGTAAGTACCGCATTTACCCAAGCAGACCGCCCATACACGACACTAGCCTCGGGCTTTCATCGTAATTGATCATGTGGATGACACGCCGGGGCTGGATACGCGAAAGTGCCTATGCCGTCGCTTGCGCTTTGTGCGAAAGGCGCGCTGCCGGCCGACGTATCACGCCGTGGCCAGGAGGGTCGTCAGGGTAGCAGCACTGAGGATAGGGTGAGTGATCGTCGTGTCCGCTCTTCTTCTGACAGCTTAAAGTCTAGGGGGATTCCGGATGTTCGGGGTCCATCCGGCATTTAGAGTTAAGGTGCGGATGTATCGGATGGCAGCCACTGGTCGTCTGCTGTGATGGCATCTGGGGCTGTTGACCGGAATCCGTGGCTAGGTTGTCCTTACAAACCGCATGATAATCGAGTCACGAGGCTGCCCTCGACGGGGTCACGGTGCTGGACGGAGACGGCACGGCAAGCAACTCCCGTAAGCTGAGTCCACAAGGATAATATAATGTATACGAACATCCTTTATCTTGGTCGGGAATAGAATGTCGATCACAACCAGCGGCGAGAGTCAGCAACGCTGAGTTACGGTATGCGATGCTAGGAAGCGGTGAGCTGATTCTCTGCATACACGGCACCAATACCGCGGACAGCCTGATCACCCCGCTGCGGTTTATCCTCCGCTGCTCGAAGAATATCAGCTCATCAGTTATTACCGGGCCGGCTACAACGGCAGCACGCTGGAGAAAGCAGCCTCAGCATCAAGGAGGACGCCGAGCAACTCCTGGACTACTTAGGCATCCAGAAGGCGCACATCATGGCGTACTCGTTCGGTGGTGTCATCGGTTTCCAGTTCCTACTGTCCTATCCAGAGCGTGCACATTCGGCGATCCTGCAGGAGCCGTGGCTGCACCGCGAGTCACCGGATGGTGCAGAAGCCGACGCCAATGGCCGTTAACCGGGCTATAGAGCTTTACCGGTCCGGTGACAAGCTTGGTGCCGCGCTGCGCTACATGGAGGACGTGGCCGGGCCAAGCTTCCTCAGTGCCGTCGAGATGACCGGTCCACTTGACGTATGGCAGCGGGTCGAAGGATGCGTCGATACCGTATTAACAGTCGATTTCCCGCGGTCGCGTCTTGGAAGTTCCAAATGTCGGAATCGGACAACCTAGCAAAGCACAAACTGGACATGCCGGTGCTGGCGGTGATGGGCCTTGACAGCGAGTCGGTCATGCCCGGCTTCCGAGAAGTCCAGCGGTTCCTCATGACCTGGCTTCCGCAAGCCGAGCGGTGCGGCATCGCGAACGCCACGCATGGGCTGCAAAGCATGAACCCAGTCGCGGTGGCCGAGGGCACGTGGCGAATCGATCACGATCAACGCGTCCCGCGACGCGATGCTCAACGCGGCGTGGCTGCCCGTTGCGGCCGACGAGTACCGGGCCGGCCGCGAGGCGACCACCCCCCGGATCTCACCTCTGCACGCCAACCTGACCGGATTGCCGCCGATGGACGTCCAGGCCGCCGGAGACGATGTGGTGGTCAGCGACGCGGACCGGTTCGTCGAGCGAGCCCGGGCCGCAGGCGTCGCGGTCAGTTACCGGCGCTACGCCGACCTGTGGCACTGCTTCCAGCTGCAAGCCGGCCTCCTGCGCGAGGCCGATGCGGCCGTGGCCGACATGGGCTTGGCACTCCGTAGACGATGGGAGGACCGCTAGCGATGAGGTCGACCGCTTCGAGGCCGGCGAGCCCGAGGGCCACACCAACGAACGGGTGGTGCTGCGGCTGCGTCGGTTCAACAGTGGGTATTCCTTAGAGGTCTTGTGACCATTCATCCTCGAAAGGAGCCCCATGAAGATCGACAAAATTATTACAAACCCGGCACCGTCCGGTCAACCCGTGATCATTCAAGGTGACGGATTGGACGCTGCACACAAGCTACTCTTTGGCGACGAATCGGTCCCATTCAAGGTCAACAGTACGGGGAGCATCGAGGCGAACGTCCCTAGCGCCTCAGGCACGGTCGAGGTGACCGTTGAACTGGAGGATGGCGAGAAGAGCAACAGCGTCAGCTTCACCTTCCTTTGAGGTGAGCTGACTGTCGGATATCCGCTATCCCATCCGAGTGGAAGAATGGGGGTATCCCCAGTCGAAAGCGAAGGGAGCGGTGAACACAATGACTTCAGAGGACAAGACCAACAACCTGGTGGGTCAGACCATCGAGAAGGCTGAGCCGCTTGTCGATAAGGCCATCGAGAAGGCTGAGTCGCTGGTCGAGAAGGCCGAGGAGAAGGCTGAGTCGCTCGTCGAGAAGACTAAGGAGAAGGCTGAGCCGCTCCGCGAGAAGGCCAAGGAGAAGGCTCAACCCCTCCTTGAGAAGACCGAGGGCAGCACCGGCCAAGACCGCACGTCCTCCAGCGGCCCCGCCCACTCTCAATAGCAGCGTCATCATGGTCGCCGGGCAGAGGCTCGCTCTCTGGTGCAATGCCACCAGGTACCTACGCGGCCGCACACGCCGTAGCAGTCTCTGATCAGTACTGACGGCGCCCTGTCGTGTGGCAGGAGCGAGCTGTCGCGCGGCGAGCACCCTGCCACAGCGCAGAGAACGCGATGTGGGTCATGATCGCTCAGGGACCGCCGGTATCAGATCATCCGAGCCAGCCGTGGGTCTGGCAGGTGGTGAGAATCGTGCGGTCGTCGGTGCTCATGACTCGCTTGATCTCTGGCTGGGGATCGAGGTGTGGCGAAGTGTTCGCTTCGTGGTTCACCATTGCTCGCGACTCCAGCACGGCTCTGCGCTCTGTTCCGCGGAAGAGCAATTGACCGGCTCCCAGGCATTTCACCCACGGGCTCAGGCACTGGCACGCCGGAACTGATGCTGTAGCCGATGGCATGCCGTACGTGCTGATCGTTTCCGTGCCGCCACGGTGGCGAAGCCTCTTCGGATTACGGGTGCCTCGCGGCAGCCGGCACTTGGCTCCTGGTCGTTCGCATGCCCAGCGAACTAACGAACTACCAGACTTCTTGAAGAACCGAGCCGTCCGGATCGCTGCAGTGCCCCTCAACTGGTGCGGCTGCGAATCGCTCCGTAGATGCTGGTGACGACGAATAGCACTATCCCGACGATCGCCAACCACAGCAGTGCCTTGATAGCAAACCCGATGATGACGAATGCGAGCCAGACGACAAGAAATGCGATGATCAGGCCCATGATGGCGTTCCTTTCATAACGACAGAGCCCTGTCACGGTAGTAACGTGTGGGGCGGTTAACCACCATGCTACATACCGGCATAGCCTCGATACCTCGAACCTGATAACCCGGTGGATCCATCAGGCCAGCTTGTTGGGATTGAGCCAGCGAGCCGCCGAGGCCGGCTGAGCCGAGCAGCTAGCCTTCGGCAGGCGACGACCGGGGAACCGAGCAGCAAGCACAAGAGTGCTGACTGGGTTTCGGGCCGTTGAAGCCGGCACGCAAAGCTATGACCTCGACACATTCGGGCTGTCGGAGATGGTGCGTGCCGCCGCGGCCCTACGCGTTGGTGCTGAGCAGGCGCCCGATTTCGTCATGGCGGTCGAGACCATAGTTGAGCATTGCGCTCGGCCGGCTGGCGGGCGCCCCGGCCAACCCGGACATGCGGTGTTTGATCCTGGAGGCGACTGCCGGGGTGGAGCCGGCTTGGAGCGATGCCCAGTCCCAGGGCCACCGTGTGATTCCCTACCTTCCGCGGAGGCCGTTGCTGCCGCGCCGATGATTCCGTACTGGTCGTCGAACTGGGATTACCGACTGCGGATGTGGTGGCGGATAGCGTGCGCACCAAACATGGGCGATTCGGTGTGTTCCATGTGCCCGCGGCGTTGGTCAGTCAGCGCATTCCCAACCAGGAATTCGTTGAGGCGGCGAGCCGCCGGGCACTCCTCTGGCCAGCCGACTGCTGGCGTGCCGGCCCTGATCGGTGGGACACTTCTCGACGTCGTTTGAGGCAGTTGGCGAGTCGCCGGCCACTGCCTGCGCCGTCGCCTTCCGGTGGCCGGGATGGTCACCGTCCCCATCCCCCGCTGCGCGCCGTCCTCGGCCGCAGCCTCGGTCATCCGCGTCCCGCTCACGCCGGACGTTGTGGTTGTCGAGGTGGACGAGGAGCGGGGTGAGCTGCTGGTGCACGTGCTCGACGCCCGCGACCCGGACGCCGTGCCCAGGACCCAGCAGGAGTCCTACGAACGGCATCAGCGCCGCGTCTTCCCCTGACCGCCATGCCCGCCGTCGTCGTCATCCCCGTCATCCCCGCCCTGGCATGGATGACACTGCCGCTCGTGGCCGGCGGCCTGGTGCTGATCCGGGCCCGCGACGTCCTCCAGCGCATCGTCGCCTTGGATCTCCTGGCGGTGCTCGTCACCTCGTTGCTGGCCCTCGTGTCGTACCTGCGGGACCAGCTCTACTACCTGGACGCCGCAGTGGCACTCGCCCTGCTGTCCTTCGTCGCCACCGTCGCGGCGGCGCGCTAACCTCGCCTCCGGAGGTCCCTTCGGATGATCTCGGTCCTGCTCGATGTTTGTGGGCAGCGCGTCGCTACTGCTCGGGCTCGTTCTGCTGACCGCCAGCCTCATCGGCGTGCTCCGCCTGCGTGATACGTACAGCCGGTTGCACGCCCTGGGCGGGCCGGGCGCAGGCTGCCTGCACCGGCCGGCGGTGGCTCGTGCACCCGGCGGCGCTACCGCAGTGACTCTCTGGTGCTGCAGACGGTCGCGTCGGCTCGTGACCCTTTCCTGTAAGGATCTGGCGCCGCACTTACCCTGCTTGGCTTAAATAACCGGATTAATCCAGGCCGGTTTCCGGTGTCGCGTCCGCGGCTCCGGTTTTTGTCAGTGTCAGCTTGTAACGTGCTGTTCGTGAGCGTGCGGCAGCAGCGGCGGTGTCAAGTGGTGAATGCACCACCAGCCTCGACCAGGAATTTGTTGAGAACTTCGGTTGGTTTGAGCCAGCCGAGTGTCTGACGTGGACGGTTATTGAGTTCGTCGGCGACTGCGTCGAGT
>JALZHU010000142.1 GCA_030860695.1 Actinomycetota bacterium
CCGGAGGGTTGACCGTCCTTGACCAGCCACCAACTACAGGGGGATGTTACCGTGCGCCCCGCGACCCGCGGGTGCAGCGGCCAGCGCTTCGGCTAGGCGCCGCCGGGTCTGTGCCGGGGTGACCACCTCGTCCACCACTCCGATCGCCACCGCGCGGTCGACCCCGCCGGCGATCTGCTCGTGGTGCTCAGCAAGCTTGGCGTGCAATGCCTCCCGCTCGTCCTCTGCTGCCGCAGCCAACGCCCGGCGGTGCAGGATGCCGACCGCGGCCTTGGCACCCATGACGGCAACCTGGGCGTTCGGCCAGGCAAAGACCTGGGTGGCGCCCAGCGACCGGGAGTTCATGGCGATGTAAGCGCCGCCGAAGGCTTTGCGCGTCACCAGGGTGACTCGGGGAACGATTGCTTCGGCGAAGGCGTGCAGCAGCTTGGCGCCACGACGCACCACGCCGTCCCACTCCTGGCCGACACCGGGCAGGTACCCGGGCACGTCGACCAGGACGAGCAGGGGCACCCCGAATGCGTCGCACATCCGCACGAAGCGTGACGCTTTCTCCGCCGACGCCGAATCCAGGCAGCCCCCCAGCCGCAGCGGGTTATTCGCGATCAGCCCGATGGTCCGCCCGCCGAGCCTGCCTAGCCCCACCACAATGTTGGGCGCCCATTTAGGTTGCAGCTCAGCGAATCCACCGGCTGGATCGGACTCGTTGGGGTCAGGCCCATCCAGCACGGCGCGCAGCAACGGTCGAACGTCGTAGGCTCGTTGCGGTTCCGCGGGCAGGTAACGGGAAAGGTCAACCTCCTCGCCCATCGAGTGCAGATCGAACATCCCCGGCCGGGCAAACAGGCCAGCGATATGGCGGGCCCTCAGCAATGCGTCGGGCTCGGACTCAGCCACGATGTGCGCCACACCGGATTTCTTGCCGTGCGCGCTGGGACCGCCCAGTGCCTCCATGTCGATCTGCTCGCCGGTGACGCTGCGAACCACATCTGGACCAGTGACGAACACCCGACCCTCCGGAGCCATGATCACAACGTCGGTGAGCGCAGGGCCGTAGGCGGCCCCACCCGCTGCGGCCCCAAGCACCACGGAAATCTGTGGCACCCGGCCGGAGGCCCGGACCATGGCGGCAAACACCTGGCCGACAGCGTCGAGAGCTTCGACACCCTCGGCTAGCCGCGCCCCGCCGGAATGCCACAATCCGATCACCGGCGACCGCTCTCGGGTCGCGGTGTCAATCGCTTCCACGATGTGCCGGCAGCCCTCTGAACCCATCGCACCGCCCATTGTGGTCGCGTCGGTGCAGTAGGCGATCACCTTGGCCCCATCGATGCGGCCGCGGGCGGCGAACGCTCCGCTGCTGTCGCGGGGTCGCAATGGAATCAGCGTGTCAGGATCGAACAGGCGCATGAGGCGCAGTTCCGGATCCCGCAGATCCGTTGCTGCTTCGCCATTGCTGGACTGGATATCTGTGGCTTGGGCATCTGTGCGGGGACAATCAGCCAGAGCTGTCATCGTGGTCCTCTCGCGTAGGGAAGCGAGTGCTTTACCTGCGACACCTGCGGCTTCAGGCCGAGGTGAAGGCGAGCGCGACGTTGTGCCCGCCGAAGCCGAACGAATCGTTGACAGCGGCGCGCAACTCCACCTCGCGGGCGGAGCCGGTCACGACGTCGAGCTGCACACCCGGATCGGGATCCTCCAGGTTCAGCGTCGGGGGCACGACACCGTCTCGCAGCGCCAGCAGGCAAGCCAGCCCCTCGACCGCTCCAGCGGCACCGAGCAGGTGACCTAATGCCCCCTTGGGTGCGGTGACCACCACGTGGTCGCCGACGGCGGCCCGGATGGCGGCCGCCTCCGCAACGTCGCCGACCGGGGTAGCGGTCGCATGTGCGTTGACGTGCCCGACGTCGGCCTTATCCAGCTCAGCGGTGCGCAGAGCGGCCGAGATAGCCCGGCCGGCCCCGATGCCCTCCGGCTCGGGCGCGGTGATGTGATGACCGTCGGAGCTGGTACCCACCCCGGCCAGGCGACCGTGCAGGGCGGCTCCACGGGCCTTGGCGAACTCCGCCCGCTCGAGCACCATCACCCCGGCACCTTCGCCGAGCACGAACCCATCCCGCGTGATATCAAAGGGGCGAGAGGCACGTTCGGGCTCGTCGTTGCGGGTGCTCATGGCCCGCATCTGGGCGAAGCCGGCCAGGGTGATGGGGACGATGCACGCCTCGGCCCCACCGGCCACTACCACGTCGACCTCCCCGGCCCGCAGCATCCGCCAGGCGATGGCCAGCGCCTCGGCACCTGAGGCGCAGGCGGCGACCGGGGCATGCACGCCGCCACGAGCACCGAGGTCCAGACCGACATGCGCGGCCGGTCCATTGGGCATGAGCATCGGGATGGTCAGTGGCGAGACCTTTCGCATCCCCGCGTTTTCCAGCAGATCATCCTGGCTGAGCAGGGTCAGGGCGCCCCCGATGCCGGTGCCAATCACCACAGCCAGCCGCTCCAGTTCAACGTCTGGTGCGCCGGCGTGCTGCCAGGCTTCCCGCGCGGCGATCATCGCGACTTGCTCGCAACGGTCCCAGCGGCGGGCTTCCACCCGCGGGAGTGAGTCGGCCGGATCGACTGACAGCTTCGCGGCGATCCGCACGGGCAGGTTGTAGTGATCAATCCACTCTTCGGTCAGCGCGACGACCCCGCTCTTGCCGGACCGTAGGGCGTCCCAGGTCGATGCGACGTCCCCGCCGAGCGGGGTAGTCGCCCCGAGCCCAGTGATAACCACCTCAGTAGTCACTGCGCCTCCGCGGAGATGAGTACGGAGGTCTGATTGCCGGCTCGGCCGGCGGTGGCGCCTTCATGTGGTCTTGGCGACGTAGTCCACCGCGTCACCCACGGTCTTGAGGTTGGCCAGGACATCGTCGGGCACCTTGACCCCGAACCGGTCTTCCACCTGCACGGCGATCTCCACCATGGACAGAGAGTCAATGTCCAGCTCGTCCACGAAGGACTTCTCCGGGGTGATCTCGCTGGTTTCGACGCCTGCCACCTCGTTCACAATCTCGGCCAGGCCACGGAGGATCTCCTCATTCGTCACTGGCATACGTCCCTTCTGTCGGTCACCACGATCGGGGCCGACGGCCCCACACGGCGGTGCATTCTCCCGGTGCGGAGCATGGGGTTCACGGCAGGACCACCGCCTGGCCCGCGTAGGACAGTCCCGCGCCAAACCCGACCAGCAGCGCGAGGTCCCCGGAACGGATCCGACCTTCGGCTCGCATGTGGTCCAGCGCGAGTGGTATCGACGCTGATGACGTATTGCCCGAGTGCACGATGTCGTCAGCCACCACCATGTCCTCCCGGGCGCCGGCTGCGCGCACGCGCTTGGCAATGGCCTCGACGATGCGCAGGTTGGCCTGGTGCGGCACCAGCACATCGACGTCAACCGGAGCGAGTCCGGCCAGCTCCAGCGCCCGCAGCGCCACCGGTGCGATTGCCGTGATCGCCCACCGGTATACCTCCTGGCCCTCCTGGCGGATGAAGGAGTTGCGGTCAGCCACCACGATGGTGTCCACCAGGTCTCCGGCGCTGCCGGCGGCAATCGGGCCGATTCCGGGTCGCTCGTCGTGGCCAACCGGGCCGACCACCGCCGCGCCCGCACCATCAGCGAAGATGATGCAGGTGGAGCGGTCCATCGGGTCCACCCAGTCGGACAGCTTCTCCGCGCCGATCACCAGCACGTGCCGCGCGGAGCCGCCGCGGATCATGTCGGATGCGGTTCCCAGCCCATAGCAGAAGCCAGCGCAGGCGGCGTTGATGTCGAAGGCGGGGGCGGCGCGCACCCCGATCCGCTCGGCGGTCTGCCCAGCTGCGTTCGGTATGTAGGAGGGCATTGTGCAGGTCGCCACCAGCACCGCGTCGATATCTGAGGGGGCCAGCCCCGCGTCGGCGAGTGCCTTGGAGCCCGCATCGACGGCCATATCAACCACGGACTCGTCTTTGCGGGCGAAGCGCCGTTCTACGATGCCCACCCGGCTGCGGATCCACTCATCGGTGGTGTCCACCCCGCGGGCGGCGATGTCGGCGTTGGTCACAATCTGCTCGGGTTGCCTGCTGCCCATGCCGAGAATGCGCGCGCCAGCGGTCTGGGTGAGCTGCCGGAGGCGGGGACTCACGCCTGTGTTCCTGAGTGGTCGGCTGCTGAGTGGTCACAGATCAGACCGGCGACCTTGTCGAGGTCCTCGGGAGCCTTCAGCGCCAACGTGACCGTGCCCTTCAGGTCCCGTTTGACCAATCCGGACAGCGTGCCGGCAGGAGGAAATTCGACCGTTGCGGTGACGCCCAAGGCGCGCAGCGTTGCCATGCAGGAATCCCAGCGGACCGGTTTGGTCACCTGCACAACGAGCCGGCGCAGCATCTCTGCACCCTCTTCGACCACCTTTCCGTCGGCGTTGGACAGCAGCGGGCGTGCCGGGTCCTTGGCGGTGAGCTGGGTGGCATACTCAGCCAGCGCGTCCTCGGCCGGAGCCATGAATCGAGTGTGGAACGCTCCGGCAACGGGTAGCGACCTCACCCGCGCGTGGGCCGGCTTGTGCTGCGTCAGCGCCGCCAGCGCGTCGAGACGGCCCGCGGCGACGATCTGCCCGGCACCGTTGCAGTTGGCCGCGTCCAACCCCAGCTGAGCTAGCACCGCCGTGACATCATCGGGGTCGCCCCCGAGTACTGCGGACATCCCGGTCTGCTCCAGTGCGCACGCTGCGGCCATTTCCCGGCCACGGACGGCGGCCAGTGCGACAGCCTCGTCGGCGGTGAGCACCCCGGCCACGGCTGCCGCGGCGAGCTCGCCGACCGAGTGCCCGGCGACCGGAGCGTCGGTCGGCAAGTCAATCCGCCGGACCAGCTCTTCGGCAGCGAGCAGCGACAGCGCCACCACCAGTGGCTGGGTCACCGCGGTGTCCTTGATCTCCTCGGCATCCGCCGTGGTGCCTAGCCGCCGAAGATCCAGTCCAGTGGCCTCGGACCACGCCGCGATCCGCTCTGCCGCACCATCCAGTACCAGCCAGGGCGCGAGCATGCCAGGAGACTGGGCACCTTGTCCGGGTGCGAGCAGCGCGATCATCCCGTTCACTGAACACCCTGGCCGGCCGCGCCGGGGATGCTGCCGTTCACGAAGTCCACCGCGGCATTTTTGTCGAGTGTCTACAAAGCTCGCATCGACAGACCTCCTCCTGGCTCAGCCCTGGGAAGAGAGCACCGCCTTGGCGGTCACTGCGAACACCACGCCATCACCACAGGCCGCGGGAACGGGCCAGCCGACCGACCGCCAGGCCCACCCGTAGCACTAGCCCGTCCCGCGGATCACCGGGCACTCGCCCGGTGATATCGGTGATCCTGCGCAACCGGTAACGAACCGTGTTGGGGTGGACGAACAGCCGCCGGGCGCAGGCTTCCAGTACTCCGCCGGCGTCGAGGAACGCGTCGAGCGTCTCGACCAGCCCACCGCCAGCCTCCGTCAGCGGACGCATCACCTGATCGACGAGCAGCCGTTCGGCCTCCGGGTCCCCGGCCAGCGCCCGCTCGGGAAGCAGTTCGGCGGCCGGTACGGGGCGCGGCGCCGTGGGCCAGGCTGCTACGGCACGTAGCCCGGACAGGGCGTCGGCGGCGCTGCGATGTGCTTCGGCCAGCAATGGCACCGTCGGTCCGGCAACCACTGGGCCTTCGCCGAAGGCCTCAATCATCCAGCTGGGATCTTCTAGCAGGTCCGAGCAGCCGCTGACGACCAGCACCAGGCGGGACCCCTGCACACCGACGAGCACCCCGCGACCGGTGCGGATAGCGGTACCGCGGATGTCGGAGAGCAGGTCCGGCTGCTCATCTGGAGGTGGATTGCCCACCAGCACGGTCGCCGGAGCCGTGGGTTCCAAACCCAGGGCCGCGGCACGAGACAGCAGCGACTCCTCGCCATCCCCGCGCATGATGCCGTCCACCACGAGCGCTTCCAGCCGAGCGTCCCAGGCGCCGCGGGCCTCGGCTGCACCAGCGTAGGTGCTCGCGGCGGCGAAGGCGACCTCGCGGCCATAGCGCAGCGAGGCCTCGGTGAGCACGGCTCGTTCGGCGTCGTCGGTGGCGAGTTCGGGCAGCTGCTGCTCGAACACCAGGGTTGCGACCCGGACCAGCTCGACCGTCTGGCGCAGGCTGACCCAGCGGGCCAGCTCACGCGGGGCGGTGCGGAACGCGTCAACGGTGAGCTTGATCGAGTGCTGCGGATCCTTGAGCCATTCAACAAAGTTCGCCACGCTGGTCTGAGTGACCAGCAAGACCCCGGCCCGCTGGTCGGCCGGCAGACGGCAAAACCAGGGATAACGCTGCTCCATCTCGGCCACGATGACCTTGGCGAGTCCACCAGAAGCTCGGGCCAGCGTACGCAGCGTGCTGGCCGGCAGCGGTTGGGTGCCAGCCCGGAGGGTCATGGAGGTCAGCATCGCATGGCGCCGTGGTAGATAACTCAGCGGACAACCGGGAATGGCTCTGCACGATAGTGTTTGTCCTAGCAAGGATCGTGGGTTCCATAGCCCGCAAGTTGAGGAGAGACGGTCGAGGAGAGAGATGGTCAGCTCGCCGCCGAAGCTCGTACCCAAGGTCGACGTGCGCCGGGCGGGGGAACGCAAGCACACCGCGATCGGCTGGCTGGACTCCCGGCACAGCTTTTCCTTCGGTCGGCACTTCGACCCCGCAAACACCCACTTCGGTCTGCTGCTAGTAAACAACGACGACGTTGTACAGGCCGGGATGGGGTTTGAAACGCACCCGCACCGCGATATGGAGATTGTCACCTGGGTGTTAGAGGGGTCGTTGGTGCACCAGGATTCCGAGGGCAACTCTGGGGTGATCTATCCCGGGCTAGCCCAACGGATGAGCGCAGGCACTGGGATCCGGCATTCCGAGAAGAACGACTCCTGGCGGTTGGGTGGCGAGCGGCACGAGCAAGATGTGCACTTCGTGCAGATGTGGGTGCCCCCGGACACCCGCTCGATCGAACCCGGCTACGAGCAACTGGACATCAACAGCGAATTGGGCCCGGTCGACGCGGGATCGGGCGATCTCGTGGTAGTGGCGTCTGGGATGGACGCCCATCGCGACCGCCGGGCGATCTCCATCCGGCAGCGACATGCGGCGCTGTACGCCGCGCGCCTGCAACCAGGCGCTGGTGTCGATTTGCCGTCTGCGGCGTTCGTGCATCTCTTCGTCGCCCGTGGCGCAGTGGATTTGGAGGACACCGGCCCACTGGATACTGGTGACTCGGTCCGGATGACCGTGTCCGGCGGCCGGCGTATCACCGCCGGCGCCGCCGGCGCCGAGGTGCTGGTCTGGGAAATGACCGCCCGGCTCGCCGCCTAGCCGAAACCCCGCTCGTTGCCGACATGGAGACTTATCGGGGCTAACGAGCCCTGATAGGCCCGATAAGTCTCCATGTCAGGGGTACAGGCGCGTCGAGGGACAGGCGCGGGGTCAGGCAACGCCGGGGTCGGAGGTTTGGGGGCCGGCTGCTTGCGGGTCGTCGATGCGGTAGTGCCGGGCTGCGTCGGCGGCGACAGACTGGTCCACCTTGCCGCGGCGGGCCAGCGCGGCCAGCGCGGCCACCGTGATCGACTCGGCATCGACGAGGAAGTGTCGCCGTGCCGCTGGACGGGTGTCGGAAAAGCCGAAGCCGTCCGTGCCGAGGGTGATCAGGTCAGTGGGCACCCAAGGACGGATGAGGTCGGGCACCGCGCGCATCCAGTCTGATACTGCGACCAGGGGGCCCGCTGCACCTTGCAACGCCCGGGTGACATGAGGCACCCGAGGCTCGGCCTCGGGGTGCAGCAGGTTGTGCCGGTCGATCTCGACTGCCTCGCGACGCAGTTCAGTCCACGATGTTGCCGACCACACGTCGGCCTGCACGCCCCATTCCTGCGCCAGCATCTCCTGGGCTCGCAGTGCCCACGGCAGCGCTACTCCAGAGGCGGCGAGCTGCACTCTCGGCTTGTCGGAGCCCGGTGTTGGTGCTGGTGCGTACCGGTACAGGCCGCGGAGCAATGCCTCGATGTCGAGATCCGGGGGCTCGGCCGGCTGCCGGTAGGGCTCGTTGTAGACGGTGAGGTAGTAGAAGACGTTCGGATCGCGGGCACCGTCGTCGCCGTACATCCGGCGCAACCCGTCGCGGACGATATGAGCGATCTCGTAACCCCAGGCCGCGTCGTAGGCCACCACGACGGGGTTGGACGCGGCAAGAAGCAGCGAGTGCCCGTCGTTGTGCTGCAATCCCTCACCGACCAGTGTGGTGCGCCCGGCGGTCGCACCGAGCAGGAACCCGCGGGCCATCTGATCGCCCGCCGCCCACAGGCCGTCGCCGGTGCGCTGGAAGCCGAACATCGAGTAGAAGATGTAGACCGGGATCAGCGGCTCGTTGTGCGTGGCGTAGGAGGTACCGGCCGCGGTGAACGACGCGGTGGAACCCGCCTCGTTGATGCCCTCATGCAGGATCTGGCCCTGCTCGCTTTCCCGGTAGGCCAGCATCAGCTCGGCGTCCACCGAGGTGTAGAGCTGCCCGTGCGGGTTGTAGATCTTCTGCGTGGGGAACATCGAGTCCATGCCGAACGTGCGTGCCTCGTCCGGGATGATCGGGACGAACCGGGGCCCGATCTCGGGATCCTTGATCAGCTCGCGGAGCAGGCGGACGAACGCCATCGTGGTGGCGACGTCCTGCTTGCCTGAGCCGCGGCGTAGCACGTCGTAGACCTTGTCGCCGGGCAGTACCAGGGTCTTTGACTTGGCACGTCGCTCCGGCAGGAAACCACCGAGCGTCTGGCGCCGCTCGCACATGTACTGGATCTCCGGCGCATCCGGTCCCGGGTGGTAGTAGGGCGGCAGCGCTGGGTCTTCCTCGAGCTGTGCGTCGGTGATAGGGATGCGCTGGACATCACGCACAATCTTAAGGTCCTCCAGGGCAAGCTTCTTCATCTGGTGGGTGGCGTTGCGAGCCTCGAAATGTGGACCGAGCCCGTAGCCTTTGATGGTCTTGGCCAAAATCACCGTGGGCTGACCGTGGTGTTGGGTGGCTGCCTGATAGGCGGCGTAGACCTTGCGGTAGTCGTGCCCACCGCGCTTGAGATTCCAGATGTCGGCGTCGGACAGGTTCTTGACGAGTTCCTTGGTACGCGGATCACGACCGAAGAAGTGCTCCCGGACGTAGCCGCCGTCATTGGCCTTGTAGGTCTGGTAATCACCGTCGGGCGTGACGTTCATCAAGTTCACCAGCGCGCCCTGCCGGTCGGCGTGGAGCAGGGCGTCCCACTCGCGGCCCCAGATCACCTTGATGACATTCCAGCCGGCGCCGCGGAAGAACGACTCCAGCTCCTGGATGATCTTGCCGTTGCCTCGGACCGGGCCGTCCAGGCGCTGCAGGTTGCAGTTCACCACGAAGGTGAGGTTGTCCAGCCCCTCGATAGCCGCAATGTGGATGGCCCCCCGGGATTCCGGCTCGTCCATCTCACCGTCGCCGAGGAAGGCCCACACGTGTTGGTCGGAGGTGTCTTTGAGGCCGCGGGCCTGCAGGTAGCGGTTGAGCCTGGCCTGGAAGATCGCGTTGATTGGGCCCAGCCCCATGGAGACGGTGGGAAACTCCCAGAAGTCCGGCATCAGCCGCGGGTGCGGGTAAGACGGCAGGCCGCCACCTGGGCCGGCGTGGGAGAACTCCTGGCGAAACCCATCGAGCTGGGCGGCGGACAGCCGGCCCTCCAGGAACGCCCGGGCGTAGATGCCAGGAGACGCGTGGCCCTGGATGAAGACCTGGTCTCCACCGCCGGGATGGTTCTTGCCCCGGAAGAAGTGGTTGAAGCCGACCTCGTAGAGCGCGGCGGAGGAGGCGTAGGTGGAGATGTGACCGCCGACGCCGACGCCGGGACGCTGCGCCCGGTGCACCATCATTGCCGCGTTCCACCGGATCCAGGCGCGGTAGCGTCGCTCGGTGTCCTCGTCACCCGGGAACCACGGCTCGTTCTCGGTAAGGATGGTGTTGACGTAGTCCGTGCTGGTCAATGACGGCACGCCGACGCCGGTCTCGCGGGCCCGTTCGAGCAGTCGCAGCATCATGTACCGGGCCCGCTGCTTGCCTCCGGACAGCACCGCGGCGTCGAAGGATTCCAGCCACTCCGCGGTCTCTTCCGGGTCGATATCCGGCAGGTGTGCCGCGACTCCGTCACGGATGACCCGCACGCGTGTGGGTGAGCGGTCGTTCTGCATGGCCAGGGGTCTCCTTGCCGCCTTGAGCTGTCTTGCTATAGAGCCATCGTGCTCCATGCTCGTCCGGCTTGCGCTGGGTGTCACTGCGACCTGCACGTCATCCGTTCGAGCAAGCCCGGACCGGCGTGTCCTGCGGCTGCCTGTTGCGCTCCAGGCGGACTGCAGTGTTCGCTTGAACGCCATCGAGTAATCGAGTAATAGATAGATCGCCGGGCGGAGGCCGCCGGGCTTGATGTGGTGGAGGGGTGAACACCGTGGTCGCCGCCGCGGCGGGAGACACCGGCAAACTCGGCATTGCCGAGAGGCTCGGGATCGAATCGGACATGGTCGTGCAGGAGCTCGGCTGGGACGAGGACGTCGACGACAACGTGCGCGCGGCGATCGAGGAGGTGATCGGTGCTGATCTGCTGGACGAGGACTCCGACGAGATCGTCGACGTGGTGCTGTTGTGGTGGCGCGACCAGGACGGTGATCTCGTGGACACCCTCGTCGACGCCCGGGCGCCATTGGCTGATAACGGCGTGATTTGGGTATTCACGCCCAAAACTGGCCGCGACGGTCATGTCGAACCCTCGGACATCGCCGAGGCGGCCCCCACTGTCGGTCTGGCGCAGACATCCAACATCAGCGTTTGCGACGACTGGACAGCCACCAGGCTGGCCACGCCGAAGGCGGCCAAGTCCAAACGTTGAGCCGGTGACCCGGTGCCCGACAAGCTCGCGCCACCCGTCGTGAGCTGAGGGCGAGTCGAGGAGGGCTGAGCTGATGTCGCTAAAGATTGGAGATGAGGCGCCGGACTTCGCCCTGAAGGATCAGAACAACCAGGAGTGGACGCTGTCGCATCTCCGCGGTGACCGCAATGTGCTCGTGGTGTTCTACCCGGCGGCCTTCAGCAGTATCTGCACCGGTGAGTTTGACCAGCTCCGCGATGACCTGGGGGAGTTCGCCGACGTGCAAGTGCTGGCAGTGTCGGTGGATACCGTGTACGCGCTCAGGGTCTGGTCGGATCAGCGCGGTTACGACTTTCCCCTGCTGTCCGACTTCTGGCCGCATGGCAAGGTCGCGCAGGACTACGGGGTGTTCAATGACAAAGCTGGTATCGCTAACCGGGGTACCTTCCTGATAGACACTGACGGCGTGATCTGCTTCGCCGAGATGAAACAACCCGGCGAGCCTCGTGATCAGGCGGTCTGGAAGCAGGCCCTGGCTGCACTGCCAGCCTGAACACCGTGCCGCTCGGGTTTCCGAGGGGCGTTGGGCGCATAGCTCAGCGGAAGAGCGCTCGCCTTACAAGCGAGAGGTCGCAGGTTCGACCCCTGCTGCGCCCACCAAATTGGCGTTGACCTGCGACGATCCGGAGCTTCGGCTCGCTCGACCGGGAGCACAGTGCTCAGTGAGCCGCTAATTATCCGGTCAACATGCGGTGTTACCGTCGTCGCCATGTCTCCTGACGAGGCCCCCACGGCAGCGAACGTCGATGTGCTTAGCCTGCTGCGCCGCGATTGGCAGCGGCATCTGCGCAACCTCAACCGGGCCGCCAACACGCAGCGGATCTACGACACCGTCGCGCAGCAGTTCTGCGTGTGGCTGACCGAGCACCAGCGGGCCAGTGACCCGCGCGAGATCGGCAAACGCGACATCGAGGACTTCATGGGCTATATGATCACTACTCGATCGGCCGCCACCGCCAACGTCGCCTACCGAGCACTTCAGCAATGGTTCAAGTGGATGATCGCCGAAGACGAGATTGAGCACTCCCCGATGGAGCGCACCACACCGCCCTTCGTGCCGGAGAAGACCGTACCGGTGCTCACCATCGACCAGATGCGGGCACTGCTCGATGACTGTCAGGGCCGCGAATTCATCCAGCTCCGCGACACCGCGATCATCCGCTTGCTCCTCGACTCCGGTGGGCGGCTCGGTGAAATCAGTGGGCTGACCGTCGCCGACGTCGACTTTGACATGGACGTCGTCCATGCGATCGGCAAGGGACGCCGACCACGCGCACTACCCTTTGGAGACAAGACCGGCGCCGCGCTGGCCCGCTATCTCCGTGCCCGAGCCCGCGAACGCCAAGCCAGCCGCTCGGAGCTGTGGCTCGCCGAGAAAAACCGGGGCCCTCTGCTGGCCGGCGGGATCAAACAGATGCTCAAGCGCCGCGGCAAAGCGATGACCCCACCGATCCCTGGGCTCCATGCGCACATGTTCCGCCACACCGCCGCCCACCGCTGGATGGCCGAAGGCGCCTCCGAGACCGACCTCATGCGCATCATGGGATGGCGATCCCCCCAGATGCTCCGCCGCTACGGTGCATCAGCCGCTGACCAGCGCGCCCGGGCCGCACACAAACGCCTGGGCCTCGGTGATTTGGTCTAAAGTGATCAGGACTAAAGCTCGACGGTCCGGGCGTGTTCGGCCCCTGCGCAGATCGTTACCCCGCAACCCCCTGACTGGAACCGTCAGCCCCCAGGTCCCGAACAACCCGTTCCGGTGCTGACCGTGCCGCAGATCCGCGCCTTGTTCACAGCCTGCGAAGGCAAGGATTTCGCCAGCCGCCGAGATATGGCCCTCGTGCGGTTGTTCCTTGACACCGGGATCCGGCTGGCCGAGTTGTCCGGACTGGCCGTGGAGGATGTCGACCTCGATGCCCGGGAAGCGCTCGTGCTGGGCAAGGGCCGGCGGACACGGGTCGTGGTCTACGGGCACAAAGCCACCCTCGCCCTTGATCGCTACCTGCGAGTCCGTGCCGCGGCGCGCCGCGCCGACCTGCCGAATCTCTGGCTGTCGACCACCGGCCGCGCCGGGCACGGGCCGATGACCAGCTCGGGTGTCTACCAGGTGCTGGAGCGCCGCGGACTGGTCGCCGACATTCCAGGCCTGCATCCCCACGTGTTGCGGCACACCTGGGCACATTACGGCCGGCTGGAAGGTCGGCTCCACGATGACGAGATTATGAGGCTGGCCGGCTGGCGATCCCGGTCCATGCTCAACCGCTACGCGGCGTCCGCCGCCGACGAGCGAGCCCGGGAAGCGGGCAAACGCGCCCCGCTCGGCGACCAGCTCTGACCGTGGCCCCACTGGGGAATGAGAAGTTCGCGACTCTGTGCGAGAAACGGAAAAGCCTCTGGACGGTGGCGGAGGGGCGACCGGAATCGAATCCGTTCCTGGCCGAGTCTGCTCCTGTTGCCCTCGGAGTGGTGAGCGGTGCGGTTAGCACAGTTCTAGCTCGGTGGATCGATAGGGCGAG
>JALZHU010000143.1:0-2000 GCA_030860695.1 Actinomycetota bacterium
CTGCGTCGGCGGTTGGGTCCGGCCCCGTTTAAGGCGTTGTTCGAGGTGGTCGCTGGGTCGCTGGCCCAGCCTAGGACCCCGGGGGTGTGCTTTGCCGGGATGCGCACGGTCGCTTTCGATTGCGCTCAACGCCGATGGGGTGTCTTGACGCGGTAGAGATCACTAGGTCAGCAAAGCACCTTAAGTCGCTCGCATCCCCGAGTGACAGTAGATTCTGACAGCAACCGGCCCAGACCTGCCAACTACGGGATCAACGCTAACAGTCACATCTCCCGTGGTCCCAGACTGCTATCAACACCGACAAACGATTTGGTCGGGCGCTGTTGCGTTAGCGGAAGGTGGGCACGGTCGACGGCCGTTTGTGCGCTGTTCAGATGGCGCGAGCGAGTTCGGTGAAGGCTACTGAGATTCGGTGGTTGGGGTAAAGGTCAACAGCCAGTTCGTAGTGACCGCGGCGCAACGGATCGTGCCGCGTCGATCAGCAGCGGGTGAACCGCTGCACCCACCGATACACGCTCACGTGATTGACGGTGATGCCCCGCTCGGCCAGGAGCTCTTCCACGTCACGGTAGGAAAGTCCGAAGCGCATATACCAACGCACCACCAAGGTGATCACCTCCGGCGGGAACCGGAACCCGACGAACGCTGAGGATCGGATGAGACAGCGAACGGCTCCCACGCACCACGCATGACAGCCGCTGCTCCCATCACCGGACGCACAGAGCCGTCTGATCGGTGTTGGTGGTGGCCAGGGTGCGCGCCCGTCGGTGTGGCGGTCAGGGGTACGCCGAGCTGGCGGCGGGTAGCTTCGGTCAAGTTAATGTCTTGCTCGTGCTGCGAGAGCAGACGAGGAAAGGCGGGATGGCCATCTTCGAGTATGGGGTCGCGTCGGGCGACCCATTGACCGACCGCGTCGTCATTTGGACGCGGGTCGAGAGCGACCAGCCCAGCGCTGAGGTGGCCTGGGTCGTGGCGCTTGACCAGGAGATGATCAACGTCGTCGCAACCGGCGCCGCGATGGCGCAGCCGCAGCACGATCACACCGTGCACGTCGACGTGGCGGGCCTGGAGCAGGACACCTATTACTGGTACAAGTTCCGGGCTATGGGTGAGGACAGCCCCATCGGGCGCACCCGTACCCTGCCCGCCGATCCGTCGAGCGTCCGCTTCGCCTACACCTCCTGCGCCAAGCACAACGCCGGCTTCTTCAACGTGTACGCGCGCATCGCGGACCGCGACGACATCTCATTTCTGCTCCACCTCGGCGACTACATCTATGAGACGTCGGAGACGCCGCCAGCGAGCCAAACACCGAGCCGCGACATCGGTCGCCCGTTCGACCCCCCGCACGAGTGCCTCACCCTCGCCGACTACCGGGTGCGCTACCGCCAGTACCGCCGAGATCCTGACCTCCAGGCATTGCACCTGCGCCACCCGATCATCCAGACCACCGATGATCACGAGGTGGCCGACGGCGCGTGGCGCGACGGCGCCCAGGAGCACAAGGCCGAGTACGGACCGTGGGCACAACGCAAGATCGAGGCATTCCAGGCCCGCTACGAGTGGCTGCCCATTCGTAATCCCGACCCCGACGACCCATTGCGGGTGTGGCGGTCGATCCCCCTCGGCTCGCTCGCCGACATCATCCTCACCGAGACGCGGTTGCATCGCGATGAGCCCGTGGCAGGCGACGCGATGAAAGACCCCTCGCGCTCGGCCCTAGGCTCCGACCAACGGGCCTGGCTGTGGGAGACGATTCAGTCGTCCACGGCGCGCTGGCGCGTGCTCGGTAACCCTTCAGTGATGGCCCAGACGTGGTTGCCCGACCTGCCCGAGGACATCAAAATGCCGCTAGAGAAGGTCAAGCTGATCGACCGCGGCGTGGACGGCCCGGACTACGACCAGTGGGACGGTTACCCGGCCGAGCGCAAGCAGCTGCTCGACCTGATCGAGTCGCGGGGGCGGGGCACGTCGATCGTGCTGTCGGCCGACGTGCACGT
>JALZHU010000143.1:2010-4692 GCA_030860695.1 Actinomycetota bacterium
GGCCTGGCCATCGAGCTCAACCAGGACGCCTACGAGCGCGACGAGCCGGTGTGCGTCGAGTTGGTGAGCCCATCGATCACCTCGCAGAACCTCGATGACAAGATGAAGTGGGGCTACCGCGTCGAGTCGCTGCCGCTTGAGGCCAGGATCCTTGAGTCGCTGCCCCATTGGCGATGGGTCGACCTCGACAGCCACGGCTACGTGGTCGTCGATCTGGACGCCGATCGCGTCCACGCCGAATTCTGGGGCGTGCCAACGGTGCTCAAGCGGGTGAACGGTGAAACTCTCCTGGCTTCCTTCGAGACCCGCCATGGCGACCCGCACCTCACCAAGCTCTGACATGGAACGCAGGCCAGTGGGGCCGAGGTTGTCCCGGACTCGTGGAAGTTGAGGCGGCGCCCCCACTTGAGTCCTGCCGTGCGGTAGGTACTCGGGTGAACCGCCAAGAACACCACGAGGAAGGGGACCGCCGTGCGCACCCCCGCCGCTGGCCAGCTGGGTTCTCGGCGCGAACGCGCCGGGTAGCCGGACGACACGAACTTTGTCCGGACCACAAGCCCAAATGTCCGATTGCGGCAGAATGCTGTCGCTGCTGTTTGTTGTCAGCGGTCGGCGCATAGAGGGATAGGGAGGGGCGTGTCCCCCTACGGCAGGCCGGTGGCCGAAGTGTCGGTGGTCTGGAAGATTTTGGAGTGACCGGGTAGATCGCTGGCTTCCCGTGTGGGCAGCTTGTCGTAAGGAGCATCGCGATGGTACGGAAGGTGTAAGGGTGAACCAGTCCGCGGGCCACCCGCTCTGACCGGTGGGCCAAAAGCCTGCCGTAAGTGACACGCGCCTCCCTCTCCCTCCATTCGCGATCACAACTATTGATCACCAGCGAGGCGGCATGGCGGGATGATCATCGCCATGCTTTACCCCCATGAAACAGCGGACGCGGGTGGGGAACGACCGGAGGTGACCGGAACCCTCATGCCTGGTCAGCGGCACGACCGGGATCCGTCGGCATCCTCCGTGCCTGCGACCTGGATATCGCTAGTTAGCCGGCTACTGACCCACACCCGAGCTGCCCGGGGTGCTGGGCACACCACAGGTGCCGGACCGATGAGGGCAGAGGCTAACCCAAGATCAGATAGAGCAGTCGTACCGTCACGGCTGGTGATCATGCCTGACGGCCACTGTCCAGTGATGACGGAGGTCACCGGCGTGGATGACCGGTTCGGCACCCACAGGCCGATGCGGTGCGCGCGGCCCGGCTGTCCGCCAGAGGGCAACCGCCGCGAATCCACGTTACCAACCAGTCGATTCAACTGGTGGTGTCCGACGACCACCAGTTGCCCAGCACGGCCGCGAAAACGCTTTACGCCAGCGACAACATAGCCAGACTGAAAGCTCAGAAGATCCTGGAAGGACGGGTTCACACAATCGTTAACGACAGTGATGCCGACTGCGAACACATCGACAAGGACCTCAACAGATTCATCGAAAACGTGATACGCCCCTATAAGCAAGGATGCCCCCCAATTTCGTGGAACTTTGGTAGCATCCCGGTGACTATTAGGCTGTATTGACACTCTCATCAACACCGGATAATGTGAGGAGTTTCGCTGGTCTCCAAGCACTGGGCGGAGATGAGCACGATGTGGCGTGGACAACAATGTGGTATTCTACCGACTCTCAGAGGGCTACCATGCGGTACCCTGAGGCAGAGCTATCCGGAAATTGACCATCGGTTGCGTCGAAGGCTACCCCGGGGACACCCCGCGGTCGGGCTTACTGTCGGCGGGATGCCACACGACTCATCTCCGTGGGGTGAAGGCGAGCGCTGTTACCCGTGATAATCCTCAAGCTGCCGTAGTAAAAGCGGTAGTAAGGACGCTGTGGGCTGCGGCCGAACACGGTGGACAGGGTGGGACGCCATAGACGGTCGGCCCTGGCCAGGTGGGACGCGATAGGACCCGATGGGAGGCGTGGGATGGGGCGCCATTCGCTTCATAACCCAGCGACTCCTGGACCTTCGTCATGCGCGTCAGCAGGTCAACACCGCAGCAGCGCCTGAGGTGCGAGGGCTGTGCCCAATACGTGCCTAAGTTGGATGCTGGGGCGCATCGCTTGCCGCTTTATCTCAGGTCGGAGGCGGTGACGCGCTCAGGAAGCCAGTCCCCTTAAAAGGATCCCAGTGTGGGTTCGACTCCCACCGGGGGCACCAGACGGACGTTGCGCAAACCGCGCCCCAGCAGCTCCTGCTGAGGCGCTTTGGGTGTCTGGTCGCAGGTGATGAGGGTGCGTAGGACTGCGGACGGACGGGTTGCGGTTGGCCGCACCTGCCGGTGTGTCGTTCTGCTGGTTGAGGAACTCGCTGATCAGGGCTGACAACTTCCCCCCCGATGACCACGGTGGTTCGCAATGTCCAGTGACAGATACGCGGTCTACGGCCCGAGCGGTATCTCCCAAACCCTGCTCGGCCAGTGGATAGGTCTTCGCCAACCCCATGTCAGCCGGTTTGAAACCGGCACGCCGATCCGTCATCTCGATACCTTGCGGCACTGGGCCCGGGTGCTGCGCATACCGGCTGAGCTGCTGTGGTTTGACATGCCGGGGCAGCAGCGCGAGCGTGCCCCCACGGAGTCATCGGGTACTGAGCTCCCCGCGCCAGTCGCGCAGGAGGCGCGCGCGATGCCGGCT
>JALZHU010000143.1:4702-13363 GCA_030860695.1 Actinomycetota bacterium
GTTTGAAACCGGCCCACCGATCCGTCACCTCGATACCCTGCAGCACTGGGCACGAGTGCTGCGGATACCGCAGGAACTGCTCTGGTTTGACATGCCAGGTCAGAGCCGCCAAGCCGTGCCGAGTCGAAATGACGCTTCGCTAGATACTGCGTATGTCGGCGAGAGCAGTCTTGAGCCGGCAGCCCTGCCGAGGCAGTAGCGCTCAGTGAAGCAGTCGGCTCTGCGCGCGTCATTGAACGCATTGGCGAATTTTGCGACGCGCTCGACCCGTATGCTGCCGGCAAGGCGGCTCGCGAGTTCCTCGAGCTTTACGTGGGAGTCATGAATCAGTAATCCCCAGCAGGGCCAGTTAAACAGTAACTTCCCCGTAAACTGCTCGGATAACGGCTGCGGTATCGGTCAAGTCAGGAAGGACAGCGCTGGCGTGAGCCGCCGCGAGTTCGTCTCCCGTGCTGTCGCCGGTGGCGACACCGACAGCGCGAACTCCGATCTCATGGGCAGCCGACACATCAAGCGGTGTGTCACTGATAACCACAACGCGATCAGGCTCAAAAGTTTGGCCGTACTTGTCCCGAGCACGCCGCCATGCCCGGTGAATGAGTGGCGGACGAGTATCGCCATCTGAGCCGTAGCCGCCAACCTCGAAGTCCAAACGTTCCGCAAGCTCGAATACTTGGAGCTTCGTAACTGCAATTGGTTCAAGATTGCCTGTGACGACGGACTGCACTACGTTATGCTTCGCCAGTGCTGCAATTGCCTCCACGGTGCCAGGCAGCCGGCGGCCAGCCGTGCGCATCCGTTCACGGAGTTTGTCTGCCGCTCCGGCAAGCGCCGCATAGAAGTCATCGAATTTACTCTCAGGATTCGAGACACCATGCAGCGCCAACGTCTCAGCCAAGATCGCCCGCTCAGTTCGGCCCGTCATGTTGGCCAGCTCGCGCAGGGGCTGCCCGACAACCTCCTCAAACGCTATCTCGTAAATCTCGCGGCTAACCCCGCCGATAGTCACCAGCGTGTGGTCTATGTCCCAGAGGACGAGGGTGGGCTGGTGTGGGCTGGTTGTCACGGGTTCTATGGTCGCACATCTCGACCATCCCGGGACGCCCCACGCCCGACCAGCTCATCCAACGCTACTTGGCCAGTCGTCCGTGTCCTCTCCCAACCCAATCTCCAGAATGAAAGCAATCACAACATCGGCAAAGACACTGACATCGTCGTGGCGAGACGCAAAACATTCATCTGACTGAATACAAACAAAATTTATATCGATGGCTTGAACTCGACGGAACATGGGATCACCTGGCACCGACAGTTACTGGACGGCGCTGGGGGGCGGCGTTAGTACGTCCTCGGGCTGTCTCTGACGACTGAACTCATAGCTTTAGCACGTTACAGGTGTCTGCAAGATCAAGTAACCGCAGTGCTTCCCAAGATGGGGGTGCAAGGGCCCCGCAAGGTGTACTCCACGCAATACGCACAACAGCTCAGTGACCTTTCCCTTCTGTTTCACCAGGCCATAATCATGGATCAGGAAGGCCCGGTACTACAGCCGTATTTTCACGCTAAGTGAGCGCAGAGGGCCCGCGATCGCAGCTGGGACATCATGCTCCACGTCACCGCAGCCGCCATTCGGCTCCGAATGGTGATCGGCAGAAGCGCAAAACCACCATTCAGCTCTGAATGGCGGTTGCGGTGACGGAAGGAGCGGGCCAGCCGTCCCACGATCTGGAAGTGCGGCTGTAGTGTTAGGTCCGGGACGGTCAGTGGGCTGGCTGGGCGTACCCGCCAGCCTCAGCGAGGTGTGGACATGCAGCAAGGCCAGCTGAATCAGGGCGACTATGACCGCGAGCGCTTTGAGGAGCGTGTCTGGAGGCTGGCCCGGGAGCGGGATATCAGGCGGCGGCGGTTTTTCGAGCTGGTCGGTCTCGCCGGCGCCGGCAGCTTCCTCGCCGGCTGCGGCCGGGGCGCTGCGGAGCGCCGGCCGGGTGCACCGGCTGACAGCGCCACCACGGCCGGTGCGCACGCTGTCCCGTCGCCATGGGTAAAGCCCATCTCCGAGGAGAAGTTCATCATTCACCAGACCAACGCCGAGATGCGCTGGGAGCAGATGCGGGGACGGGGCTACACCACGCCGAACGACTTGTTCTTCATCCGTAACCACACCAAAACGGCCCGGGTCGACCGGGGTAGTTGGCGGCTGCGAGTGCAGGGAAGCGGCGTGGCCCGTCCCCTCGACCTCGGTTACGACGAGCTGGTGAAGCTAGGGCAGACCACGGTGACCCGCTTTGTCGAGTGCGCCGGCAATGGGCGGGTGTTTTTCGGCGAGGCCCAGGGGCACCCGGCGGAGGGAAGTCCGTGGCGGCTGGGCGCGATCGGGGTGGCGCAATGGACTGGAGTGCCTCTCGGTGCCGTCCTCGAACGGGCAGGGGTGAGACCGACGGCCCGCGACGTCATGCCCGTCGGGCTCGACGAGTTGATGGTCCGCCGGCCGATGCCGCTGGCCAAGGCGATGGCCGAGGACACCCTGCTGGTCTATGGGATGAACGGCGAGGATCTCCCGCCCGATCACGGGGCGCCTGTCCGGGCCCTTGTCCCGGGCTGGGTCGGAGCGGCCAACGTGAAGTGGGTGGGGCGGGTGGAGGTGTCAGCGCAGCCGCTGTTCTCCGATTGGAACACCACCTCCTATGTGCTCCTCGGCCCGGGCTACCAGCCCCAGGGCCCAGCCAAGGGGCCGGTGCTGACCACCCTGGGGGTGAAAAGCGCCCTGGAGCTGCCCTGGCCGGCCACCATGACGCCCGGCTACCAGTCCGTTTCCGGCCGCTCGTGGTCGGCCATGGGCAGGATCCGTCGGGTGGAATACCGAGTTGACGACGGGCCCTGGCGCCCGGCCCGGCTTGAGGGGGCCAACGAGCCCATGGCCTGGACGCAGTGGTCCTTCGACTGGGACGCTATCCCCGGATCTCACGCGCTGCGCGCCCGGGCCACCGACGACCAGGGCAACACCCAACCCGACACCTGGCCGTTCAACCAGCAGGGCTACCTCTACGGCGCCGTAACCGCCCACCCGGTAACGGTGGCATGACCACCATGCCCTGACCTCCAGCTTCCAGCAGCGCCGGATCGTGCTCTGGTTGTGCTTCGTGCTACGCGCCCAGCCACTCTGTCAGCATGTCGCGCAGCGTGAGAGCTCCGTTCTCGTCGAGGGTGATGACGCAGGAACCGTCGACGTGCGGATCGAGCGCGATCTCCCCGTTGAGCTTGCTCACGCACAGATTGCAGAACCCTCGGGGGCCGCGGTGGGTCTGGCAGGTGGCGGGGATGGTGGTTCGTTGTGGCATCGGCGTCGTGCTCCCTTGCGTCATCAGTCGGTCCTGGCTGGCTGGCCGCCGGGTGGTGGTGGGGAGGCGGGGGAGGGTCCCCTTGCGGCGGCCGGCCGGGGCTCTCCTGGGTGGGGCGTCCCGGGAGTGGGGCGGTGGCTCTGAGGTGATCCCGGCCGGGCAAGCCGTGCATAGCGTCCCCGACGGATCGCTGGTGATGATCAAGCCCTGGGCGGGGATTGGATGCCTGCAGATTGCCGGGGCGTGGCCCTGGGTGGTGGCGCGCAGGACCGCGGTTGGGGCGAGCAGGTGTAGCGGGGCTCGACCGACGGCCAGCCGGGAACTTGGTGCGGGGGAATTGAGGCTCGGGTACTGGGATGGGCGTCCGGCGCGGGGCACGGCGAACCGATTCCCTCCGCAGCACCGCGTCTGTGCGCGGTGGATCGGTGCCGTGTCGTGGCGAGGCCATGGCGGTCAGTCTTTACCTATCCGATCGGTGTCATCGTGATCCACAACGGTGGTGCCAACGGGTGGCTTGAGGGTCGATAGCCTCGGTGGAGTGTCGGTTGCCGCGCTGGGGTGGCTCTGGTGTCACACTGCGGCAACCAGCCGCTAAGGAGGTCAACTGTGGGGGAACCCAACGATCGTCTACGTCGGGCACGCGAGCGGGTGGAGTCGCCGAATGCGACCGGTGAGCCGCTGTCGCGTCAGGAGCTCGCCGAGCTGGTCAACGCCTGGGTGTATGACAACACCAACCCGCGCCGGGTCATCGCCACCGATGCAAATTATGTTGGGCAGCTCGAAAGAGGCCGGATCCGCTGGCCGCAAGACCCCGACCGGCGCGCCGGGTTCCGCGCTGTGCTGGGCGCCGCCACCGATGCCCAGCTAGGTTTTCGACGGCCACGCCGCAGCCGGTCTACCGTGGCTGACGTGGACCGCCAGCAATTCATCCGGACCACCCTGGGCGCTACCGCCGCCACGGTCGGTGGTGGTCCGTTCGCGTTCGCCGATCTGATCGGGCTAATCCAGCCCACACCTGTCCCCTCGGTCGTCGGGTACGCCGAGGTCGCCGAGGTCCGCAACGTCGCACGAGCGTTCGCCGGTTGGGACAATCGGTACGGCAGTGGGCTGCTCCGAGAAGCCGTAGTAGCCCAACTCCGGTACTGCGCTGAGCTGCTGAATGCCCGATGCTCCGAACGCGTTCGCGCTGACCTATTCTCTGCCGTGGGAGACCTCGCACATGTTACCGGATTCATGGCGTTCGACGCTTGCGCCCACGACGACGCGCGTCGGATGTTCCGATTCGCCCTGCACTGCGCCGAAGAATCCGGAGACTGGCACCTTAGAGCCTTTGTGCTGTCTATTACGGCCCGGCAAGCCACTTGGTGCGGTGATCCGGACGCGGGTCTGACCCTCATCGAGTTGGCGATGGTCCGTGCCGACCGGTTGACTGCCACCGAACGGGCTATTTTGCATAACAGCCGCGCCCGGGCACTGGCCAAGCTTGGCCGGATCCAAGATGCGGCTGCTGCGGTGGGCCTAGCCGATGAGGAATTCAGCCATGCACGACCAGCCAACGATCCGGCGCACGTGCGTGATTATGACGCCGTGGCGCATGCCGAAGCCACTGGACGCACGCTGTGGGACATCGCTGTTCATGGCCATTTCGTCGCTGAGGCGCGTGATCGCTTAAGCACGGCGGCAACCGGTTACCGGGAGGAACGCGCCCGTGGCCGCGTCATGAGTCAAATCAAGCTCGCGTCGCTGGTGATGGTGACGGGTGACCCTGACGAGGCGGCAGTGATCGGCGGGCAGGCGTTGGACGCGGCGAGCACGATCCGCTCCCAACGCGCGGCGGACGACATGCGCGAGCTGCGCCGCTTCAGTGAACCACACCAGCGCCTCACCGCGGTGGCCGAACTAACCCAGCGCATCGGTTCGGCCGTAGTGCTCTCGTGAACTGGTGGCGACACCCTAACCGTACTGCATATATGCCGCCGCAGGATTGACTTCCTACGACGCGGAGGCCATTCGACTCGCCGAGAATGCTCTGTACCGGTTTCCTTGTTGCCACTCGAAGGCCGCATACACGCCTTTCTACGATTCTGGGCGTCTTTGGGATCCTCCGGACCGTGGTTCCCGGAGTGTATCAACCGGTGATTAGGAGGAGAGGGATGGATAATTAATATGAGTATCTGAGGCCTCTGCCGGCGCGGTCTTGCACGTTGCGGCGAGCCGGTCTTGGAGTCGCGCGTCCCGGAACTGATATACGGGGCCGACCGTTCGCAGGATCTGACGTTCACGAGCGTCGTCAAGAAATCGCAGCAGACGTGCCGGAGCCTCGCCCCGACGCTGCAGCTGTGCGTTGGCTAGCACAGTTGGCCAGGTGGCGGAAGACACCAACCCTGCACCGAGTGCGTATACGAGTCCGCCTGTGAGCCCGGTCACGAGTCCAGCCACGAGTCCGGCCACGAGTCCGTTCGCGAGTCCGCCCGTGAATCCGGTCACGAGTCCGATCACGAGCCCGATCACGAGCCCGAACTGACGCTCCCGGCGCCACAGTGACCAGGGATCGAGCGGACTAGTGGCCTCTGTTGGCGGCTGTCTCAGCCCCAGCAAGAGCCCGACCGTCAGCCCGAACACGAGCCCGAGCGCAAGCCCGGGCCTGAGCCCGTGCTCGAGCCCCAGCCCGTACAGAAGCCCGGTTGTGAGCGCATACACGAGCCCGTACCCGAGCCCGAACACGAGCCCGGCTATGAGCCCTGCGAGGAGAGTTGTCGGGCTGGTGATCCTGCTCCATCGGAGCCAATTCCGCTGCAAAGGAAGCCGTCCGGCGAGTATGACGATGAGAACGTAGATGATCCCATAGCCACCTGTGGTCACGGTTGCGATGACAAGCCCGATGAGCAGTGTCGTGGGGGTATCAATTCTTCTCCGCCCGAGCTGATTCTGCTGCGGGGAACGTTGTCCACCGATGACGATCGCGAGCAGGTATCCGATTCCGACTATGAATCCGTACACGAGCCCAAACCTGGGGCCTTGTAGCAACCCGTACACGAGCCCGGTCACAAGCCCGGCCACGAGCACGATCACAAGCCCGGTGTGGAGATTCGCGCGGGTATCAGTTCTGCTCCATCGCAGCCCACCCAGCTGCTGAGGCGGCCCTTCGCCGAGGACAAACCCAAGCCCGACCACGAAACTAGCCACGAGCCCACCTGCCAGGCCGCGCTCAAGCCCGGACCCTAACCCTAACCCGAACCCGCGCTCAAGCCCGAAACCGATCCCGACCCCGAGCCCAAGGAGAAGAATCACGAGGATATCAGTCCTGTTGTACCGCAGCCGATCCGGCTGTTGCGGAGATGCTCCCTCGGGTGGGGACATGAGCAGTAGCCCAAATCCGAACATAAACCCAAACCCGAGTATCTTGCCGGCGACGGCCGCGAGTTCGGGCAGGGGTCTGTCCTGGAATGTACCGAGAAGCTGCGTGGGGGCGGCAAGTGCGGCTAGGGACCCAACTAGGAAGGCAGAGACCACACTGATGACGACTACCGTGGCAAAAGCGCGAGGCCACGCTGGCACCCAGTGCGGGATTTGCCACCACGCCAGATCGTGGGTCCTTTCCACCTTCATCCGACGAGCCAGGTGCCCCAACCATCGTCGTGCCTGATCAACGGTGTACGGCGGGGCCGGTCGACCCGGGTGTTGGGTGTACGCGGCGGTCAGTACCCGGTCCAGAAGGTGATCCTCGATAGCCTCCCGGCTGCCGAAGCGGTGACCCTCAACATCGATGAGCTCATCAACTCTCTCCCCGGGACCATAGGTGTCCCGGACCAGGGTCAGCGTCAGCGGAGTATTCAGCGCTTGGGCCAAAACACCCTCGGGGTGCTCCCGCAGATGATCAATCACGTGTCGCCACGGCGCAGGGGGTGGGTGGATCTGATCACTGGCCAGGTACTCCGCCGCCTGCCTGGCGCCGATTGGCAGGAGTTCCAGGGCCGCTGCGCCCCGCAGGTGACCGCCGCCACGGACCGCGGCCACCAGCTCTTTGCTGCGCGAAAGCACCACCAGCCGGAAAGTGGCTTGCCTGTCCAGGGCGCGCAGTGCCTCCGAGCGCAGCGCCTCGGGTATTTCATCCAACCCATCCAGGATCACCGCCAGGCGCTCGCCTTTGATCAGGCGCATCGCGGCATCCTCGCCGTACTCCGGAGCCCGTAGCAGGGGGTAGTCCCGCGCCAGCCGGGTGGCCAGCCACTCGGCGAAGGGTTCAGCGAACGGGTCCCAGCCTTGCGGGCTGACCAGCACTGGCACCGGCACCCGCACCCGATCTTCGGCCGTCAGAGCGGCCCGATGGGCCAGCGCATCACGCAGCAGCCAAATCCCGGCGCCACTTTTCCCCGCGCCCGGCTCACCGAGGATAACCAGGCGCCCGGAGCCTAGGCCGCCGTACACGGCGAGAAGGTCCCTGAGCGTACCGCAGCGCAGCTGTTCCGCGGTGACCTCCGCCATCTCGTCGGGCAACGGCGCGAACGGCCCCTCGACAGCCTCCGTTATCGGGCCAGTCACCTGCCGGGATGACCATTGCCACTGCACGGGAATCGGTGGCGGGGTAATCAGCCGCCGCTCAGCAGCGGCCCGCGCCCACTGCTGGCGCAGCTGCTCGGCCAGCTCATCCGCGGCGTGCTCCAACGGCAACCGCGGAGAAGGCCGCCTTTGTCTCCACAGCCACGCAGCGGCGGTGATCGCAGCAGTTGCCACGGTGACAAGCGTGGAAACCAGGGCACTGGGCGAGTCCCGAGTGGGGTCATGGAAGAGGAATGCCACGCTCCCGGCCGTCGCCGCAGCAAGTATCAACAACCCCATCCAGAACCAGAGACGCCTGCCCCCGCGCATCATAATAAGTAGTCTGCCGTATACAGGCCGTGTCCAGTGGACCGGTGGCAGGGGTGGTTGGTGTCCGTGACACCTGGTCGGTGGTGCCGGATATGGGATAAGCCGTCGTGATCTTGTCTGCCTATTCTCCCGCCGGAGCTTCGCGCGGCGTTCCCTCACGACAAAGGGGCGGAAGAGCTCCACTGCCGCCGCTGACGAGAGCTGCCGCGCTCGGCGGCATAGCCGGGCAGTTTCACACCGGGCACCGACTCATGGCGTAGCCGCGCGCAGTCCGCAGCCACATCGGAACAGGGAACTGTGGCGATCAGTGGGGGTCAGGACACCCTAAGCAGGGTCCCGGCAAAGTCCTCTCTTAGCTGGTGAGGAGTAGTTCTACGGGTCTGAGTGGGTCCCATGCGTGATGTCGTAGGGCATGGGCGATGTTGGTGGCGCCGGCCAGGCGGAGGAGGCTGAT
>JALZHU010000144.1 GCA_030860695.1 Actinomycetota bacterium
TGCCACCGCCGAGCAAATCCTCGCCAAGGTCGCCAGGGGACGAGTCGCTCTCCAGCAAGTGAAAACCCAATTATGAGACACTACACTAGAGCGTTGCCAGCACCATCATGCAGCGGAAGCTCGACCATGAGATTCATCCAATAGCACCACACGTCACACCCGCGCGATGAGGCCAGATCAACCCGGGATACGGCCTGCTCTCCAACCCCCGTTCGGCGCCGGCTCGGCCGGTTAGCGGCGGGGGTGGATGTATCACCAGGGGACCGTTGGCACTCCTCTGTATGAATCTTGTCCGATCGCCCCTCGGCCCTCGAACTGTTCGACCGGATACGCGCGGAGTGTGACCGACGCAGCCGGCCCGGACACTCCACCACGGGGAACCACCGGAGGAACAATGACCGCCGACCTGCACATCGCCCCATTCACCATCCCGCCGACCGCCCAGGACGGCGGAGCCACCCTGCTGCCCTGGCTGCGCGAGATGCGGGACGAGAACCCGGTGTGGCGTGATGCGTATGACGTCTGGCACGTGTTCCGCTACGCCGACGTGGCGCGGGTGATCTCTGATTCGCAGGTGTTCTCCTCCGACACGGCCCGGGTGATCCCAGCGGTGCAGAAGTTCGCCGCGGGCAACCTGGTCCAGACCGATCCACCGCGCCACCACACGCTGCGCCGGCTGGTCGGTTCAGCCTTCAGCCCGAAGGTCGTCACCGGGCTCGCTCCCCGCATCACCGAGGTCACCCACGAGCTGCTCGACGCCACCGGCGGTGCCAGCGAGTTTGACCTCGTCGCCGCCCTGGCCTACCCGCTGCCGGTGACCGTGATCGCCGAACTGCTCGGACTACCCGCCTGCGACCGTGAGCTGTTCCGAACCTGGGCGGACAAGCTGCTCACCCTCGACGTGGTCGACCCCAACGACCCGGAGCTAGCGCGGAAGCTCGATGAGGCCTCCGCGGAGCTGCTCGCCTACCTGCACGAGCACTGCGCTGATCGGCGCGCCCACCCGCGGGAGGATCTGATCAGCAGGTTGGCCACCGTGGAGGCCGATGGTCAGCGGCTGACTGATGAGGAGGTCGTGAACTTCTCCTTCGTGCTCCTGCTGGCCGGGCACATCACCACCACCGCACTGCTCGGCAACACCGTGCTGTGCCTCGAGGCCTACCCACAGGTGTGGGACGAGCTGCACGCCGACCGCTCGCTGGTGGAGGCCACCATCGAGGAGGTGTTGCGCTACCGCTCACCGTTTACCCAACTCAGCCGGGTGACCATGGCCCAGACCGAGCTGGGTGGGCAGGTCATCCCGGCAGATGCACTCGTCTCCCCGTGGCTGCTATCCGCCAACCGGGACGAACGCGAGTTCCCCGATCCCGACCGGTTCGACATTCACCGCTTCCCCCGCCACCACGTGGCCTTCGGCTACGGGATCCACTTCTGCATCGGCCAGCTGCTGGCCAGGGTGGAAGCCAGGGTCGCGGTGGGCGTGCTGTTAGACCGCTACGTCCAGATCCGCCTGACCCCCGGGGTACCGTTGGAGTTCTATGGTCAGGGCATCTTCGCTGCGCGAAACATTCCGGTAACCGTACGGATGGGGTCATCAGCAGCCGGCAAGTAGTTCGCGGACGGCCGAGGGGATGGCATTCGTCGCGGCCCGCTGCTGAACGCCGGTCGCGAGGTTTCGTACGGTCACATAGCCGGCCGACCAGTCCTCTGGTCCGACAATCACGATAACGCGTGCCCCCGTTTTGTCCGCCCGCTGGATCTCCTTGCCCAGCTTGCGCGGATCCAGCGGTGTGAACGTCCGAAGACCCGCGCCACGAATCAACCTCGCGACCATCCGGGCGGCGTCGAACAGATCGGTTTCGGTCGGGATGACAACGACGTCAACCTCGGTGCGTGGCTCGGGGAGCAGCCCGTGGGTGCCGAGGAAGTCGAACAGGGTCACGTCCCCCATACCGAAGCCGAACCCCGGGATTCGGTGCGAGGAGTACAACCCAACAAGGTTGTCGTAACGCCCACCGCCAAACAGCGATCGCCGGTTGTCCGGATGGAGGTCGAACACCTCAAACACGGTAGAGGTGTAATAGTCAAAACCACGAACGATCATGGGGTCGAACGTGATCAGCTCGCTGGCGCTGCTGTCCAGCACGCGCATAAGTTGCGATCGTTCTTTGGCCTCGGAAGGGATCTCGTCCAGCACCGAGGTGCCGGCAGTCAACACCTCGGTCAGACGAGCGAACTGCTTATCTGTCATACCGATCTCGGTGGCGTTGGCTGCGAGCGTGGCTGGTTCATACTTCTCCCACCGATCGACCAACGCGGCCACCTCGCGCACCGCCCCAGCATCGACTCCGACCACGGTGGTCAGCATCGCATCAAGCAGCACCCGGTCGTTCACCCGCAAGATCCATATATCGGGGGTCGCGCCCAAAGCGGCCATCATGTCGTGGATCAGTTCGAAGAACTCGATCTCGCAGGCCGGACTTTCCGATCCGAGTACGTCGACATTGATCTGCCAGTGCTCGCGTACCCGTCCTCGCTGTGGCCGCTCGTAGCGGAAACAATTGGGGTGGCTGTACCAGCGCACCGGGAACTGCAAGCGGCCGGCGTTGCCCGCGATAATCCGCGCCACCGAGGGCGTCATCTCCGGCCGCAACGCCAACCGGCGACCACCCCGATCGGTGAGCGTGTAAAGCTGCTGCTCGACGATCTCTCGCGACGACTTCGCCTCGTAGATCTCCACCGGCTCCAGGATCGGCCCGTCATAGCGCTGGTAGCCGTACCGCTCGATCACCTCGTACAGCTGGTGGAACACCTGCGTCCGAACTGACATCTCAGCAGGCAAGAAGTCACGCGTGCCGCGATAGGGCGCGGTCGGCAAGAACTCGGACACAGGGTGGAGGGTAACGAAGCTTGGTGTGGAAGCTGACCAACCCGGGGTCGCGAAAGTCGGCGCTGACCCGAGAAGATCTCCCCATGCGCGTCGCGATCGCGGGCTCGTCGGGTCTGATTGGCACGGCACTGGTGCCGCTGTTGCGCCAGGCCGGTCATGACGTGCTCCGGCTGGTGCGCAGACGACCGAACGCCCCGGATGAGCGGGCCTGGGACCCATCGGCGGCGACCATGGATGTCGGCGCCTTGGACGGCACCGACGCCGTGGTGAATTTGTGCGGCTCTCCGTTGGCCGCCGGGCGCTGGTCGGGGGAGCGCAAGCAGGCCATCCGCGATAGCCGCATCGGCCCCACCGAGGTGCTCGCTGCGGCGGTTGCTGAGCACCGGGTTCCAGTGCTGGTCAACGCATCCGGAGTGAACTATTACGGTGACACTGGAGACCGCGAGGTCGACGAGCACGCGCCGATGGGCTCCGGGTTCCTCGCCGAGGTCTGTCGTGAATGGGAGGCGGCCACGGCAGCCGCGGAGCGGGCTAGAGCGCGCGTGGTGCGGGTGCGGACCGGTCCGGTGATCTCCCCGTCCGGCGGGTTGATAGGCCAGCTCAAACCGCTGTTCGCGGTCGGGCTGGGTGGTCGTCTCGGCAGCGGGCGGCAGTACATGTCGTGGATCTCGCTCGACGACGTGGTGGGTGCGATCCGCTTTGTCCTTGAACGCGACGACGTGTCGGGCCCGGTCAACCTCACCGGGCCGGAGCCGGTGACCAACGCCGAGTTCACCCGAGCAATGGGTGAGGCGATGCATCGCCCGACGCTGCTGGTGGTGCCCGGCTTCGCCCTGCGCCTGGCCCGCGGCGCAGAATTGGTCGACGAGATGGTGCTGACCGGGCCGCGGGCAGTGCCCGGGGTACTGCGCAAGTACCGCTACCCCTTCCAGCACGCGACACTGCCCGCAGCACTGGCCGCGGCGCTGGAGTAGCCGCCCTGGATTCCGGTGCCGGCGTAACCTCGCGCCCGTGACTGCCACTATCCAGTCTTGCCGGGCCACCACGGCGCCGGTCGAGGTTCGCCACCTTGGCACCGTCGACTACGCCCGGGCCTGGGCGTTGCAACGTGAGCTGGCTGCCGCCCGCGCGGAAGGCACCGGACCCGACGTGCTGCTGCTGCTCGAGCATTCCTCGGTGTACACCGCGGGCCGGCGGACCACGCCGGCCGAGCGGCCGAACGACAGCACACCGGTGATCGACGTTGATCGCGGCGGGAAGATCACCTGGCACGGGCCGGGCCAGCTGGTCGGCTACCCGCTGATCGCGCTGGCCCAGCCGATCGACGTTGTCGACTACGTGCGGCGCTTGGAGCAGGCGCTGATCGCCGTGTGCACCGGGCTGGGCCTGGAGACCGGGCGGATCCCGGGGCGGTCGGGGGTGTGGCTGGCGGCTGACCCCGCTACCGGACGCGCGGAACGCAAGATCGCTGCAATCGGAGTCCGGATCAGCCGCGGGGTGACCATGCACGGATTCGCGTTGAACTGCCAGCCGGACCTCACCGCGTTCGACCGGATCGTGCCCTGCGGCATCGCCGATGCCGGCGTGACGTCGCTGAGCGCCGAGCTGGATCGACCGGTCGCCGTGTCGCAGGTGCGGCCCGCGGTGGAGCGCGCCATCCTCGATGCCTTGGACGGCACCCTGCCGGTCAACGTGTGACCAGACCACCGCGGTGCTCGCCGGGCGCGGCGCGACGGTGCTTGCTCCGCCGCCCGGGACGAGTACACCGCCCGGCTGCTCTGCGGAACCTACCGCTGAGATCACCGGCGTGACGCCGGATCCCGCGTAGGGTGACGTTCGTGAGCGTGGCACCCCCAGGACCTGATCCCGGCGGCCGCAAGTTGTTGCGTCTCGAGGTCCGCAACAGCCGAACCCCGATCGAACGCAAGCCGCCATGGATCCGGATCCGGGCGACGATGGGGCCGTCATTTCGCGAGCTGAAGGGTTTGGTGCACGGCGAGGGACTGCACACGGTCTGCGAGGCAGCCGGCTGTCCCAACATTTACGAGTGCTGGGAGGACCGGGAAGCCACCTTCCTCATCGGCGGCGACCAGTGCACCCGCCGCTGTGACTTCTGCCAGATCGACACCGGCCGCCCCGCCGCGCTGGACCGTGACGAACCACGGCGAGTCGCCGAATCGGTGCAAGCAATGGGGCTGCGCTACTCGACAGTCACCGGGGTAGCTCGTGATGACCTGCCTGACGGCGGCGCCTGGCTCTACGCCGAGACGGTTCGCCAGATTCACATGCTCAACCCGGGCACCGGCGTGGAAGTACTCATCCCAGACTTCAACGCCCGCCCGGAGCAGCTCGGCGAGGTATTCGACGCCGCGCCCGAGGTGTTGGCGCACAACCTGGAGACAGTGCCCCGGATCTTCAAGCGGATCCGGCCGGCGTTTAAGTACGAGCGGTCCCTGGACGTGCTGCGGGCGGCCCGCGACGCAGGGCTGGTCACCAAGTCCAACCTGATCCTGGGCCTGGGCGAGGAACCCGAGGAGGTCACTGCCGCGATGGCCGACCTGCATGCCACGGGCTGCGAGCTCCTCACCCTCACCCAGTATCTCCGGCCCTCGGCGCGGCATCACCCGGTGCAACGCTGGATCCGGCCGGAGGAATTCGTCGAGCATGCCCACGCCGCCGAGCGGATGGGTTTCGCCGGGGTGATGGCCGGTCCACTGGTTCGATCGTCCTACCGGGCCGGCCGGCTCTACACCCAAGCCGTCGCGCACCGCGGCGGTCGGATACCCGACAACCTCGCGCATCTGGCCGCCGCCGGCCCGGCCGCGCAGGAAGCGTCCCGCTTGCTAGCACGCTGAGTACTGGCTCGCTGATTACTGGTCCGCTCATTACTGGTCCGCTGACAGGACGGCTGCCAGCCGGTGAACCGCACGTATCCTAGGTGCCATGCCGGCCACACCGCGCCCAAAGCCCACCTCTGGAACTAAGGACAAAGCGGCGGCAAAGGCCGCCAAGCAGCAGCGCCGCGCCGCGTCCAAACAGCGCCGAGCGCAGATTCTTGAGGCCTTCAAGATCCAGCGCCGCGAAGACAAGGCCCTGCTGCCGTTGATGATCGGCGTGTTCCTGATCATCACCGCGGCGGGGTTCGGGGTGGGCTTCTTGTTCGGCCAGCAGTGGGTGGCCCTGCCGCTGGGCATCACGCTCGGCGGGCTCGGTGCAATAATGGTCTTCGGGCGGAGGGTTCAACGCAACGTCTTCACCAAGGCCGAGGGCCAGCCTGGTGCCGCGGCCTGGGCACTAGACAACCTGCGCGGCCGGTGGAAGGTGACGCCCGGGGTGGCGGGGACTACGCAACTGGACGCCGTGCACCGGGTCATCGGGCGACCTGGGCTTGTGCTTGTCGCGGAGGGGGCACCGCATCGACTCAAGCCGTTGTTGGCCCAGGAGAAGAAGCGGATATCCCGGCTGGTCGGGGACGTTCCGATCTACGACGTCACGGTGGGCAACGGCGAAGGCCAGGTCCCGCTGGCCAAACTGCCCCGCCACCTGGCCAAACTGCCGCGCAACATCAGCTCGGCGCAGATCGCCGTGCTGGAAAACAAGCTGGCCGTCCTCACCATCCGAGCTCCGGCGATGCCCAAGGGCCCGTTGCCGCAGGGCGCCAAGATGCGCAACGTGCAGATGCGCAACGTGCAGCGCGCCGTGCGCCGGCGCTGACCATCGCTGAGCGCATGATGCGCTTAGCGGGTCCGCAGCACGATGGTTCCTGCGGCCCGGTCGTGCAGGCCACGGCCGTCGGCGTTGTAGACCACTGGGGGGATCAGCAGGCACAGCAACACCGTGCGGATCACGGCGGCACCAAAGCCAGCCCGACGCCCGTCCAGCAGCGCTACCCGCAGCCCCGCCACGGCATGCCCAAGGGTGCGACCTGCGAACCCCACCGAGAGCGCAGTGATCGCCGCGAACAGCGCCAGTGCCGAGAACGCCGGGTTGTGGGTGAGCAGCTGGGCGGCCACCGAGCAGGGCAGCCAGTCGATCACGATAGCCAGGATGCGAGGGCCGAAGCCGGCAGCGGAGCCGGGTCCGTGCTCGGGCAATCCGAGCTGCTGGCCGGGGTAGTCCTGCTGGCCAGTGTCCTCAGGGGGGTCCCCAGGCGGAGGCTCGGGAGGGCCGGTTAGCCAGGATTGAGTCCACCTGCTCACTCGACTAGGGTATGCCGCCGACGGGCTAGCCTTGCCCCTCACCTGCCTCGTAACCTTGGCGAAACGTCCGGGTGATGGTCGGGCAACACCACCCTCTTAGGTTCGCCGCAGTGGACTGACCGATCACGCCGGTCCACAGCACAGCGCACAAAGGAGTGAAACGACGGTGTTCTCCAACTCCGATGAGGTCCTGCGCTTCATCGCCGACGAGGACGTCGAGTTCATCGACGTCCGTTTTTGCGACCTGCCAGGCGTCATGCAGCACTTCACAGTCCCGGCTGCGTACTTCGACGCCGACGTCTATGACGAGGGCGTGATGTTCGACGGCTCGTCGGTGCGCGGCTTCCAGGCAATCCACGAGTCTGACATGCTGCTGCTGCCTGACCCGGCAACTGCGCGCGTCGACCCATTCCGGGAGCGCAAGACCCTGAACATCAACTTCTTCGTGCACGATGCAGTGACGCGCGAACCCTATAGCCGGGACCCGCGTAACGTGGCGCGCAAGGCCGAGGAGTACCTCGCCTCCACTGGCATCGCCGACACGGCGTACTTCGGCCCTGAGGCCGAGTTCTACATGTTCGACTCGGTGCGCTTCGACACCACGCCCAACGCTGCGTTCCACGAAATCGACTCGATTGCCGGCTGGTGGAACACCGGCGCCGAAGAGGGTGGTCGTAACCTGGGCTACAAGGTCAACTACAAGAGTGGCTACTTCCCGGTACCGCCGACTGACCACTTCGCCGACCTGCGCAACGCGATCGTTGCGAACCTCCTCAAGGCCGGGTTCACCGTCGAGAAGGCACACCATGAGGTCGGTACCGCGGGCCAGGCAGAGATCAACTACCGGTACAACACCCTGCTGCACGCGGCCGATGATCACCAGCTCTACAAGTACATCGTGAAGAACACCGCATGGGCCGACGGGCGAACCGTGACGTTCATGCCCAAGCCGCTGTTCGGGGACAACGGTTCCGGGATGCACACCCATCAGTCGCTGTGGATTGACGGTAGACCGCTGTTTCACGATGAGTCGGGCTATGGCGGCCTGTCCGACATCGGCCGGCACTACATCGGCGGCATTCTGCACCACGCGCCGTCGCTGCTGGCGTTCACCTGTCCGACGGTGAACTCCTACCACCGCCTGGTGCCGGGGTTCGAGGCGCCGGTGAACCTGGTGTACTCGCAGCGCAACCGGTCGGCCTGCATCCGGATCCCGATCACCGGCAACAACCCGAAGGCCAAGCGTATCGAGTTCCGTTGCCCGGACTCCTCGGGTAATCCCTACCTGTCCTTTACCGCGATGATGATGGCGGGGCTGGACGGGATCAAGAACGCCTACGAGCCAGCCACGCCGATCGACAAAGATCTCTACGAGTTGCCACCCGAGGAGGCCAAGGACGTTGTGCAGGTGCCGTCGAGCCTGGACGCGGTAATCGACCGCCTTGAGGCCGACCACGACTACCTGCTCGAAGGTGGCGTCTTCACCCCGGACCTGATCGAGACCTGGATCACGCTCAAGCGGGAAAACGAGATCGACCAGATGCGGCTGCGCCCGCACCCCTTTGAGTTCGCCCTCTACTACGACGTGTAGGGCTGCACCCTCGCTCCAGGGCCCGGCGTCCGCTCCCGACAAGGCGAATGTAGGACCTTCTCATCATGCTCGGAGCTGTATATCTAACGCCTTCTCGCCGCCGGTCACATAACGGATAGGTCAACTTCGGCGAGGTTCTGCTGCGGGTCTTGAACCGGTGCCACGTGCGTGGGCGGAGGCGGGGGCGTTTCCGTGGTCGTAGTTGTCGCCGTAGGCGTCGTCGTAGTGGTAGGCGTGGTCGTACTTGTGGTCGAGCTCGGGCTTGGCTTTGGGCTGGGGGACGGCGTCGGAGGCGGGGTGGAAGTCGGAACCGGTGGACCAGCAGTAGTCTGGGCCACCTTGGCGGGCTCGTCCTGACCGCGGGGGGCATCGGAGCGACCTGTGCTGCTCACCCTGGCGGGGTCACCGGAGCCGCTGGCGGCAGCGTCACCCGGTGGGCCGGCACTGGCCGGTGTGGTTCCACCCGACCCGTCGGTGGAGGAGGTGCGGTCGCTCGCTGCCGTGACGGCAAGCGGGACCAGCAGCACACCAGCGAGTGCCGCGACCCCGACGGCGTTGCGCAGCTGTCGGGTAACGATCCCGAGTCGCGGTGGCGCGTCATCCTCGGTGTCCTCAAAAGACTGCCGCTGAGCAGGGATAAACGGCGGCCGATCCGGCAGGTGCTCGGGGCTCACAGCTGCCGGCGCGACGCCCCCAGTGGTCGCAGGAGCCGGCGAGGTCTGCGCCGTTGGACTCTGGGGAATCATTGACAGGACAGCGCCAAGCACGATCGTGGTCTTGGGATCGGCGTCCACCACGACCGGGCAACCCAGCCGAGCAGACACCAACTGGGACACCAGCGGCACCCGGGAGGATCCGCCGACCAGCAGCACAGCCCCTAGATCCCCGCTGCACACGCCGGCCGAGCGGATAGCACGGCACAGCGAGTCGACGGTGTTCTCTAGGGACGGACGGATCATCTCCTCAAATTCGCTACGCACCAGACGAACCTGGGCACTGACCCCTGGCAGCAGCACGGGGATGGACACCACGGTATCCACGGAGAGCGCCTCCTTGGCCTCGGTGCACTCCCGACGCAGCCGCGCCAGCCCACTGAGCACACTGGGGTCTTCGACGTCAAGCGCGTCCCACTGTGCTTGATCCAGCTGAGCGATCTCCATCTGAACGCCGAGCACGGCCTGCACGTGGTGGAAGACGGCCTCATCGAAATCCGCCCCACCGAGTTGCTCAAGACCGTCGGCCGAACCCAGCAGAGCGAAAGAACCCGCGCCGATCTTGCGCACCACAGCCGCATCGAAGGTCCCGCCACCCAGGTCATACACCGCGATCGTGGTGCCCGTCTCGACCCGCTCCTGCGCGGCGTAACTGATCGCGGCGGCCTCGGGCTCCGCCAGGAACGTCAGGTTGTCCAGGCCGGCCGCACCTAGCGCACCGGACAACAGGTCCTTCTTGTACGGACCCCAGCCCGCCGGATGGGTGATCGCGATTCGATCCGGGAGCTCGCCTTCACGGTCAGCGATCCGATCGACAACCCAGCGGACCATCATCGCCGCCAGGTCATGTGCAGCGTATGGTTGCCCACCCACGAACAGCGGCGTGTCATCACCAATCCGCCGCTTGAACTCCCGGACCACGCGGTCGGGGTCAGTCAGCGCACGCCGCTCGGCGGCCTCACCGACAACCACCGAACCGTCCGCGCCCAAAAACAGCACCGAGGACACCGATGGTAAGCGGCTACCCAAAGCCACCACCTCGGCCTTGCCCAGCTGATGATCATCCAACCGGCAGATCGCTGCCGCCGTGAAGCACGTCCCGATATCGACACCCAGCGCATAACCCACCAGACCATAACCCTTCACAACACGCCCACGATCCGTCAAATGGAGGTGCCGCTGGCTGTTTCATCGCTCTATAGCAGCCGGCTGTAACCCTACTAGGCGACAGCCCGTACACCCGGCCGGGTAGCAGAGAAGTATGCTCATCACGAATTAGTGACGTAACGGGACGGGACCCGGTACCGATCGACGCGGTGGTAGCGCGTACGAGAGTCTGTCGAGAGGCCAGGATGGTTCCTCCACACTCCGCATCGCCCGAGCTTGCGGTCCCCGGCATGCCCTCATCAGCAGCCTGGATCTTCCGCCAGATTGCAGCCGCTCCTTCGACCCCTCTCACTGCTGCGGTTGTCGGTCCAGGAGGCACCGGGAAGTCAGTTCTACTCGACGCGGTGGCCCGCGAGTACCAGAACGCTGGTGCCGTGGTGGTGCGAGGCAGCTCCGCAGCAGGCCTCCGGGTCGACACGCTGGACCCGAACGAGCCCATTCTGGTGGACGATGCGCACCGGCTTGATCCGGCAGCGCTCGGTGAGCTGTGCACGCTCGCCGAGCAGGACACTGCCCGGCTCGTCGTCGCTTACCGGCCGTGGCCCCGGTCGCGTGAGCTCTCGGCGCTCGGCGCGAGCCTGGCTCGCCGTCGATCACCGGTAGTCCTGGGGCACCTGGACCGCAGTGCAGTCGTGGCCCGGATCGCAGCGCGGGTCGGATGCACTCCCCCCGACTCGCTGATCGACCTCGTACACGAGCAGGCAGGCGGGCTGCCGTCGCTCGTCGAGCTCGTCACCCAGGCACTCCTGGACACCGGCCGGTTCGATCCGCGGCGCCCGGAGCAGTTCCGGCGCCCCGAACGGGTCAACGTTTCCGCAGGCCTGGCTGAACGGTTGCGCTACCAGCTGGAGGTCCTTGATCCCAAGATCTACCGGCTGCTGCAGGCGATGGCCCTCGGTGCGCCCCTGGACGTCGAGGTACTGGCTCCATTACTCGATACCGATCCGGCCATCCTGACCGACACGGTGCAAGCAGCGCTGGCAACCGGTCTGCTCACCGAGGGAGGCGAGCTGATCGGCTTCGTCCGCAACATCATGCTGCGGTTGATACCGCTGCTGCACAGCCGGGCCATGCAGCAGCGGTTGGCTAACATCCAGCTCGACCGGGGTGGGTCCGTGCTCACCGCCGGGCAGCAGCTGCTGGGCACCGGCGCAAGCGGCAGCCGGGTGGCTGCCGTTCTGGAGCGGGCCGGGGACGAGGCGCTGCAGCGATCCCCAGCGCTTGCCGCTGAGCTTTTCGCCGGAACCATCGACGCGGGAGCCTCATTAAGGACACTGGCAGCCCGCCACGCCCAGGCAGCGGCGCTTGCCGGCGACCTCGACCGGGCGCTGCAGTTGGCTGATCAGATCGTCTCGGATCCAGCCGCACCCGATCGGGAGCGGGGAATCCGCGTGGTCGCCGCGGTCCTCGCGCATCGCGGGCTAGCCGCTCGCAGTGCAGAGCTGTATCGCAGCCTGCCTGCCGATGCGGCGGGTGGTGCCCCGCTTGCGGTGCCCGCACTGATCGGAATTGGGGAACTGGCGCAAGCCCGGGCGGTAGTCGAAGCGGCGGATTCCGGTACCGACCGGGGCGCCACCCTGCTGGCCGGCGCGGAGATCCTGATGGCGCGCGGGATGCTCGCCACCGTCACCGGGAATTCCACTGCGGCGCTGTCCCAGCTGGCCAGAGCGGCCGTGCTACTCGAACCAGCGGGCGAAACCGTGCTACTGCCTGACACGCCAGCGGCGCTGACTGCAGTGGTCGCCCTGCAGTCCGGCGAGCTGACGGTCGCCGACGCCACGCTGCGGCGCGCCGTCGCGGCCAAGCTCGGCGGCCGTCCAGCGCATCCCCGGCATATGCTGCTGCACGGCTGGGTGGCGATGGTCCACGGCAAGCTGGACGTGGCGCACCGTGCGCTCGACTGGGCGGCCCGCCAGAGCAATCCACTCGAACCCCGCGACGAGGTGGTCGCTGCTGCCCTGGCGGTGGGCCTGGCTCGCCGGGAGAATAATTCGGCCGCGCTGGAGTCGGCGTGGCGACGGGTTCGTTGCGCCCTCGTCCGCCACCCGATCGATCTCTACACACTGCAACCGCTGGGCGAGCTCGCCATCGTCGCCGCCCGGCTGAACGAACGGGAGCGGATCACGCCGCACCTGAAGGAGGCCGAGAACCTACTCGACAAACTGGGCAACCCGGTGCTGTGGGCCGTGCCGCTGCACTGGTCCGAGCTGCACGCTGCCATCGTCGCTGAGCAGTTCTTGGAAGCGCAGCGACACACAGCCGCACTGACCGCCGCCGCCTCGAGCAGTCCCTACGCCGCTGCGCTGGCGGCTGCGGCGAGTACCTGGCTGCATGTGCTGTCCGGCGAGATCGACCCGGAGGCAGTGCAGACCGCGGCCCGACGCCTGCACGGTGTTGGCCTGGCGTGGGAGGCTGCCCAGCTCGCCGGTCAGGCTGCGACGCGGACCACCGATCGCCGGGCAATGACGGCGTTGCTCACCTGCGCCCGAGCCCTGCACGGCAACCTGCCCAGCAGCTCGAATAGCTCCCCTGGGTCTGGAGAGCTGGACGCAGCGCCTGCCCAAGCCGAGGCCCCCTATCCCGCGACCGCGGCAGTTACTGGTAGCGGACCGGTGGAAGCTCTATCGATCCTGAGCGAGCGGGAACTCGAGGTGGGCCAGCTGATCCTCGCGGGCCTGACCCACAAGCAGATCGGGGAGCGACTGTTCATCTCGGCCAAGACGGTCGAGCACCACATGGCAAGGATTCGTCAGCGGCTCGGCGTCGGCAACCGCAACGAACTGTTCGGTCGCCTGCGATCAGT
>JALZHU010000412.1 GCA_030860695.1 Actinomycetota bacterium
TGTGGGTACATCGGCTGGTCACACCGGGCACCGTGCTGCGCTGGCACCATCGCCTGGTCACCAGGAGATGGACCTACCCACATCGCCTCGGCCGACCGCCGGTCAGTGCCGAGGCCGCCGCGCTGATCGAGCGCCTCGCGACGGAGAACCCCTGCGGGGGGTACCAGAGGATCCAGGGTGAGCTGCTCAAGCTCGGCCACCGGGTCGGTGTCTCGACGATCCGCCGGGTCCTTAAGGCCCGGCGGATCCCGCCAGCACCCCAACGGCAGACGGACTCCACGTGGCGGCAGTTGCTGCGCACCCAGGCATCGACGATGCTGGCCTGCGACTTGGTCCCCGTGGACTCCCGCGGCGACCCTCCAGCGCCTGTACTGCTTCTTCGTCATGGAGGTCAGCTCTCGGTACGCGCACATCGTCGGAGTGACCGCACACCCCGACGGGCTCTGGACCGTGCAGCAGATCCGGAACCTTCTGATGGACCTTGGTGATCGCGCCGCACAGTTCCGGTTCCTGATTCGCGACCGGGCTGGGCAGTTCACCGCATCATTTGACGCGGTCCTGGCTGATGCGGGCATCGCCGCAGTGAAGATCCCGCCCCGAAGCCCTCGCGCGAACGCCTTCGCGGAGCGGTTCGTGCTTACGGTCCGAACCGAAGTGACCGATCGGATGCTGATCTTCGGCGAACGGCACCTGCGCGCTGTCCTGACCGAGTACGCGCGGCAGGACAACCGACGACGCCCGCACCGCGCGCTTCACCCGCCCCGGCCCGACCACCCAGTCACCGACATCTCAACAGAACGGATCACACGCCGATCCGTCCTCGGTGGCTTGATCAACGAATACGAACCAGCCGCCTAAAGACCAGATCAACACTGGTGGCCGAGTTCTAGCACCCCACAGGCACGCCGGCCTGATCACACGACGAGGGACCACCAAACGCCGACGGTCCAGGCGCCCACCCACTTCCCCACCGCTGCGCAGGGTGATCCTGCGTCTCGCCGCCGAGAACCCGGGCTAGGGATACCGGCGCATCGCCGGAGAACTCGCCAGCCTGGGCCGCAAGGTCGGTGCCTCCACGGTCTGGATGATCCTCAAACGCGCCGGGATTGACCCGTCTCGACGCTCAGACCCCCCCTGGACTGAGTTCCTGCGCGCTCACGCCAGTGGGATCGTGGCGTGCGACTTTTTCCCAGTGCGACACCGTGCTGCTGACGCGACTGTACTGCTGCGCAGTCGTCGAACAGGCCCACCGCCGGGTGCACCTCCTCGGCGTCACCGCTTACCCAACCGGCGACTGGGTCGCCCCCCAGGCACGTCATCTTCTCATCGACCTTGGTGAGCGTGTGGAACAGTTCACGTTCGTGATCTGTGACCGGGACTGGAAGTTCACCAGCATGTTCGACGCGGTCTTCGCCAGCGAGGGCATTCAGATCATCACGACGCCGATCCAGGTACCCCACGCGAATTCGATCATGAAACGCTGGATAGGCAGCCTGCGGCGGGAAGTCCTTGACCGGATGCTCATCGTCAACGCCCGGCACCTGATGCATGTGCTGACCCGAGTACGAAACCCACCTCAACACCCACCGCCCACACCGAACACTCGGTCACGCCGCCCCACTACGAACACTCCCCCAGCCCGACACCACCGACATCAAAATCATTAGACGCGACCGGTTCGGCGGAGTGATCCACGAATACACGCAGGTCGCATAGACCGGCCCAGTTTCCGGCACCCACAATCTCCGACGCGTGGCTCGTCGACGGGCATGCGTGTGTCAGCTCAGGTGTAACAGAACCGTGATCATCGGAGACCCAGAAGTGGCATGTATGGGTTGCTCTCTACGTAGGGGCTAGCTAGAGTAAGAGCATGGGTAGTTCGGGGCCACGGATGACGTTGCCGACACAGCTAGTGCTGCGGGCGATGCTCTTCGAACCCACTCAGGAGATGTATGGGCTGCAGATTTGCCAAGCCGCCGAGTTGCCCAGTGGCACCATCCACCCCATCCTCGCCCGCCTCGAGGGCTACGGCTGGATAGAGAGCCGGTGGGAGGACATTGATCCGGCTAAGGAAGGCCGGCCTCGGCGACGCTACTACCGCCTGAGCCCTGATGGCGCTGAGCGCGCTCGCAATGCTCTCGCCCGAGTGCACACCCCCCGGGCGCTGGTAAACCAGCTCCGCCTCGGTCTCGGCTTCGCCGGAGGGCCTCCGTGAACCACTGTGACTTCACCCGCCAGCTCGACCTCGCTCGTGACCGCGCCCGCGATCGCGACCTCGATCTGGCAATCGCCCGGGGCCGTGACATCGTCCGCCAACTCATCCGCACACACGACCGCGCACACGATCTCATCCGCACATACGACCTTGACCTTGACGTCTACCAAGACCTCGCCGAGCATTTAGCCCGCGCCCACGATCTCGCCATTAGCCTTGACTTCGGCCTTGACCGCGACCGCGCTTTCGCTCGTATCCTTGCTGCTGAGGATGAGCGTGACTTCCACCGCGACCTTGCTCGGGACCTTGCCCAAGCCCGCACCCTTATCCGCGCTCTTGCGCGCGACCTCGACCACGCCCTCGACCGCGCACGAACCAGATACCGCCCCCATGACCCCAGCCTCGGTGCCCGCTCTACGGCGGAGCAGGACTTAGCCGCGGATGACATCAGCTCGTCTCTTGGTCGGCTATCGCAAGGGTTGTTGGCCTTTGCGGTGAGGGTTCTACCCGCGCCAGCTCGACCCCGTTATCAGCAAGAGTTCAGTGTCGAGCTGAGGGATATGCCACAACGAGAGCGGTTAGGATACGCGCTTAGAGTGCTCACCAACGCATGGAAATTGCGTCGAGCGTTAACCCAGACGGCGCGCTCTCCGGATGTCGCGCCAATACGCCCAGCGGAGCGGTGACCGTCGTGGCGAGCTGGTTGGTCTTAGGTATCGGAGCCGGGAGTGCGGCGCTGGCCGTCGCAGCGCAGCCCGCGCTGCTTGTACCAATCCTCGTGACCGGCGCTTCACTGGGGAGTCTGCCCCTGCTGTTAATCTGTACCCTGGCGCTGGTTGCGGTCTACTCGCCCCACCCATCCCGACGGGCTGCAGCGGAGAAGGTCCTCGACCGACTACTGATCGTACTGCGACCGCCGGTGGAGACATCGACACGATCTCGTCCGCGACGTAGGAAGGCACCTGTCTCCCATTAGTGATAGCTCGGCAGCGGTAGGACCTTGTGGGGCTTGAATACAGGATTCTGGGCTTGACTTGCGGGTTTACGGTGCTCGGTCGATCATGCTGCGATCTGGTATTCGCTGGTGAGCCCGCCGAGGATTGGTCTACGTCGCACCTGATAGTCGGCAAGGTTGATCGCTGGTGGGGGTTGGGTCTCGGTGTGGGCTGGTCTGAGTTGTGCCAGTGTTGGCATTGATGCCCCTATAGATGTCAAGCCGCTGACGGCTCGGCTTGGGGTGGGGAGGTGATGATCTGATAGATCTCCCGGGCGAGGTAGCGCTTTAAGCAGCGGATGGCTTCGCGGCGGGTTTTGCCTTCGG
>JALZHU010000145.1 GCA_030860695.1 Actinomycetota bacterium
GGATCGTGCAGGAAGGCCTAACCAACGTCCTCAAACACGCCGGCAAGGACTCCAACCCACGCCTGCGACTAGCCTGGGAAGCCCAAAATCTCCTCATCCAGATCGACAACGACACCAACCCCACGCAGACCCACCGCGAGCAAGCGCTATCCGTCGGTCGTGGCCTGGTAGGCCTGCGCGAACGAGCCTATGCGGCCGGTGGGCGCCTACACGCCGGACCCCATCACAACGGCGGCTACCGACTGACCGCTACTGTTCCTCTTGCCGACACCACGCAGCACATACTCCTCAACCACCAGCACTAGCCATGAGCACCGCTCCGTATACCTTCTTCTACCCTACCTACTGTGGACATTCACGTAACTCGGTGATCTCCAACCTTTACGTCGGTCAACTTGACCGGCCCATCCACTTCGGGAATGAAATGAATAGTGGCAGTGATGAGGTACAGCCGTCTCCTGCCTCTCCTGGCGGGCGTCCCCGCTACGCCTGGAGTTTCGTCGTTATTACCGATCCGCGTGCCTCCAGCGAGAGCTGCGGGAATTCAGGGAAGGTGTCAGCGTGATCCGCGTCGTGGTAGTCGATGACCAGCCGCTCGTACGAGCCGGCATCGTCATGCTGGCCAACGCCGAGGAAGACATCGCCGTCGTCGCCGAAGCCGCTGATGGCCAGGACGCTCTTACCCAGATCCGCGTCCAGCGCCCGGATGTGGTCCTCATGGATGTGCGCATGCCGGGCACCGACGGCGTCGCCGCGACCCGAGCTGTGATTGATGAGGGTCTGACCGCGCAGAGCGGCCAGCCCGTCGGGGTCATCATCCTCACGACATACCACATCGATGAGGCCGTGTACGCCGCACTGCGTGCCGGCGCCTCGGGCTTCCTGCTTAAGGATGCCGCCCCTACCGAGATCGTCAACGCGATCCGCGCGGTAGTCGCCGGTGAGGCATGGCTGGATCCCGCCGTCACCCGTCGGCTCATCGACGAATTCGCTACCCGACCTGAGCAGCAGACGCCTACACCAGCGGAGATGGCCCAGCTGACCCCGCGCGAGCGGGAAGTCCTCACCCTTCTGGCCCGAGGTATGTCCAATACCGACGTCGCCGCAGAGCTGTTCATCAGCGAAGCCACCGTAAAAACACACCTTGCTCGGGTGATGATGAAACTTGGAGTCAGGGAGAAAGCTCAAGCGGTGGCCGCCGCTTACCAAACCGGGCTCGTCCAGCCCCCGGCCCGGTGACCAGTTGGTGTAGACGAGCCCGATTATCACGCTGGGCAGCGAACGCCTGGCCAGGATGATGGTGCATCGGGTGTTGACGGCTCAATGCGCATCGAACAGGCGTGCTCGCGTCTACCATTCAACCAAGCACAGGATTCTTGACACGTCCTGCTTCACCGCGTTGGCGACGTCAGCGAAGGAACCGACCCCAGAACGGAATACGGGGTGCAGGGTTACGATCGGGTGTATGGCTGCACGGGTCGGGAACGTGGCGGCCGGCGTGGTGCTGGCGGGTGGCCGCTCGTCGCGGATGGGCACCCCGAAGGCCGCACTGGAATGGCACGGTTCCACCCTGCTGCGCCGCACCCTGGGCGTGCTCGCCCGTGCGGTCGACGGGCCGTTGCTAGTAGTCCGCGCCCCGGCTCAGTCACTACCCGAGATCCCGCCACAAGTTGACGTGGTGGAGGATCCCGAAGAGGGGTTAGGGCCGCTGCAGGGCATCGCCGCCGGCCTGGCCGCGCTGTCTGGGCGGGCGCAGGTTGCCTTCGTCTGCTCCACCGATCTGCCGTTCCTGCACCCCGCATTCGTTCGCCGGATGCTGGGTGCGCTGACCGATGTCACTGACGTGGTGCTGCCGGTCGCCCGCGGCTACCCGCAGCCGCTCGCCGCCGCCTACCGGGTCACCCTCGCACCGCTGGTCGCCGAACTGGTGGCAGCCGGTGACCTGCGCCCGGCCTTCCTGTTCCGCCACCGCCGCTGCCGCACGCTCAGACTGGACGACGCCGCGCTGCTCGCCGACCCAGTGCTCGCCGCGGCCGATCCAGCGCTGGACTCGGTGGTCAACGTCAACTCCCCAGACGACTACCGCACTGCCCGGCGCCACCCCGCTCCGCAGGTCACCGTGCAGTGTTACGGCGCGCTGGCCCGCAACGGCCACCGCGGCCCACGCACCGTGCGCGCCGCCACGCTGTCTGCCGCCGCCGCCGCAGTGGGTCTCGCCCTGGACCGCCACGTCATCGCCGCGCTCAACGGCGACCAGATCAGCCGTGACGGTGATGTCCCGCTGGCCAGGGGGGACACCGTCGCCTTCCTGTCCGCAGACGCAGGCGGGTGAGCCCGGTGACCGGGTCGCACTGCGGGGCACAAGCGGCGGACACACCGTGCATCGGCAATGTAGGGACCGGGAAGGTGGGCGGGTATGCGGGCAAGGCGCTGATTGTCGATGTGACGAGCGGCTCAGCCACCACCTTGCGGCTCGACGAGGCGGTGTTGCGCGCCTACCTGGGTGGCGCGGGACTGGGCACCTGGTTGCTGCACCGGCTCGCCCCGCCGCGCGTCGACCCGCTGGGCGCGGAAGCGCCGCTGGCATTCGTGTTCTCCCCACTAGTTGGCACCCCGCTGACCACCAGTGCCAAGTTCGCCGTTGTCGCTAAGTCGCCGCTAACGGGGACGCTCAACGACGCGCTGGCGTCCAGCCAGTTCGCCATCTCGGGCAAGCTCACCGGGCACGACGCGATCGCGCTTACTGGCCGGGCGCCCGCCCCGTCGGTGCTGCTCGTCGATGGCCACACCCCGCAGCTGGTTGCGGCGGGAGACACCTGGGGTCTACCCGCTGCCGAGGCCGAGAAGGTATTGAAGCGCAGGCTAGGCCGCGGATGGCGGATCGCCGCGATCGGACCCGCGGGGGAGCGCGGGGTGCGCTACGCGACGATCTCGCACGATGGGCGTCACGCTGGCCGCGGCGGGCTCGGCGCGGTGCTCGGCGCGAAGAACATCAAAGCGGTCGCGGTGCGGGCCGCCACGAAGATCGGTCCGGCGGACCCGGACGGGGTGCTGGCCGCGGCCCGGGACCTGCGCGAGCGCTCCTTCGGTCCGGCCACCGCGAAGTACCGCGAACTGGGCACACTGGCCAACCTGCTGGCCTTCAACGCGATCTCCACGCTGCCCACCCGCAACTTCACCGCGGCCACCTTCACCGACGCTCCGCAGCTAGCCGCCGAGGAACTTCACGACCTGCGTGGCAGCACCCGCAGCGGCTGTGCGTCCTGCAGCATCGGCTGCGAGCACATCTACCGCGGCCGATATGGTCAGACCGCCCGGGTGGAGTACGAGAACGTCTTCGCACTGGGACCGATGTGTGGGGTATCCGATCCCGACGACGTGCTGGCCGCCTCCGCCCGCTGCGACGAGCTCGGTCTCGACACCATCTCCGCGGGGGGCACGATCGCTTGGGCGATGGAGTGCGCGCAGCGGGGGCTGCTCGACGCGCCCTGGCTGCGCTTTGGCGACGGTGCCGCGCTGCTGCGAGCCCTGAACGAGATCGGCAGCGGCGACGGGCTGGGCGCCTTGCTCGGTCAGGGTTCCCGGCGTGCCGCGGCCATCGTTGGTGGCGGGTCGGAGGAGTTCGCGCCGCACGTCAAGGGCATGGAGCTGCCCGGATATGAACCCCGCACGCTGCAGGGCATGGCGTTGGGCCTAGCCGTCAACGCCCGGGGCGCCGACCACAACCGCTCCGGTGCCTACGAGGCCGACCTCGCCGGCGACTACGACCGGCTGGCCGGTGGCGACGTCCAAGTGACCGCCGCGGTGGCCACCGAGGACCGGGCCGCCGTGATGGACTCGATGATCCTGTGCAAGTTCCTGCGCGGAGTGTTCGACGAGCCCTACCACGAATGGGCCGGGCTGCTGCGGGTCGTCACCGGATGGGACATCGACGCCACCGAGCTGCGCGCCACCGCCCGGCGGATCGTGTTGGCTAAGCGGATGTTCAACCTGCGCGAGGGGTGGACCCGAGCCGACGACTGGCTGCCCGCCCGGCTGCTGCGCGAGCCGGTTCGGCTTGGCTCCGGGCGCGAGGCCGCGCTCACCCCCGATCGGTTGCGCGAGATGATCGACGGCTACTACGCGACCCGCGGGCTGGATCCTGATGGCCGGCCGGACGAGGCGGCGCTGGCAGATCTGCTCGTGAGTACGTAATAGAGCAATCAACACTTTACGCCGAACGACTTTTAGTCTCTTGACTCCGGCTTTGTGGCTAGCAGGCTGGAATCGAGGCGTGGGTGTTGGAGAAGTGCTTGCCAGGCGAGGTGCCAAGGGAAGAGGTGAATGTATTTATCCCCGGTGCCGGGGTCGTGTTGTCTGTAGATGTCGTCGCCGGCAAGGATCGTCACGCCCCACGCGGTGAGCGTGTTCATGGCTTGCTGGATCGCCGGGAAACTGAGCTGAGCCCCAGTTGCTGAAGGGCATGACCACGACGGGCTGGCGTTTGCCGACGGCTTCTACAAGCAGCCCGAGGGGCAGCGTGTCGGAGATTCCTGCGGCCCATTTGGCCAGCGAGTTGCAGGTGATCCAGCTTGCCGATGTCCCGCGCGGCGGGGATCCGGTGACGATGGCATAGAGGACCGGCTCGCCGCACTCGTTCATGATTCTCTTTCGTCAGGCTCGGATGCCACACCAGGCGGCGGAATGCCGGAGGCTGCCGGTCGATCGTGCCATCGGCCGGACCACCCTGTCCCTATGCACGAGTCGGGTGGCCCAGGGTCGGGCCGTCCCGACTCGTGCGACGGAGGGGATGTGCTCATACCCGCCAGAGGTAGGAACCTGAATATGGCACGCTAGAACACTGTTACGCACTCACGAGCCTCGAGGAGGCACCGGTGAGCGTCACCGTCACCATCGACGGTCGTGAGGTCACCGTGCCCGAGGGCACCACGATCTTCCACGCGGCCAAGCGGCTCGGCATTGACATCCCGGTGCTGTGCCACGACGAGCGGTTCGACCCGGTCGGAGTCTGCCGGATGTGCGTCGTGGACACCGGGAGCCGGGTCTTCGCCGCCGCCTGCGTGCGGCCCTGCGAGGACGGCATGGCGGTGTGCACCACCAGCGAAGAGCTGGAACGTAGCCGCGCCACCCTTACCGAGCTGCTGATCGCTGACCAACCGCCGCGCGAGGCCGACCCCAAGCAGACCACCACCGGCGACAACATGCTGCTCGCGCTGGCCGACCGCTACGGCGTGTCCCGGGAGACCACCACGCTGCCGTGCGGGTCCGGTCGCGGCACCGACACCTCCAACCCGGTGATCGCCGTCAATCACGACGCCTGCATCCTGTGCGACCGCTGCACCCGCGCCTGCGACGACATCCAAAACAACGACGTGATCGGCCGTTCCGGCAAGGGCTACACCACCCGGATCGCCTTCGACCTGAACGACCCGATGGACGCCTCGTCCTGCGTGACCTGCGGCGAATGCGTCGCCGCCTGCCCCACCGGAGCGCTGACTAACAAACCCATCAACAACATCCCGATCCGCCCCCGCTCCGAACTCGACGCCGTGGACAGCGTCTGCCCGTACTGCGGGGTCGGGTGCGCGCTGACCTACCACGTGGACCGCGCGCGCGGTGCCATCGCCTACGCCGAGGGTCGCGACCAGCCCGGATCGCAGGGCCGGCTGTGCGTCAAAGGCCGTTACGGTTGGGACTACGCGGCCTCCCCGCAGCGCCTGACCGTCCCGTTGATCCGGCGCGCGGGCTCGTATCCCAAGGGGCCGCTCTCAACGGACGTGAAAGGCGAGCGGCGCCGCAAGCCGGGCGGGCTGGTCGACTACGACGAGGTGCTGCCGCATTTCCAGGAGGTCAGCTGGGATGAGGCGCTGAACCTCGTTGCCCGGCGGCTGAAGGAGATCCACGCTGAGCGCGGGTCGGCGGCGATCGCTGGGTTCGGCTCGGCGAAATGCTCCAACGAGGAGGCCTACCTTTTCCAGAAGCTGATCCGTACCGGGTTCCGCACCAACAACGTCGACCACTGCACTCGGCTATGTCATGCCTCTTCCGTGGCCGCGTTATTCGAGGGCATCGGCTCCGGCGCGGTGTCCACCACCTACGGCGACGTGGTCAACGCCGACGTCGCGATCATCACCGGCAGCAACGCGACAGCCAACCACCCCGTCGCCAGCTCGTTTTTCAAGCAGGCCCGCCGGCGCGGCACGAAAATCATCTATATCGACCCGCGGGCCGACCGGGTCGCCGACCACGCCGACATCTACTGCCAGCTCAAGCCGGGCACCGACGTGGCGTTCTACAACGGGGTGATGCACGAGATCATCCGCCTCGGTTTGATCGACCGCGACTACATCGCCCGGCGTACCACCAATTACGACGAGCTGACGCGCACCGTCGCCGACTACCCCCCGCCGCGCGCCGCCCAGATCACCGGCATCGATGCCGACACGATCACCGAGGTAGCGCGGATCTGGGGCAGCGCCGGAGCCGGGATCATCTTCTGGGGCATGGGGATCTCCCAGCACACCACCGGCACCGACAACGCTCGCTGCCTCATCGCGATGTGCGCGATCACCGGCAACATCGGCAAGCCCGGTAGCGGCCTGCATCCACTGCGCGGTCAGAACAACGTGCAAGGGGCGTCCGACGTCGGCCTGATCCCGATGTTCTACCCCGACTACCAGAAGGCCGACTCCGCCAAGGTACGGGTTCGTTTCGAACAAGCTTGGGGAGTGGCCGGGCTAGACCCGGTCAAGGGCTTGACCGTCACCGAGATCATCGGCTCGGTGCTCACCGGTGGCGTGCGCGGGATGTACATGCTCGGAGAGAACCCGTTCCTGTCCGATCCGAACATCAACAAGGTGCGCAAGGCGCTGTCCGCGCTGGAGTTCCTGGTAGTGCAGGACATCTTCCTCACCGAGACCGCCGAGTTCGCCGACGTGGTGCTGCCCGCGTCGTCCTACCTGGAGAAGGACGGCACCTACACCAACACCGACCGGCGGGTCCAACTCGGTCGCAAGGTGCTCGACCCGCCCGGGCAAGCCCGGGTGGACTGGGAAATCGTCCAGGACATCGCCCAGCGAATCGGCCTGGACTGGCACTACAGCAGCCCACGGGAGGTGTTCGACGAGCTGGTCAGCGTGATGCCTAGCTACGCCAACCTGTCCTACGACAATCTCGGCGGCACCGGCAAGCTGTACCCCAACGCCGACCCAGAGCATTCCGACGGCACGGTGGTGCTCTTCGGCGAGCGGTTCAACACCGACGACGGGCTGGCCCACCTAGTGCCCGCGCAGTGGCTGCCCGCCAAGGAACTACCCGACGCCGACTACCCGCTAGTGCTCAACACCGGCCGGTTGCTCGAGCACTGGCACACCGGATCGATGACCCGGCGCTCCTACGCCCTGGACACCATCGCGCCGCAGGCGGAGGTGTACGTGCACCCCAAGGACGCCGCCGACCGGGGCCTGGCGCACGGCGAGATGGTCCGGGTGCGCTCCCGGCGAGGGGAGATCGAGCTGCGGCTGAAGGTCTCCCACCGGGAAGCGCTGGGCAACTGCTTTATCCCGTTCCACTTCCGGGAAGCCGCAGCCAACGTGTTGACCATCGACGAGATCGACCCCTACGGCAAGATCCCCGAGTTCAAGTTCTGCGCCGTGCAGATCGAGCCCCTGGGTGCGTCGCGGTGACCTTGCGGACAACCCGCGAGCGGCGATGCTGATCACGATGAACTCTTCACCAGTCGCTACTGATTCGACGGGGAACGGCGTCCACTCACCGAGGCGCAGCCCGCTCCGCTCATTGACAGTGCGGAGCATCCTCCCGCCCGCTGCCCTCTTGGGCCGCCGCCAGACGGGATATTGCAGCCCCCAGCGTCCCCGACGCATGATCCGTTACAGTTTTTGCTCACATGCAATTGATGATCAAACATGGCATTGGCCATGCGGACAGAGGACGGTCATGCGTGTCAGGGGGTCCAACTTGCGTGAAACATCGCACGTACGTGGATGTCTGGCAATCAAGCCGACGTTCTGTGTACCGCTCAGCGCTGGCTTGAGTCAGCTGCCCTCCAGCGGCTCATCGCAGCGCTCGGCGGACCTAGCCCGCCAACTCAGGATCTTGAAGCTCTGGTGACGTGGAGCGCCAGAGTCTCGCTACAACCGGAAACCGTCTTCGCACCGCGCTCGCCCAGGACCTCGCGAGCCGAGGCGTAGATCTTGGCATGCTGGTTGCCGTAACCGCCTCGGCTCCCTACGAGCTGGCCCCGTGACAACCGGGAGCACCGGCAGTGCCGCTTGGCGAGACCACGAGTACGACACTGTTATGGGCATGAATCTCCGCGTGCTTGTCGCCCTATCCAGTAGCGTCCACCGGCGTGCGAACACCTCGGACGGCCTGGCATTCCTTCTCGACCGGATCCCATCGGTGCGGCGGCGTCACGTGCTCATCATCACCAGCGCCATTTACGCGCCCTTTCAGTTCTTCGCGGGCGCTCCGATCGTCTTGTCGGATGGAGCGGATCATGTCGAACTTGTGGGCACTCCCACTGGTCGTGATGGTGATACCAACCTACTGGCCAACGGATCGCACAGGAGATTCACGCCGCATGAACGCTGCCACAACAATCCTGCACCTGTAGCCGTCATACAGGAGGATTGGTCTCGGGTCGACGGCCGGCGGCCGGGAAACCTTATCGATGTGCGGCCGGCTGCCCGTACGGCCCCTTCGGCACGAACCAGCGCACACACCCTATGGAAGGTAGGAGGGCTCCCTGTGGCAACCGTCGACACGGTCCGCGGCGCGGTTGACACCGCGTCCCTCGGTCAGGTGCTCATGCACGAGCACGTGTTCGTGCTGGACCCGGACATCATGCAGAATTACGGCAGCGACTATTGGAACGAGCAGGAGCAGGTCACCGACGCGATCAGGAAGCTGCGGGAGTTGAAGGCCGCCGGCATCGACACCATCGTTGACCTGACCGTGCTCGGCGTGGGCCGCTTCCTTCCCCGCATCCAGCGCGTCAACGCCGAGGTCGACCTCAACATCATCGTAGCGACCGGCTTTTACACCTGGGACCAGCTTCCGCTCTACTTCTACCCCCAGGGCCCGGGAACCCTCTTCGGTGGCCCCGAGCCACTGGTGGAGTTCTTCGTCCGGGACATCACCTCGGGGATCGGCGACACCGGGGTGAAGGCGGCGACGCTCAAGTGCGTGGTGGAGGAGCGTGGACTGACCCCGGACCAGACCAGGGTCGCCAAGGCGGTGGCCGCGGCACACCGGGAGACGGGGACGCCCATCACGGTGCACACCAATTCCGCACACCAGACCGGCAGGTTGGCACTCGAGTTCTTCCGCGCCGAGGGGGTCGACCTGACGAAGGTGGTCATCGGGCACGCGGGTGACTCCACTGATCTCGACTACCTGCGGTGGATTGCCGATCAGGGCGCGATCATCGGCTGTGACCGCTTCGGCCTCGACGTGTTCAACCCCACGGCGGATCGGATCGCGGCGGTCGCCGCACTGTGTGCCGAGGGCTACGCCGACCGCATCGTGCTCTCCCACGACGCTGCCTGCTTCATGGACCTCTTCTCCGCACCGCACATACGCCAGCAGGTCACCCGGGCGTTACCCGACTGGAATTACCTGCACATCCCGACCACCGTCGTGCCGGCGCTGCGCGAAGCCGGGGTCACCGACGCGCAGCTGCACGAGATGCTGGTCGCCGTGCCCCGTCGGTACTTCGAAAAGACGGGCTGAGCTCCGGATGCGGGCAGTTGAGTGCACTGGCGAATGAGTCTCGGGGTGCTCAGCCCAGACAACGAATCGCGCACCACCGGCTCTCTACGTGGGGGTCATGGGATCGAGCTGACCCGCGTTAACCTCATGACTGTGGCCCATGACACCGGCCTAGGTCGCCATGAGACAGGTGGCGGTAACGCGCATCGCCACGCACGGGTGCCCGGCACCGAAGCTCGGGCTGGGCGCTTCCCAGGGCCGAGTCTGATCCCCGAGCTGTACGCCATCCAGTCCCGGCTGGGCTGGCTGCCCCGTGAGGAACTGGTGGCGCTGGCTCGGCGGATGCGCCGACCGTTGTACGAGATCGAGGGCCTGGTCTCGTTCTACCCGCACTTCCGCATCGAGGCGCCGCCGAAGGTGGCGCTGCATGCCTGCCGTGACCTGTCCTGCTGGCTTGCCGGCTCTGCGCCGGGGTTGGCAGATCGCTACGGGCCGGACGTGGAGTTCCGGGAGGTGTCATGTCTGGGGCGCTGCGATATGGCGCCCGCCATCGCGGTGAACGAGCATCCGGCGCGGGCCGCGGATGCCGACGCACTGATCGGCGCCGCCCTCGACGGCCGGTTGCCAGCGGCGCAACCAACCCCCTCTGGCCGGCTCACCCCATGGCCCAATGACCCCTACCCGCATTCAGCGGGGTCTGGGAGGCATCGAAACCCCGCTGAGCCCCCTGAATGCGGGTTGAGGGAGCGATACCAGGTGCTGCGTGCGCTGCTGACCGGGGCGCTACAGCCGGGCGAGGTGATCTCCACGCTGGCCGGATCCGGGCTGCGCGGGATGGGCGGCGCGGGCTTTCCCACCGGCAAGAAGTGGGAACTGGCGGCAGCCCAGCCGGGAGAGGTCAAATACGCGATCTGTAACGCCGACGAATCTGAACCTGGCACCTTTAAGGATCGACAGATCCTGGCCGATCAGCCGCACCTGGTGCTGGAGGGCCTGCTGGTCGGCATGCTCTGTGTTGGTGCGGAGCAGGGTTGGGTGTTCGTCCGGCACGAGTACGGCCCGGAGGAACAGGTACTGCGGTCGGAGATCGAGGCGTTGTGGGCCAAGCATCTGCTCGGGGTTGACGTGCTGGGCAGCGGGCGCACCCTGCAACTGGACATCTTCACTTCCCCCGGGGGTTACATTCTCGGCGAAGAGTCCGCCTTGATCGAATGCATGGAGGGCCACCGCGGTGAGCCGCGGAACAAGCCGCCATTCCCCGGGGTGTACGGACTGCACGGCCGGCCCACGCTGATGAACTCGGTGGAGACCTTCGCCGACGTGCCGGTGATCGTCCAGCGCGGCGCGCAGTGGTGGATCGACGCAGGCCTGGGTGAGTCGGTGGGATGGAAATTCTTCGCCGTCTCCGGGCATGTGGCGCGCCCCGGGGTGTACTGCGTGCCGATGGGCACCACCATCCGGGCGCTGCTCGATGAAGCCGGCGGGATGGCCGGCGGGGCGCCGCTGGCCGCGGTACAACCCGGTGGGGCGTCGTCGAATTTCCTGGGGCCGGATCAGCTCGACGTGCCGCTGGACTTCGGCACCCTGGCCGCCGCGGGCTCCATGCTCGGCTCCGGCGCCTTGGTCGCCATGGCTGAGGGCACCGACTTGCTCGCGGCGGCGACGAATGTGCTCCGGTTCTTCCGCGACGAATCATGCGGCAAGTGCGTGCCCTGCCGGGTCGGATCCACCAAGGCGCACACCCTGCTCACCGACTCCATGGACAACGGCGGTCTGGACGACACGGGCCGGGAGGGGATCCTGGACCTGGAGCTGGTGATGCGTAAGACCTCGATCTGCGGGCTTGGGCAGGTGGCGTTGGGCCCGGTAGTAAGTGTTCTCGGGCTGCAGCGCGGCGGCACGACCGCCCGCGAGCAGCCGAAGGACGACGACCCTGAGGTTGACGACAAGCGATGACAGGGCGTGAGTTCTTTATCACCCGGACGGTCGGAGAGGCACTCAGCGGCTTCGCGCCGTCCCGGCGTACCGCGGTGGAATGGGTGGCCCTCGCCGACGCGCTGCGCCGGGTGCCGGCGCACGATGTCGTTGCGCCGGGGCCGCTGCCTGGGTTCGCACGGTCCACCGTCGACGGCTACGCGGTGCGGGCAGCCGACACCTACGGCGCATCGGAGGGATTACCGTCCTACCTGGACGTCGTCGGCGCGGTGCGGATGGGGGTCGAGCCGGACGTGACGGTAGCGGCCGGCACCGCGGTGGAGATGCCCACCGGCGGGGTGCTGCCGGTGGGCGCCGACGCGGTGATCATGGTCGAGTACACAAGCGAAACCATGCCCGGCACCGTGGAGGTGCTGCGGCCCGTCGCGCCCGGCGGCGGCGTGGTCGGGGCTGATGATGACGTCACTGCCGGAGCTGTCTTGGTCCCCGCCGGGCGGCCACTGCGCGCAGCGGACTTGGGCATGCTCGCCGCTGCGGGGATCACCGACGTCGGTGTGCATGCCCGGCCGCGGGTGGCGATCCTGTCCACTGGAGACGAGGTGGTGCCGCCTGACACTGTGACGTTGCGTCCAGGCCAGGTCCGTGACGCCATCGCCGCTGCGCTGGCCGGGCTGGTGCTCGACGCGGGCGGGTCACCGTTGCCCTGCGGGATCGTTCCCGACGACCCAGCTGCCCTACGGGGAGCGCTGAAGTCGGCAGTGGCGCAGGCGGATCTGGTGATGATCTCCGCCGGCTCCTCGGTGGGAGCGCGTGACGCCACCGCCGATGCCGTCGTGAGTCTCGGAAAGCCAGGCATCTTCTGCCACGGTCTTGCGATCAAACCCGGCAAGCCCACCCTGCTCGCGGAGTGCGAAGGCGTGCCGGTGATCGGCTTGCCAGGTAACCCGCTGTCTGCGTTGGTGGTGTTCCGGTTGGTCGGCGCCCCACTGGTGTGGCGCATCGCGGGCTGCGCCGCGCCGCCCCCTGAACCGTCAGTGACCGCGTCGCTGACCCGTGAGGTGCCCTCCGAGGCGGGCCGCCTTGACGTCGTGCAGATGCAGCTCAACGGTGGGCAGGCCGAGCCGTTGTTCGGTGCGTCTGCCCTGCTTTCCGGGCTTACCCGCGCTGACGGCTACCTCGTGGTGCCTGAACCTGCCACCGGTCTAGACGTCGGTGCGCAGGTGTCCGTCACGCTCTACCGCTGAGCTGCTCGGAATGGAGACCAGCCTGGCTGGCCGACACTCTCACCCAGCGCTACAAATCGACACTCTCAGTAGAAGTGAATAACTCACATTGTTTACAGCAGCGGAAGGTAGTACTACTAAGAGCGTCGGCTTCGCGACCGACCACACTTTCGAACTACTACACGCGAGGCCTTCTGGGGGCAATGGTTCCTCCGCCGACTGTCACGCGCGGAGGCAGGGATGAAGGAGGGGAATGTAGTATGAGGATCTCAGGGATCTTTGCAATGGGCGGGAACTGTGACGACAAGCGCCATCACGACCGCAAGGATTGCCACAAGGATTGCCACCACGGACGCAAGCGTCACCACGATAGACACCGCCGTAAGCACGACGACAACGGCGGACTTCTAGGCCTTTTCTAGGTACTAGTCCACTGATTCGTCGGCGG
>JALZHU010000017.1 GCA_030860695.1 Actinomycetota bacterium
ACAGGGTTCCACCTGCCCACCAGCCACCGCATGCAGCAGCGCGAGCGGGTTGTCACTGTCGCCGAACGGAGCCCGGCCCTCTAGCGCGGCATAGAGCGTGGCGCCGAGAGAAAAGACATCCGACGCCGGGGTCGGGACTTGCCCGCGGGCCACCTCCGGTGCGAGGTAGGCCGGCGTGCCGGCCATTATCCCGGTCTGGGTGACCGTGACATCCCCCGCAGCGCGCGAGACACCGAAGTCAGTGATCTTCGCGGTTCCGTCGTCGGTGATCAGGATGTTCCCGGGCTTGACGTCCCGATGAACAATCTGTGCAGCATGCGCGGCGGCCAGCGCCGAAGCGATCTGCCTGCCGATCGAGGCGACTTCCGCCACCGGAAGGCAGCACCGCTCGCTCAGCACGGCAGCGAGGCTGCGGGAAGGCAGGTACTCCATCACCAGGCAGGGCTCGCCCTCATGCTCGGCCACGTCGTAGACGACGATGGCATTGGGATGCTGCAGCCGCGCAGCGATACGTGCCTCGCGTAGCGCTCGGGCCCGGGCTTCGTCGGTCTCCCTGGGGCTCAGGTCCAGCCGCAACAGCAGCTGTTTTACCGCCACCAGCCGCTCCAGCCGCTCATCCATGGCCTGCCAGACGACGCCCATGCCGCCGATACCGATCCGATCGAGCACCCGGTAGTGGCCGGCGATCAGCTGACCCGTGTCGATATGCGGTCACCCCTTTGGCTGTCCGTGAAGCATGGGCACACGGCATCCCCGACCGGAGATCAGGTTATCGCGCCCCAGCCGGTACGGCGCGCCGGCCCGGCTGGCCCCACCTCACCTCGGATGGGGGGCTGCAGGCATGATCGTGGTCACCATGACGTTCACCAAGGCGCTGCCCGGAGGTTCCGGGCCCGACGAGCTGTTCGACACCTTTGTGGCGTGGGCTTCGGGCCAGGGCTTAGCCCTGTACCCTGCTCAGGAGGACGCCCTGATCGAAATCGTTTCGGGCTCGAACGTGATCCTGGCCACCCCGACCGGTTCGGGTAAGAGCCTGGTCGCGACCGGCGCGCACGCTACCGCGCTGGCGGGCAGCCGGCGCAGCGTCTACACCGCGCCGATCAAGGCGCTGGTGTCGGAAAAGTTCTTCGCGTTGTGCGACGTGTTCGGCGCCGACCAGGTCGGAATGGCCACCGGCGACTCCAGTGTCAACACCGGGGCGCCGATTATCTGCTGCACCGCCGAGGTGCTGGCCAACATGGCACTACGCAGCGGGGCGGATACCGATGTCGGCCTGGTCGTGATGGACGAGTTCCACTTCTACGCCGACCCGGACCGTGGCTGGGCCTGGCAGGTGCCGCTGCTGGAGCTTCCGCGGGCGCAGTTCCTGCTGATGTCCGCGACTTTGGGCGATGTCACCCGCTTCGAGCAGGACCTGACCCGGCGCACCGGCCGTCCTACCGCGGTGATCCGCTCCGCGCAGCGGCCGGTTCCGCTGCATTTCCGGTATGCGACCACGCCACTGCACGAGACGCTGGAAGAACTGCTCGCGACGAAATCGGCACCGGTGTATGTGGTGCACTTCACCCAAGCCGCCGCTGCCGACCAGGCGCAGGCGCTAACCAGCATCAATGTCTGCAGCCGGGCAGAGAAAGACGCCATCGCCGAGCTGATCGGGGGGTTCCGGTTCACCGCCGGTTTCGGGCGGACCCTGTCTCGGTTGGTGCGCCATGGGATCGGGGTACACCACGCCGGGATGCTGCCACGGTATCGCCGCCTGGTCGAGCGGCTGGCCCAGGCCGGCCTACTCAAGATCATTTGTGGTACTGACACCCTCGGGGTGGGGATCAACGTGCCGATCCGCACGGTGCTGCTCACCGCGCTGGCCAAGTACGACGGAACCCGTACCCGCCATCTCACCGCTCGGGAATTCCATCAGATCGCCGGCCGGGCCGGCCGGGCCGGCTACGACACCACCGGCACCGTCGTCGTGCAGGCTCCCGAGCATGTGGTCGAGAACGCCAAAGCGCTGGCCAAGGCAGGAGACGATCCCCGCAAGCGCCGCAAGGTGGTGCGCCGCAAGCCCCCCGAGGGGTCAGTGTCCTGGAGCGAGCGCACCTTCGACCGGCTGGTCGCGGCCGAACCGGAACCGCTGAGCTCCAGTTTTGCGGTGAGCCACGCGATGCTGCTCAACGTCGCGAACCGGCCCGGCGACGCGTTCGCGGCGATGCGCCGCCTGCTCACCGACAACCACGAGGACCGCCCCGCGCAGCGCCGGCACATCCGCCAGGCCATCGCGATGTACCGGGCGCTGCTCGCCGCTGGCGTCGTCGAGCGGTTGGCCGTTCCCGATGCGGACGGCCGCACCGTGCGGCTCACCGGTGACCTGCAGCTCGACTTCGCGCTTAATCAGGCGCTGTCCCCGTTCGCGCTGGCCGCGATCGAGCTGCTCGACCCGGAGTCGGCCGACTACCCACTGGATGTGCTGTCGGTGCTTGAGGCCACCCTGGAGGATCCGCGGCAGGTCCTGAGCGCGCAACTGTCCAAGGCCAAAGCGGAAGCCGTAGCGGCGATGAAAGCCGAGGGCATCGAGTACGAGGAGCGGATGCGGCTGCTGGAGGACGTCACTTACCCGATGCCGCTGGCTGACCTGCTCGACACAGCGTTCGAGACCTACCGGCAGGGCCACCCGTGGGTCGCCGATTACCGGTTGTCCCCCAAGTCGGTGGCCCGGGATGTCGCCGAGCGGGCGATGACCTTCACCGAGTACGTCGGGTTCTACGGCCTGGCCCGCTCCGAGGGGCTGGTGCTGCGCTACCTGGCCGACGCCTACCAGGCGCTGCGCCGCACGGTGCCGGAGGACGCCAAGACCGACGCCCTGCGTGACCTCGAAGAGTGGCTCGGGGAGCTGGTCCGCCAGGTCGACTCCAGCCTGCTAGACGAGTGGGAGAAACTGCGTAATCCGCAGGTGCAGGATGCAGCACCGGCTGCTGTGGACCAGCGACCTCCACCGGTGACGGCCAACGGGCGGGCCTTTCGGGTCCTCGTGCGCAATGCGTTGTTCCGCCGGGTGGAGCTGGCTGCCCGCCGACGATGGGACGAGCTCGGTGAGCTTGACGCGGACAGCGGGTGGGATGCGGAGTCCTGGCGACAGGCCGTGGAACCGTATTTCGACGAGCATGACGAGATCGGGACCGGCGCTGACGCCCGCGGCCCGCACCTGCTGATCATTGACATGCAGCACGGCCGGTGGATCGTGCGGCAAATCCTGAATGATCCGGCGGGGCACCACGACTGGGCCATCAATGCCGAGGTCGATCTGCCCGCCTCCGACGAATCCGGGACACCGGTTGTGCGGGTGACCGCGGTCGGCCAGTTCTGATGCCGGGGATCTGACGCCGGGGATCTACAGCCGCTGCAGGCCGTGGAGTACCCGCCGCATCAAGGCGAGGTCCGGTGCGGCGTCAGCGGAGCCTGCCGTGCGGTGCACCACGACGCTGCCCGCCTCGGCCATGTCTCCCAGCACCACTCGGGCCACCCCGAGGGGCATCGACAGCAAGGCGGCGAGTTCCGCGACCGAGTGCGGAGTAGCGCAGAGCGTGAGGATCGTGCGGTGCTCCAGAGGAGCCGCCGGGTCGGCCGGTTGACCGGTTGCCGAGATCAAGGTCTCGAATGAGAGATCGAAACGTGAGGCAGTCCGTCCCCCGGTCCAGAAGTAGGGCCGCACCAGATCGTAGGTCTCCTTGGTGGCGTCCCAGTCAGACTCGTCAGCCCAGTCAGACTCGTCAGCCCAGCCAGGCTTGTCCGTCCAGCTGGACTCGGACAGCGGCGCTACGGTCTCCGGCTGAGTAACAGCCGGCTGCGCCTGGGGCGGATCATCCGCGCCGACGGCCTCGGCCACCTCCTGAGGGCTGTGCTGCTCGGGATCCTGCTGCTGGTGCTGTCGACGGCCCAAGAGATTCGGGAACCGGGCACCGGTTTGACCGACGACCGACTGGTCACCGCTGTGGCGGTGGGCTGCGCCGTCGCCCGCCTCCTCCGTCGGATCGACCTCTGCGCGGCTACGACGTCCCGCCGCGCCGCCGAACCGGGCGCCGGTTTGACCGACCACGGGGCCGTCGGCGGGGCGACGGCCCCGCGTGCGATCTCTGGCCACGGCGGGGCACCTTAGGCGGCACTTATGACGAGCCGTAATCGGGGGGGTATCAGGTACGTAAAGGGTCAGGTCGGCTCGTTGCCCGGCTTCCACTTGATGCCGCAACCCATGCTGGGCATCTGTGGTTCGGGTACCGGCTGTCCGGCCAGCGTCAGGTCCAGCGCCGCCCGCAATACCTTGCCGGTCACCGGGACGTCGTTGCGCGGGCGGGAATCGTCAAACTCGCCCCGGTAGACAAGTTTGCGATCGGCGTCATACAAGAAGAAGTCCGGGGTGCACGCGGCCCGGTAAGTTAGTGCGACCTTCTGGGTGTCGTCGAGCAGGTACGGGAATGTGAATCCGGCGCGACGGACCTGCTCGCTCAGCCCATCCGGACCGTCGTCAGGGTAGTTGTTGGTGTCGTTGCTGCAGATCGCCACCGTCGTCACGTCCGGTGCGTACTCAGCAACCAGTGAGCCGAGTTCTCGCTCAATGTGCCGGACATAGGGACAGTGATTGGACAGGAATATCACCAGCAGTGGCCGGCCGGGGTCAAGGCCGTCGGAGGTCACGATCTGGCCGTCGAGAGACGGCAGGGCGAACGGTGGAGCAGGCGTGCCGAGCGGGACCATAAAGGAGTTCACTGCCATGGTGACAAGTCTCCCATCGGCGGCGACGCGCGGGTACGCCAGAGGACTGTTGCCATGCGGTGGGGGCGAGAGGTTGGCCGGTAGGTTGCAACCCGTGGAGCTCTACGAGGTCATGCGTACAACGTCGGCAACCCGGGCTTTCACTAGCGAAGCCGTGCCCGACGCAGTACTACACCGCATCCTCGACCACGCACGGTTCGCGCCCAGCGGCGGCAACCGGCAGGGCTGGCACGTTGTCGTGCTGCGCGATCCAGAGATTCGGCGCCGGATACGTGAGCTCTACAGCCTCAGTTGGCGCGAGTACATGGCGCATGTCGACGCAGGCCTAGTGCCGTTCGCGCCACGCGAGTGCGGCCGCTGGACCGGTCCGGCGGTCGATCTCGACGCAGCCCGCGAACTACCGAGACCCAATGACTTCGCTGACACGCTGGACACCGTCCCGGTATTGCTGCTGCTCATCGCCCATCTCGGTTCGCTGGCTTGCGTGGACAACGGGCTGGACCGGCAGAGCATCGTGGGCGGCGGGTCGATCTACCCGTTTGCGCAGAACATCCTGCTGGCAGCCCGCAATGAAGGCCTCGGTGGCGTACTGACCTCGGTATTGGTCCGGCAGGAGCCAGCCGTGCGAGAGCTGATCGGCATTCCTGATGACCACGCCGTCGCCGGCCTGATCGCACTGGGACATCCGGTACGGGCAGTCCGTAAGCTCCGCCGCCGACCCGTCGAACAGTTCACCACTGTGAACCGGTTCGACGGGTCTGGCTTCAAACCCTGATCAGGCCGGGTGATTCTAGTGCGAGCCGCGGCCGGTGGCGTCCTGGACCTTGCGCACCGCGCCGTCGATCTGGCTGTGGTACTTGCCCTTGGTGCACTGGTCAACAAAGCGACCCGCCTGATCTGCGATCTTGCCGACCGCTTCGGGGTTGTTCTTGGCGTACCGGCGAGCGGCCTCGACGGCCCCTGCCAGGACAACCATCCTTCCCAGCTTCCCCAGCATCGTAAGCCCTCCTTTTGACTGGCCAACCACAATCCCCACGAGGCCACAGCAAGGTGGCGAGGATACCTCGCCCGATCATGGCTTGGTGGACTGCTGCCGAAAGCTGTTAAAAACCCATTGCTTGGGCCCGGCGTTTCACCTCGCGACCCCGGTCGGTTCGCAGAGCGCCAATCGGGGTGCCGGGCAGCGAATCCTCCGCGGTGAACAGCCAGCGCAGGATCTCCTCGGCAGAGTAGCCGGCGTCGCGCAGCAGGGTGATCGTGCCAGGCAGTCCCTTGACGATCACATCGCCGTTGAGGAATTCCGCGGGCACCACCGCCACGCCGTGGCGGCGTACTCCCAGTAGTTGCCAGTCGCGAAGCATCTGATGCACCCGGGTTACCGGCAGTCCGAGCCGTTGCGCCACATCAGGTAGCGGCAGCACCACCACCTCGGGATCAAGCACGTCCGGGGCGATCGGGAGGTCGCTCACAGTGGTCACCATGCCATACCTGCCAGCCGACGCCCTTCCGCCGTTCGGGGAGCACACCGGGACCGTACGATCCGGGACTGTGCAACGGCAGGGGCCCAATCACGACGGGAACCTGGTTGGCACCCTGCTGGACGGGCGCTACCGGGTTGGTCCGGTGCTGGCCCGCGGCGGCATGTCCACCGTTTACCGCGGCACAGACACCCGCCTGGAGCGTCCCGTCGCGATCAAGGTGATGGCCCCGCGGTTCGCCGCGGACCCGGTCTTCCTGCAGCGCTTCGAGCGCGAAGCCCGCGCAGCCGCACGGCTGCACCATCCCGGGATCGTCGGAGTCCATGACCAGGGCGTCGACTCCTCGCCCGCTGGTGACTACGTGTTCCTGGTGATGGAGCTGGTGGACGGCGGAACGTTACGGGACTTGCTGCGACAGCACGGCAGGCTGCCGGTGCCGCTCGCGCTCTCGGTTGCCGACACGGTGCTCTCGGCGTTGGCTGCGGCGCACCGCGAAGGGCTGGTACATCGCGACATCAAACCGGAAAACGTCCTCATTGGGCCCGGCGGCGTGGTGAAGGTGGCCGACTTCGGACTGGTCCGCGCAATTGCCGAGGCCGGCAGCAGCACCGGAGATCTCATTCTCGGCACGGTGGCCTACCTCTCACCCGAGCAGGTCGCCACCGGTGCGGCCGATGCCCGCAGCGATGTCTACGCCACCGGGGTGCTGCTGTTCGAGATGCTGACCGGGACACCGCCCTACACCGGCGAGACCGCGCTGTCGGTAGCCTATCGCCACGTCAACGACGACATGCCGGCGCCAAGCACCACTGGCGTTGCAGTGCCCGCAGCACTGGACGACCTGGTCGTACGAGCCACGCGTCGGGAGCCGGCGGCCCGCCCACCGGACGCGGCGGCGTTCCTGCGCACATTGCAGGCGCTGCGTTCCGACCTGGGGATCGATCGAGTGCCGGTACCCGTGGTGGCCTCCACCAGCGCATCCTTCCCGACGGTGCCCGCACCCGACCACGGACCGCGCGGAACTCGGGCTTTGACCAGGGCCGATGTGGCGACGGGTGGACCGGACATGCGGCAAGACGGGCTGCCAGCATCCCCCGTGGGAACCGCATTAGGAGCCCGGCCCATCCTGCTGGTTCGTCATGACGATCCCTACCTACGCGAGCGCGCTCGCAATCGGCGCGCCTTCATCGCGTGGATGGTGGTCGTGTTGATGCTCGCGAGCGCGCTCGGGGTAGGCGCGTGGTGGCTGGGCAGCGGCCGGTGGACCGTGGTGCCCAACCTCACCGGTCTACAGCGCGGGGCGGTGGTGGCCGCCCTGGACTCCGCTGAGCTCAAAGCCAACCTTACTGAGGACCACAACGACACCGTTCCTGACGGCACGGTGATCACTAGCGATCCTGCGCCGGGCTACCGGGCGATGCGCGGCTCGGGTGTCACCGTGGTGATATCACTGGGCCGTCCGGTGGTGCCGGACCTGGCGATAGGAAGCAACACCGAGGAGGCCGAGCGGGTGATCCAGGAGGCGGACCTGAGCCCGCGGCGGGACGCGGACGCCGAGGAGTTCGACGACACCGTCCCGGTCGGCACCGTGATCGGACTGCGGCCGGCGTCCGGCACCATCCTTACCGTCGGCGCGCCGGTCACTGTGGTGGTCAGCAAGGGCCCGGCCCCGACCACGGTGCCGGACGTGCGGGGGCTGCGCCAGGATGACGCGGTCTCGGCGCTGGCCCGCGCCGGTCTGACCGCACAGGTGCGGCGCCAGTCAGACGACCAGATTGCCGGTGGGCGGGCGATCGGCACTGATCCGAGGGCCGGCACCGGCGTGTCCCGCGGTACCGGCGTCATCCTGCTGGTAAGTACCGCGCCGGTGGTTCCCCAGGTGGTCGGGCTCTCGGTCGCCCAGGCGCGCCAAGCGCTCGCCGACGCGGGGCTGAATAGCACGGTCAGCCGGTCCCTAGGAGGATTTGGGTTCCTCGGGGGCTTCTCGGACCGGGTGATCTCGCAGTCACCCCGACCCGGCCAGCCCGTCCGCCCCGGCTCCACTGTCACGCTGACGACGCTGTGAGGGGGCGCTCCCCATTCACGAGCGCAGCATCTCGGCCACCAGGAACGCCAGCTCCAGCGCCTGCTGGGTGTTCAGCCGCGGATCGCAGGCGGTTTCATAGCGGCCGGACAGGTCTGCGTCGGAGATGTCCTGAGCCCCCCCGAGGCACTCAGTGACGTCCTCCCCGGTGAGTTCCACATGGATCCCCCCGGGATGGGTGCCCAGCGCGTGGTGCACTTCGAAGAAGCCCTGTACCTCGTCAACTACCCAGTCGAAATGCCTGGTCTTGTATCCGGTTGACGATTCGATGGTGTTGCCATGCATCGGGTCGCATTGCCAGATCACCTGATGCCCAGTGGCGGTGACCTTCTGCACGATCTCCGGCAGCACGTCGCGGACCCGCTGCGCCCCCATGCGCGAGATCAAGGTGAGCCGGCCCGGCACGCCGTGTGGGTCAAGCCGCTCGACGTACTCCACAGCCTGGTCCGGGGTGGTGCTCGGACCCAGCTTGAGTCCGATGGGGTTGGCCAGCAGTTCGACGAACGCAATGTGCGCCCCGTCCAGCGCGCGGCTCCGTTCACCCACCCAGAGGAAGTGCGCGGACAGGTCGTAGAGCTTGGGCGTCGGACCGGTGCTGTCCAGGCGGAGCATGGCCCGTTCGTAGTCGAGCACCAGCGCCTCGTGACTGGCATAGATCTCGGTGGAGTGCAGCGAGGAGTCGTCCACGCCACACGCCGACATGAACCGCAGGCCCCGGTCGATCTCGCCGGCCAGCGCCTCATAACGCGCCCCGGCCGGGGAGCGCAGCACGAAGTCCTTGTTCCAGTCGTGCACCCGGTGCAGGTCCGCCATGCCGGCCAGGGTCAGTGCTCGCACCAGGTTCATCGCCGCGGCGGCGTTGGCGTAGGCCCGGATCATCCTCGATGGGTCATGCACCCGCGCCTCAGGCGTGGCGACCAAGGAGTTGATCATGTCGCCGCGGTAGGACGGCAGGCCGAGTGCGTCGATCGGCGCGGACCGCGGCTTGGCGTATTGCCCGGCGACTCGCCCCACCTTCACCACCGGCATGCTGGATCCGTAGGTGAGCACCACCGCCATCTGCAGCAGCGTGCGGATGTTGCCCCGAAGGTGCGGCTCGGTGTTGTCGGTGAAGGTTTCCGCGCAGTCCCCGCCCTGCAGCAGGAATGCCTCGCCCCGGGCAACGGCGCCAAGCTGATCCCGCAGCTTGTCCACCTCAGGGGGCACGGTGATCGGCGGGACACTCTCCAGCACGGTGCGGATACGACGCACCGCGTCCAGGTCGGGCCAGTTGGGCTGCTGCGCGGCGGGGCGGGCCAGGGCGTTGTCAAGCCTGGTACGGAGATCGGCGGGCAGCGGCGGTAGTTCCGGCAGCGCGTCGACCGGGACATCCACGGTCCAGTTCACGGTGGTTGAGCGTATGGGGTGATGTCCCGGACCGTTCCAGTGGGATCGGTCAACCGAAGAAAACCTCGGCCTCCGCGTGGCGCTCCTCCGGCACCGTCTTGACTGCAGCGGTGGCTTCACCCAGCTTCACCCGGATAATGTCGGTGCCACGCAGCGCAACCATCACGCCGCGGTCGCCTTCGTGCACCGCATCGATCGCATGCACGCCGAACCGGGTAGCTAGCACCCGGTCGTAGGCAGTGGGCTTGCCACCGCGCTGAATGTGTCCCAGCACCACCGCGCGAGACTCGGCACCGGTGCGGCGGGCGATCTCGTCGGCCAACCAGATGCCGACGCCGCCGAGGCGCTTGTGGCCGAAGGCGTCGACTTCGGCGGTGGCGAGCATCTTCGCGCCGCCCTCCGGTATCGCACCCTCGGCGACCACAACGATCGCGGCGTCTTCCCGGTCAAGGCATCGGACGACCCACTCGCATACCCGGTCCACGGCGAATGGCCGCTCCGGCATCAAAATGACGTTCGCTCCGCCGGCCATCCCGGAGTGCAGCGCAATCCAGCCTGCGTTGCGGCCCATCACCTCAACGACCGCCGCCCGGTGGTGCGATTCGGCAGTGGTACGCAGCCGGTCGATCGCTTCGGCCGCGATGTGGACCGCGGTGTCGAACCCGAACGTGTAGTCGGTGGCGCTCAGGTCGTTGTCGATGGTCTTGGGTACGCCCACCACGAAAATACCCTCTTCGCTCAGCCGGTTAGCCACCCCGAGGGTGTCTTCGCCGCCGATCGCGACCAGAGCGTCCACGCTGTGCTGGGCGAGGGTCTGCTTGACCTGCTCGGCGCCGCCGTTGCGGTACGGGTTGGTGCGCGATGTGCGCAGGATGGTGCCGCCGAGAGGGAGTATGTGCTCCACGTCAGCCAAACCGAGCGGCTGGATTAACCCTTGCATTGGACCACGCCAGCCGTCCCTGAATCCAATGATCTCGTGCCCGTAGACCTCGATGCCCTTGCGGACCACCGCCCGGATCACTGCATTGAGCCCTGGGCAGTCACCGCCCCCGGTGAGCACGCCGATGCGCATGTCGATTCCCCTTCCCGCTTTCGTACCGGTGCTGACGGGCGAGAGCGTGGCACGAGGAGGATCGGTACAGCAAAGCGACAGGTCATTGCGGGCGACTTTGCTGCGCCATACGGTGCTGCTCGATCACCCGCCACCGGATGAGGTTGTAACGGGCGTCGGCCACGGCGTCGTGGGCATCGCTGGGCGGCGGGGGTAATGCCGGTTTGCCGGCGTCCTCCCAGCGCTGCCGCAGGTCCCGAGTGAACCGAGGTAACGCTCGAGGCAACGCTGGCATCGGGCCCCACAATTGCGCGAGGGCGACGTGGTCGTAGGCGGCGAACCAGGCCCACAACTCCACCCGCTCACCGGACGCGGTGAGAAACTTCAGCAGCGTGTCGCGGATGGCCGCCCGGCTGCGCCATGCCTCGTCGGCCGGTGGCGGCAGCTTGGGCAACACGTGTGACCGGACCCAGTCGCCAGCCCGCTCGGGATCGAACTCGGTAGATACCGCGTAGTACTCCCGACCCTGCTCGTCCACCACCCCGATGGAGATCAGCTCGATAGTGACGCCGTCCTCGATGAACTCGCAGTCGTAGAAAAACCGCACGATTGCCCAGCCTACGCAGCGTCGGTGACCCGGACCGGTCAGGACGCCTTGCGGGTCAGGTGCGGCGGTGTGGCCTCACGCTCTTTGACTGAAGTCGCGTACATGTCGACGTACTCCTGGCCGGAGAGGTCCATCAAGGCGTACATAATTTCGTCAACCATGGACCGTTCGACGAACCGGTCACCGGCCAGGACCGCGTATCGGGAGAAGTCCAGCGGCGGGCCGAAGCGCACCTCTACCGGGTGCGGCCGCCACATTTTGGTGCCAGCGGGGCTGACTTTGTCGGTTCCCACCATCACGACCGGGATCACCGGGACGCCGGCTTCTAAAGCCATCCGGGCAACGCCGGTCTTGCCCTTGTACAGTCGACCGTCCGGAGACCGAGTGCCTTCTGGATAGATGCCGAGCAACTTGCCCTGGGCCAGCAACCGCACTCCGGTATCCAAGGCCGCCTGCGCGGCGGACGCACTAGAGCGGTCGATAGGAACCTGGCCGGCAGCGCTGAAGAACTGCCGCTTAAGCCATCCCCGCAGTCCGGGCGTGGTGAAGTACTCTCGCTTGGCCAGGAAGGTTACCCGGCGGCGGATCACCAGCGGCAGGAAAAATGAGTCGGCGACCGCGAGGTGATTGCTGGCCAGAATGGCGCCACCGCGCTCCGGGATATGCTCAGCGCCCTGGACGTGCGGGTGGCATGTCAGCCGCATCAACGGGCCAAGCAGCAGGTGTTTGAGCAGCCAGTAGAACACCGCCTACCGATCCTTCCCTTGCCCTCGCGGCCCGCAGCATCAACCAGCCTACGGAGCACGGTATCCGGGGCACAACGCTCCCAGCACACCGACGCCGGTGAGGATCATTTCGAACCGCCGGAGGCCCTACCGCTGCCAGTGCCTCGCCCGCGGGCGGTGGGCGGCGTGCTCGCACTCTCTGTCGGAGTGCTGTTCTTGGCAGGACCGAACCTGCTGGGTCTGGGCGAGCGCGTGGCCATGCCGCTGGGCCTGTTCACCCTCACTACCCGGATTGGGCAACGATCATAGGTCAGGCCAACAGCTCGACGCGGCGCTTCAATTCCTTGAGCGCGGTGTCCATGATGACCTTCTCGGCCTTTCGCTTGATCATTCCGATCATGGGGATCGCGAGGTCGACTGTGAGACTGTAGGTCACTTTGGTCGCCTCGCCGACGGGTTCCAGGACGTATGAGCCATGCTGAGCCTTCTGCATCTGGCCCTCGACCAATTCCCACCTCACCGATAGCCCGTCCGGAGACCAGTTGTATGCGAGCACGTACTCATCCTTGACCAGGCCAGCATCCAGTAAGAACCGTACTCGCTCCGCGCGATCACCGACGCCGGGAACGATCACTTCGGCCTTCTTCACCGCCGATGCCCACTGCGGGTAGCCGGAAAAGTCGGCGATCACATCCATGATTGCCTTGGGTGCAGCGTTGATGACAATGGACTGGGTTGACTGATCGGCCATGCCGCGCAGGCTACCCGGCACTTCGCCGCCGGGAGTGGTCACCACCTCAACACGTATGGGGTTCCGGTCCGCTGGAAATGCCCGACATTGACGCATTCGGTCCGTCCCACCCGGACCCGTCGGGCCAGCGGCTGATGCACGTGCCCGAATAGCGCGGCACGCGGCCGGTCCCGCCGGATTACCGCGAGCAACTGTTCGGAACCGATCTCGGGCCGCCGGGCCTGAATGTCGTAGAGCAGCTCGGGGACCGCGGGCGGGATGTGGCTACACAGCACGTCCACGCGCCCGAGTGCCGCGACGGCCACCCCGTACTGCTGGGGGGTTCGCAGGTACGAGCGGAACACCGGATCCCGCCGCGGGGCTACCTCGTCCGGTAACAGACCGCCGCCGACGAATCCCCAGCGAAGACCGCCGATCTCGGCGGTCTGACCGTCCAGGAAGTGGACACCGGCGCGGGCAAACCGCGGCCACAGCTCGGGTAGGTCCACATTGCCGGGTGTGGCGTAGGTCGGGCTAGGCAGCACCGCGAACAGCCGTTCGTACTGCTCGACGACGGCCTCGCGGACAACTTCGCGAGGATCCGGCACCTGGGTCCACAGCTCTCGGACAAACGCGTACGCCTCGCCGGGCGCGCCACCGGAACGCAATTGCGCGAACCGGTCGACTGCGGCAGGCCCGAACACCGAGCCGAGGATCCCAGCGGAGTGGTCGTGATAGTTCACGAAGTCGATCAGGTCACCGAGCACCAGCAGTGCGTCGGCGCCTGCGCCCGCCCTGGCCAGGGCGTCCGCGTTGCCGTGCACGTCGGATACCACGTGGACCCGCACGAGCAGGCAGGCTACCCGGACGCTGGCATGGGCCTGCATGCCTCCTTGCCAGCCTTGGCAATTCGGCCCGGCGGGGCTGTTGGACGAAGCGCAGGTCGCGATACGTTGCCAGGCAGTACTAGAACAAGGGCGAGCTGCGGAGGTACCAGTGCGGGAGTTCACGGTTCCCGCCACCGCCACGGTGGACGATCAGGAGAACCTTACCGATGCGGTGTGGGCCAACGCCGAGCGTTTCGCCGGCAGCGTCAGCTTCCGCCGCCGGGTCGATGGCAGCTGGATGGACGTCACCACGAAGGAATTCGCCGACCAAGTGACCGCGGTGGCCAAGGGCCTCATTGCATCGGGCATCCAGCGTGGGGACCGGATTGCGTTACTGTCCAAGACGCGCTATGAGTGGACCCTGTTTGACTATGCAATCTGGACCGCCGGTGGATCGACGGTGCCGGTTTACGAAACGTCCTCCTCTGAGCAGGTGAAGTGGATCCTGTCGGATTCCGGCGCCAAGGCGATCGTGGTCGAAACCCCTACGCATCGCGAGATGGTCCAGCAGGTGGTCGATCAGCTAACCGAGCCGGTTCTCGTCTGGCAGATTGAGCCGGCGACAAGCGGTGGGGGCGCGGCTGCAGCGGTTGACGAGCTCACTGAGCGGGGTGCCGGGATTAGTGACGACGCCGTGCGGAATCGCGCTACCGCGGTGGGAGCCGACGACCAGGCGACGCTGATCTACACCTCAGGGACCACAGGACGCCCCAAGGGCTGCGATATTACCCATCGTAACTTGCTCGCCACGATCCGGTCGGCCTTGGCGGAGTTCCCTGACTTAATGCAGCCGATCAACTCGGTGCTGCTCTTCCTGCCCCTGGCACACGTGTTCGCCCGAATCATCCAGTGCTGCTGCGTGTACGCGCGGATCACGCTTGGGCACACCCCGGATCTCAAGAACCTGACCGTCGAGTTGGCTGAATTCCGGCCTACGTTCGTGCTGGCGGTGCCTCGGGTATTCGAAAAGGTTTACAACGCGGCCAAGCAGAAGGCACATGCCGAGGGGAAGGGGCGCATCTTCGACATTGCCGACGCCACCGCCGTCGAATGGAGCCGTGCCCAAGATGCCGGAGGAGCCGGGCTGACGTTGCGCGCCAAGCACGCGTTGTTCGACCAACTGGTCTACTCCAAGCTACGGGCGGTGCTCGGCGGTCGGTGTCTCGCAGCGGTCTCCGGTGGCGCCCCACTGGGCGAGCGGCTTGGACATTTTTTCCGCGGTATCGGGCTGCCTGTGCTGGAGGGGTACGGGCTGACCGAGACCTGCGCGGTGTCCGCCGTGAACACTGAGAAACATATGAAGATTGGGAGCGTGGGGCGACCGGCGCCTGGGGTGACGATCAAGATCGACGATGACGACGAAGTCCTGATCAAGAGCCCCGGGATGCTACGCCAGTACTGGCACGACGAGCAGGCCACTAGGGAAGCCATCGCCGACGGGTGGTTTCACACTGGCGACCTCGGGGAGCTCGACCAGGACGGGTTCCTGTGGATCACCGGTCGCAAGAAGGAGATCATCGTCACGGCGGCCGGCAAGAACGTTTTCCCGGCCACGCTGGAGGACCGGATCCGAGCCCACCGACTGATCAGCCAATGCATGGTGGTGGGCGACAAGCAGCCCTTCGTCGCCGCCCTGATCACCCTTGATGCCGAGGCTCTACCGGCCTGGAGCGCCGAGCGTGGCAAGCCAGCTAGTAGCTCTGCGGCCGACCTGATTGATGACGCGGACCTGCGCGCCGAGGTACAGCGCGCGGTGGACGACGCCAACAAGACCGTGTCGAAAGCCGAGATGATCCGCAAGTTCCGGATCCTGCCAGTGGACTTCACCGAGCGGGGTGGCCAGCTCACCCCGAGCCTCAAAATCAAGCGTGCGGTGGTGGCCAAGGAGTTCGCTGCCGAGATCGATGCCCTCTACTCGTGAGTGCGTAAACGTGTTATAGCACTGTTACGCACTCACGAGCTGCGCAGCAGTAGGTCGGCCAGCCGCTGTGCGCGGGACCCCCAGCTCCATTCCTGCAGCATCCAGCGCCGCCCGCGCCGGCCCATCACCGCGGCGCGTTCGGGATCGGCAAGCAGCGTCGCGATGGCTCGGGCCACCGCCGCCACGTCGCGACCGTTCACCAAGTCACCGGTGTCCCCAGCGCGGACCGTCTCCCGCGCCCCGCCAGCGTCGCCTACCACCACCGGTAATCCGGTCGCCGAGGCTTCCAGAAACACCAGACCGAATCCCTCGACGTCCAGTCCGTGACCACGGGTCCGGCAGGGCATTGCGAAGACGTCTCCTGCGGCGTAATACGCGGGCAGTTCAGACCACAGCACTGGCCCGGCGCTCACCACGGCGTCGGCGACACCATATGACGCCGCAAGCTGGGGCAACGCTGCACGACGGGGACCGCCCCCGACGAGCAGCAGCGTGGCCCCCGGCACCTGGCGGCGGATTGCGGGCAGCGCCTGCACCAGCGTGTCTTGGCCCTTGCGAGCCACCAGCCGGGACACGCACAGTACTACCGGGGCCTCTCCCAGCCGGTGGCGTCGCCGGATTTCCGCCCGCGCGCCGGGATCCGGTTGGAATACTGCGCAGTCTACGCCCGGGGGGAGCAGTTCAAGAGCCGCCCGAGGACCGAATGCCGAGGCGATGCGGCGGCGGGTGTACTGGCTCACAGCGGTGACCACATCGGCATCCGTGCCAATCCGGCGCAATGCAATCCGGCCAGGGGGCAGCATTGACCAGCCCACCTCATGCCCATGGCTGCTGGCCACCACCCGTCGTGCCCCGGCACGGCGCAATGCCGGACCCAACAGCGCCAGTGGGGCGGCCGCGCCGAACCACGCTGTTTCACAGCGCAGCTCCCGCAGCAGCTCGGCGGCCCGCCGCAGTACTGGCGGCGTGGGAAGCATGAGGGATCCAGGATATCGGACAACCGGGAACGGCAATCCCGCGTCGAAAGCCGCCGCTCCTGGCCAGTTCGGTGCGAAGACGGCGACCTCGTCGGCGGGCAGTGCCAGAGCTAGCTGGTGCAGGTAAGCCTGGATGCCACCGGGCCGGGGTGGGAAGTCATTGCTCACCAGCAGGGTCCGCGGCACCGCCAGAGGGTAGCCGTGGTCACCCCGGGGGGTTGCAGCGCCACCCGGGGTGGTCCGGTAGCGCTCAGGCGATCCGGCTCCTCGCGTAGCGCTCAGGCGATCCGGCTCATCGCGGTGACCTTGCTCCACGGCACCAGAACAACCTTCACCACGTCACCGCTCTGCGGTGCGTTCACATAGAAACCGTCACCAACGTAGATGCCAATGTGGCTGATTGGGGAGTACAGCGCGATGAGGTCGCCCGGCCGCAGCTGTGACCGGCTGACGCTGCGCCCCATTCGCGCCTGCTCCTGGGATGAGTGCGGCAGATCTGATACGCCTGCCTGCTCGAAGGCCCACTTCACCAACCCGGAGCAATCGAAGGTTTTCGGCCCGTCGCCGCCCCAGACATACGGTGATCCTTGCTTACTCAGCGCAGCGCGCGTCGCCTCGATAGCGGCACCGCCGCCGACCAGGTTGATCGGGAAGTTGGTACTACCGCCGGAAGTGTAAGCGACCCGCTCCTCACGGCTTAGTGCCGCAAGGCGCTGCTTGACTACCTGAATCTGACGGTCCATCTCGGCGCGGGACTGAGTCAGTTCGCTTTCGAGCCGAGCCGCATCGCGTTCGGCTTGACCGGCCCGCACCGCCGCGTCGTTGGCCGCCTGCGCTCCCTGCTGGGCCTGCGCGACAGCGGCGGTGAGCCGGTCCAGGGCCTGCTTGTTGTCCACCGCGAGCACGTCTAGAGCCGACATCTGGTCCACGAATTCCTGGGTGGAGTCACTGACCAGCAGAGCGGAGAGCCGGGACAGGCGGGCGCCCTGGAACGAGGCGTTAGTCAACCTGTCAACTTGGCCGCGGTACTGCCCTTGGATCAACTTGGCACGTTCTGTAGCAGCAGTAGCTGCGTTGGCATCAGATCTGGCCCGCTCCAGATCGGCACGGCGAGCATTCAACTGGTCACGGGCGTAGTGCCACTTTTCGGTGAGCACCTCAGCCTGCCGATTAAGCTGCTCAAGCTGTTGCGCGGCATTGGGGCCGTCTCCGGGCAGCGCGGGGTCGGCGACGGCCGTCGTGGGTATCAAAGTCATCAGGGAAGCCACAGTTGCGGCTGTCATCACTGCCGGAACACTGCGCTTCAGAACGCCGCGCTTTAGACGGTGCGACGACACGTCGCGTCTGTCTCCTCTTCCCTTGGACCGCCTACCGGGTTAGCTGATGGGTTCGGGCCAAGGATGGACGCAAGCCCTACCGGGTGAGCGCGAGCGTCCACCCGGATTCACCCAGAAACGGTGGGTCCCCGGCTCGGCTCCCCGACACAGCCGATTCGGCAGCGACTTGCGTTGCCGCCCAGTCTGGGAGGCACCTACCGCAAAGTCTCGGGAAGGCTACGAAAGCTCGCCTGAACTGTCCACCGCTGAGGCACCAGCAAAGGGGCAACGTGGCCGCTGGGCACGATAGGCGTCACCGCAACCGGCGCAGTCTTCGGCTCCACCGATCAGCCCACGCACCGTTTAGACCGCTCACCGCCAGCCGTAGACCGCTTAGCGCTGTTACTCCGCTCACCGCCGGCTGCGGACCGCTCAGCGCTCGTGGGCAAGTGGGCACCAATATCGGTCCCCGAGATGATTTGGTGATCTTCATAGCGATCCACCAGTTGCAGGCGGGGCACCATGCCGGCCTCAGCCAAGGTATCCAGCGCCCGCCGTTCGGTGCCATCCAACTCGACGCCACCCGGCGGGGCTCCGAGCAACACCGTGATGACGCAGTCCTGGCATGCGCTGCCGCGTACTTCACACCGGTCGCAATCCACAATCATGTCGGTCTCCGTCTCGCTGGTGATCTCGTAACTGCGGACGTTAGAACGCGACACTGACAATTTTCGAACGATCGGAGTTTCGCGGGGCGCTGATCGCTTAGTTGCTGCAGCTGGAGTCCGACGCGTTAGATCACCATCACCCGATCCGACGGATCGCCGTGACGTCATGCCATGGGACTCTGGCGACTTTGACCACATCGCCGCTCTGCGGCGCGTTGATGTAGAGCCCATTTCCCACGTACATGCCGATGTGACTTACGGGCCAGTACAGCGCGATGAGGTCGCCTGGCAACAGGCCCGAGACCACGGCGGTGCCCACTTTGGCCTGATCCCAACTCCCCCTCGGCAGGCCCACACCGGCTTGGCGGTAGGCCCACTGCACCAGACCCGAGCAATCGAAAGTGTTCGGACCCTCGGCACCCCAGATATAAGGTGCTCCCTGCCGGGTCAGCGCGGCCCGCAGTGCCCTAATCCCGACGGTGTCGCCAGCGATGTCGATCGGGAAGTCGGTAAATCCTTCGGAGATGTATTGGGCCAGCTCGTCAGGGGTGAGTTTGCCGAGTCGCTCCTGCACCAGATTGATCTGGCGGCCCATCTCAAGCCGGGCCTGGGCTACATCGCCAGCTATCCGAGCGGCGTCCAGTTCGGCGACGGCTGCTCGCGTCTCAGCGTCGGTCGCGGCGAGTTCTGCCTGCTCGGCACGGGTGACGGTGGCCGCGAGCTTGCTCATCGCTTCCCTGTTGCTTGCCGCCAGCACGTCCAGCGCGGACATCTGATCCATGAATTGTTGAGGCGAGTCGCTGATCAGCATCGCGGTCAAACTGCTGATCCGGACGCCCTCGAAGGTGACGCTAGTCAGCCGATCCACCTGAGCGCGGAACGCGCTCTGGGCCGCGCGAGCCTGGTCAGCGATGGCCGTCGCAGCTGCCGCGTCGCTGCGCGCTCGCTCCGCATCGGCCCGACGGGCCAGCAGCCGGTCCTTGGCCAGGTGCCACTGCTCGGTGATCACCTCAGCCTGACGACTCAACTCACGGACCTGAGCAACGGTCTGGGCAGGGTCAGGCGTGGGTGCAGGGGCTGGATCGGCGACCGCAAGCGCTGGGGACATACTCAACACGGCAGCGACGGCCACGCCAGCCGCCACGCTCCGAGGCACGCGGTTCTGACGATGGGACACCACCCGCAGATGTCTCCTGTTCTCGGACCTGCGTCCGGATGCCTGGTTGGTAGCGGGAGATCATCCCCGCATGTGGCGTAACGGCCGTTCAGAGGCGATGGGCGCGGATCTTCACCCCAACGGCATCGTCACGCCACTCTTCAGCGGGGTCTTCCCAGCTTTGATTACTTTCTGTGCGCAATACAGCCGCGCCTCGGTACGGCCAGTGACAGCGGGAGCCGGTCAGCGGGTCAGCGGGTCAGCGCAGAGCCGCGGACAGCACAGTGGTCAGCTTCGTCCAGCGTTCCAGCAGCGCGGCCGCAGCGCCGGAGTCAACCGCCTCGGCGGCACGCTGAGCCATTGCTCGAAGGTCGCTGACCAGGTCACCGGTCGGGCCGCGGTAGGCGACAAGCGCGGCGGCGGCGTTGAGAAGCACGGCGTCCCGCACCGGACCGGGATTACCGGCGAGCAGACGCCGCACTACATCGGCATTGGCTTCAGCATCCCCGCCGCGCAGGTCCTCTTGGCGGGCCACCGGAACGCCCAGCGCAGCCGGGTCCAACTGGTCACGTCGCACCGCGCCGCCCCCGGCCACCCACACCGAAGTAGTGGTCGTGGTGGTGATCTCATCTAGCCCATCGTCGCCACGAACCACCAGCGCACTGACTCCGCGGTCGGCGAACACCTGGGCCATCACCGGCGCCATCCGTAGATCCGCGCAGCCCACCAGGCCAGCATCTGGCTGCGCCGGGTTGGTCAATGGTCCGAGGACGTTGAACGCTGTGGGTATCCCGATTTCCCGGCGCACTCCGGCCGCGTGCCGCATTGCCGGGTGAAACAGGGGTGCGAAGCAGAAGCCGATTCCTACTTCGGCGACGCACTGAGCCACCTGTTCCGGGCCGAGATCGATCGCGACGCCGAGTGCCTCCAGCACATCTGCTGTGCCGCACTGTGAGGACGCTGCGCGGTTGCCGTGCTTGATTACCGGTACGCCGGCGGCGGCAGTCACCAGTGCAGCCATCGTGGAGATATTGACGGTGTGCGCCTGGTCACCTCCAGTGCCGACCACGTCAACAGCCCGCTGCTGCACCTGCACCCGGCAGGCGTGCGAAAGCATGCCGTCGGCAAGGCCGGTGATCTCCGCCGGGGTCTCGCCCTTGGCCCGCAACGCCACCACGAACGCGGCCACCTGCGCCGACGTGGCCGCACCAGCCATCACCTGGCCCATCGCCCACGCCGCGTCTTGGGTGTCCAGGTCTGTTCCGGCGATCAGCTGGCTGAGCACAGCTGGCCAGCTGCGGGGACGAGTCGACACGACCATCGCGACCTCAGCCGTTCGCTGCCTGCGGCCGGTGCGAACGAAGCACCTCGGCCACGGTCTCGGCGGCGACCAGCGGGTCCAGCGGGTGCACGAGCACCGCGTCGGCCTGCGACCAGACCGCTAACCAGCGGTCGTCCCTGCGCTGCACCGAGACAATCACCGGTGGGCACTGCGCAATCTCGTTCTTGAGCTGCCGGGACAGCCCCATCCCTCCGGTAGGCTGCGCCTCACCGTCCAGGATCGCCAGGTCCACTTCACCCGCGTCGACCTGGGCCAGCACCTCAGCGATTGTCCCGGCCTCGACATAGTGCAGGCGGCCGACATCCGCCGCAGGACGCCGCCCGACGGCGTTGATAATGGCCTCGCGTACCTCAGGTCGATGGCTGAAGACCAGCACAGTGATCGCGTCGCTCGGGGCGCTCGTCTGGTGGTCCATCTGATCGTCGAGGTCCTCGGTGTTGGTGTCCCCGGCGGCTACGCAGGCGGCCGGATCGATGCGACGCGGGGCGGCGGCGTCGATGGTAACCAGACCAATCACCCGGCAATGCGGGCGGTGTGGCGTCACTGTGCGTGTCAATGTCTGGGCGTTGCGTACCACTGTCGGCGGTACTCCGCTAGCTTGAGATCGTCACTCCTGGCCGCACTCCAGCAGGCCCCGGTCCAGTCAAGGCCAGCACCTTTCGTCATAATGCTCAGCGTGACCTCCTCGTCCAGCCTGGCGGCACCTTCCATCAGCCAACGGGTGCACTCGCTGAACCGGCCCAACATGGTCAGCGTCGGCACCATCGTCTGGCTGTCCAGCGAGCTGATGTTCTTCGCCGGTCTGTTCGCGATGTTCTTCACGGTCAAGGCGCAGAACGACGGCCCGTGGCCACCGATCCTTGCATCCACCGGGGAGCCGATCCATCTCGACATTCCCTACGCACTGGTGGTCACGATCATCCTGGTGTCCTCGTCGTTTACTTGCCAGTGGGGCGTGTTCAAGGCTGAACAGGGGGATGTATTCGGGCTGCGGCTCTGGTACACGATCACGCTGATCATGGGCACGCTGTTCGTACTGGGGCAGGCCAACGAGTACCGCAACCTCATCCATGAAGGGGTCACGATCCCCTCCGGCGCCTACGGCACCGTCTTCTACCTCACCACCGGATTCCATGGCTTGCACGTGACTGGCGGTCTGATCGCGTTCATCTTTCTCATCGTGCGGACCAAGCTGAGCAAGTTCACGCCAGCACAGGCCACTGCCGCGATCGTGGTGTCTTACTACTGGCACTTCGTCGACGTGGTCTGGATCGGCCTGTTTGCCACCATCTACTTCCTGCCCTAGTACCGAGCACCGAATCAGATAAGCGGGGGTAGTCGAGACCGATGACCAGCGCCACACCCGACGCCCAATCGAACAGCACCGGATCGAACTCATCGGGATTGAACCCAGCCAGATTGGGGCGTGGCAGGCTGCGACGTGGAGGGCGGGAAGGACACAGTCGCCTGCGTCGTCGGGTGTCGGGCATGCTCGCACTTGCTGTGGCGTTACTGGCTGCCGGCGGGCTGTATACGGTTTTCGCTCCGCAGCCGCAGATTGCGCACGCCCAGGAGGACCCGGCCCTGGTGCGGCAGGGCGAGCAGCTCTACAACAACGCCTGCATCAGCTGCCATGGCGTAAACCTGCAGGGAGTGCAAGACCGCGGGCCAAGTTTGATCGGTGTCGGCGAGGCTGCGGTGTACTTCCAGGTCTCCACTGGGCGGATGCCCGCGGCGCGCCAGGAAGCGCAGATGGCCGAGAAACCGGTCAGGTTCAGCCCCGAGGAGATCGACGCGCTGGGCGCCTTCGTGCAGGCCAACGGCGGCGGGCCGGTGGTACCGAGGGGTAGCCTCGCCGGTGGTGACCCCGCTCGGGGAGGTGAGTTATTCCGGCTCAACTGCGCGTCCTGTCATCAGTTCACCGGACGCGGCATCGCGCTGTCCTCCGGTAAGTACGCTCCCGCAATCAAGGACGTGAACGCCCAACAGATCTACACCGCGATGACCACCGGACCTCAGAGCATGCCCAAGTTCTCCGACCGGCAGCTGACCCCGGAGGAGAAGCGGGACATCATCGCCTACATCGAGTCGATCACCGAGAACCGCAACAACCCGGGCGGCTACCCCCTCGGTGGTTACGGGCCGGTCTCAGAGGGTCTTATCGCGTGGATCGTCGGGATCTCGGCGCTGGTCGCCGTCACGCTGTGGATCGGAGCAAGGGCATGAGCAGCCACAGGGGCGGCCCTACCGGGGAACCAACTGGGCAGCAACAGCCACCGAGTGATGCCGACCTGTCGACGGCGAGCCGCGAAGAGCTGGTCCGGCTGGGCTCGGCGCTGGACGGGGTGACCATCACGCACCGGGAAGATCAGTTCCCGGTGCGGGGTACCCGTGCGGAGAAGCGCACCGAGCGCCAGGTCGCGTGGTGGTTCATCATCGCGGCGCTGGCCGGGCTGGGTTTCCTAGCGGCCTTCCTGTTCTGGCCGTGGGAATACACCCCGCCCGGCAGCCCGGACAACCGGCACCTGCTCTACCAGCTCTACACCCCGATCATCGGGGTGCTGTTCGGGTTGTCAGTGTTCGCCGTCGGCGGCGGGACGATTGTCTACGCCAAGCGCCTGTTACCCCACGAGACCGCGATTCAGGAGCGCCACATCGGCCGTTCCGCAGAGGTTGACCGGGCGACAATTGCTGCGATCCTGGCCGACTCCGCCGCCAGCAGCCGCATCGGGCGTCGATCCATGATCAAGCGAGCGGCCGGGATCGGAGCTGGCGTCCTCGGTGCCGGAGTGGGGATTCTCGCCTTGGGTGGCCTGGTGCGTAACCCATGGCGTGGCGGCGACCACGCCGCGTTGTGGATCACGCCCTGGCGCTCGGACAACGGTGAGCCGGTCTTCCTGCGCTATGAAGACGAGCACCCCACCCTGGTGCGTCCGGAGGACCTTGCCGCCGGCAGCATAGCGACGGTCTTCCCGTACAAGCGCTCTTGGTCAGAGGAGGAGGCGCACGAGGCGCTGCGCGCATCTGACAGTCCCGTGATGCTCATCCGATTGCGACCGGAACAAGCGGCGCAGGTGGTCCAGCGCAAGGGTCAGGTCGGCTTCAACTACGGCGACTTCTACGCCTACTCCAAGATCTGCACCCATCTGGGCTGCCCCGCTTCGCTGTATGAGGCCCAGACCGCGCTGCTGCTGTGTCCCTGCCACCAGTCGCAGTTCGACATGTTGCAGTACGCCAAGCCGGTGTTCGGCCCGGCTACCCGAGCCTTGCCTCAGCTGCCTATCGCCGTGAACGATGAGGGATACTTCTATGCCAAGGGCGACTTTATCGAGCCCGTAGGGCCGGCGTTCTGGGAGCGGAGGTCATGAGCGCCATGACGACGCCGGGGAAGTCGTCAGGTCTGGGCGCCAGGGTGGGCAAGGCGGCCGACGAGCTGGACCAGAGGTTCCATCTGGCCCGCGGGATGCGCCGGCAGATCAACAAGGTCTTTCCGACGCACTGGTCGTTCATGCTCGGTGAGATCGCGCTGTACACCTTCATCGTGCTGCTGCTGTCCGGGACGTACCTGACGCTGTTCTTCGACCCGTCCATGCAGGAGGTCACCTACCAGGGGGTCTACGAGAACCTTCGCGGAATCGAGATGTCCCGCGCGTACGCGTCGACCCTGGAGATCTCCTTCGACGTCCGCGGTGGATTGTTCATCAGGCAGGTGCACCACTGGGCGGCGTTGCTGTTTGTCGCGGCCATCGTGGCCCACATGTTCCGTACCTTCTTCACCGGTGCCTTCCGTAAGCCGCGGGAGACGAACTGGGCGATCGGCGTCCTCATCGCAATCCTGGCCGGGCTTGAGGGCCTCACCGGTTATTCGCTGCCCGATGACCTGCTCTCGGGAACCGGGCTCCGGATCATCTCGGCAATCATCATGTCACCACCAGTGATCGGCACCTGGCTGCACTGGGCAATCTTCGGCGGCGAGTTCCCCGGCGAGTTGATCATTCCCCGGTTCTTCATCATCCACGTACTGATCATTCCGGGCATCTTGCTCGCGCTCATTGCCGTGCACCTAGGGCTGGTCTGGTACCAGAAGCACACCCAGTTCCCCGGGCCCGGGCGCACCGAGCGCAACGTGGTCGGGGTACGGATCCTGCCGATCTTCGCGGTGAAGGCTACCGGCTTTGCCCTGGCGAACATTGGCGTGATCTGCATCATGGCGGGACTGTTCCAGATCAACCCGATATGGAACTTCGGCCCGTACAACCCGGCCCAAGTCTCGGCGGCCTCGCAGCCCGACTGGTACGTCGGTTGGCTTGACGGCTCCACCCGGCTGTGGCCGGCCTGGGAAATCTACCTGGGCGACTACATGATCCCCGCGTCGTTCTGGCCGACGATAGTGCTTCCTCTCATCATGTTCGGCCTGGCATTCGCCTACCCGGCCATCGAGCGCAGGCTCACCAAAGACAACGCGTCCCACAACCTGCTGCAGCGTCCCCGGGACGTCCCCGTGCGGGCTGGCCTGGGCATGATGGCGATCTCATTCATGTTCATACTGTTGCTGTCCGGCGGCAACGATGTCATTGCGTACGCGTTCAACATTTCGTTGAACGCCACTACCTGGGTGGGCCGAATCGGTCTGCTGTTGTTGCCACCGATCGCGTACTACGTCACCTACCGGATTTGCCTCGGTCTGCAGCGCGCCGACCGAGCGATCCTCGAACACGGAATTGAGACCGGCATCATCAAGCGTTTGCCGCACGGTGAGTTCATCGAGGTGCACCAGCCTCTGGGCGGTGTCGACGAGCATGGCCATCCCATCCCGCTGGAATACCAGGGTGCTCGGGTGCCGAAGCGGATGAACCAGCTGGGCTCGGCTGGTTCTCCAGTGCCAGGATCCCTATTCCGGCCTGATCCTCCGGAACAGACGAGGGCACTGGAGAGAGCTCGTCAAGAAGCCGCCACCGGCAACGGAGTCAGTACCGACGGCGCTGGCCGGAAGCTGGCCGGTCGGCCGCACCAGCCCAGCGACTGATGAAGCTGTGTCAGCCCCTTGACTTACTCCGGCTTGGGGCCGACGTGGTACTCAAAGATCAGCCCACCAACCGTGATGAGGATCAGCGCGACGCCGATCACAACCAGCCACCACTGGCCGAGAGCTAGCGCGAACCCGATCACGCTCGCCGACAGCCCCATCCCGAACGGCCAGTAACTGCCGGGCGAGAAGAAACCCATCTCGCCGGCACCGTCAGAGATCTCTGCGTCGACGTTGTCTTCTGGGCGCATCCGGACTCGTCGGGAAACGAACCGGAAATAGGTGGCGATGATGAGGCTCAGTCCACCGGTCAGCGTCAGCGCTGCTGACCCGGCCGGCTCACCATTCGACCACAGGCCGTAGATCACTGCGGATGCGAAGAAGAACGCTGTGATGATCTCGAAGACCCGCGCCTCGACCCTCATAGTGCTGCCTCGCTCTCGACCCTGCCGCCAGTACTGTTCGATGCTGAAAGTCAGTGGCCCCCGCTAGCCTGGCGAGCCTCGCGGGCGGTGCGATCGGTGTCGAACGGGGAGGTGGTCACTGCCTCGGGAGCGCACAGCTCACCACAATTCAACTGCGCGAGTGCCTCACCGGCAGTGTATGGCCGTTGGGTCTGCGGGTTGGTCTGAGCCCGCAAGGCCAGATACCGGTCGAACAGGTCCGGCGGCAACGCGCGAAGCTCGAAGGTCATCATCGCGTGGTAGGTGCCACACAACTCGGCACAGCGACCAACGAATGCACCCGGACGCTCAGCTGTGGTCTGGAACACGTTGTCGGAATAGTTCTTCTCCGGGTGCGGAAATACGTCACGCTTGAAGAGGAAGTCCGGGATGTAGAACGAGTGCAGGACATCGGTGGACACGAGGTGGTATTCCACGACCCGATTGGCTGGCACCACCAGAATCGGGATGGTGCTGGATGAGCCAACGGTGGACAGTGGTGCACCGTCCGCAGTCCGTCGAACCTGATAGATGCCGTCCCTGCCCGGCCTTTCCTGCAGGTACTGGAACTCCCAGTTCCATTGGAAGCCGACCACTCTCACCCGCAAGTCGGGGTTATCCACTTTGGCGTTGACGAAGTTCTGCGCTGTGACCGTGAAGTAAAAAAGTACTGCAACGATCACGGACGGAATGACCGTGTAGACGATTTCCAGCGGGAGGTTGTACTGGGTCTGCCGGGGCATTTCGTCGGATTTTTTGCGGTGAAAAGCGACCGTCCACGCGATCAGCCCCCAGACGATCGCCCCAACTACCAGCGAGGCCACCGTCGCCCAGATCCACAGTGCCCGCATCCGCTCGGCCTGCGGGGTGACTCCCTCCGGCCAGCCGAACGCAAACACCTCATGTACCGAGCACCCGGTGGACAGAAAGGCGACCATTCCAGCCAACGCGGCCGCCTTCAGCAGCCGAACCGCCCGGGAACGGACCACGCCGATCACGCCTCGTTCCTCCTTAGTCCCCGATGTGGCCCAACCAGCCTATTGGCTGGAGCCTAAACCAGCACGACGGTCAGAGCGCGGCCGGGGCGAAAATGACCGCCGTCTCGGGCGTCATACTGGGCCGCCATGGGGCGCAGAGCCGGTGATCCGTGGCCGGGGTCCCTGACCAAGAGTCGGGCGCTGATGAGAGGGCGAACACGTGTGCGGGTTGCTAGGACTGGTAACAGCGCAGCGGGACGCGGCGCAGCGGGTGGCGGACGTGACCGCGGCGCTGCGCTGCCAGCGGCATCGCGGCCCCGACGAGACCGGGACCTGGTACGACGCTGACGTGGTGCTCGGATTCAACCGGCTGTCCATCATCGATCTTGAATACTCCCACCAGCCTCTGCGTTGGGGTCCGCCGGAGGCACCGGAGCGCTACACCATCCTGTTCAATGGAGAGATCTACAACTACATCGAGCTCCGCGAGGAACTGCGGCGCGAACCGTACGGCGTGAGCTTTGTCACTGAGGGCGACACCGAGGCCATTCTGGCCGCCTACCATCACTTCGGAGCCGCTGCCGTGCAGCGGCTCCGGGGAATGTTCGCATTCGTTATCTGGGACGCCCAGTTGCGAATCGCCTTCGGCGCCCGGGACCCGTTCGGCATCAAGCCGCTGTTCAGCTGCGCCGGGCCCGGCGGGATCGCATTCGCCAGCGAAAAGAAGAGCCTGCTTGAGCTGGCGCCGTCGCTGGGAGTGTCAACCGAGGTAGACCGCCGAGCGCTGCAGCACTATTTGACCCTGCAGTACGTGCCCGAACCGGCATCCCTGCACACCGGGATCATCCGGATCGAATCCGGCACCTCATTCACTGTCTCGCCCCGTGGCAAGCTCGTCACCCAGCGCTACTTCCATCCCGATTTCCGGCCCCGTGCCGTCTACTGCTCTGCAGATGCGGGGGCCCTACATGATGAGATCACCGCGGTGATGAAGGACTCGGTCGCCAAGCACATGCGAGCCGACGTCACCGTCGGCGCCTTCCTGTCCGGCGGGATTGACTCCACCGCCATCGCAGCGCTGGCCCGCGAACACAATCCAGATCTGATCACTTTCACCACCGGCTTCGAACGTGAGGGCTACTCCGAAGTGGACGTGGCTGCAGAATCGGCGGCCGCAATCGGCGTCCGGCATGTGATCCGCACCGTCTCGGCCACCGAGTTGGCCGACGCGCTACCGCTGATCGTGTGGTACCTCGACGATCCGGTGGCCGATCCGGCGCTGGTGCCCCTGTGGTTCATCGCCCGGGAGGCAAGAGAACACGTCAAGGTGGTGCTGTCCGGGGAGGGCGCCGATGAGCTCTTCGGTGGCTACACCATCTACCGGGAACCGCTGTCGCTGGCCGCATTCGAGAAGGTGCCCGGCAGGCTACGCCGTGCGCTGGGACGGATCTCAACGCGTATCCCAGAAGGCGTGCGTGGCAAGGACCTGCTGCGCCGCGGTTCGCTGACGCTGGAACAGCGCTACTACGGCAACGCGCGGATCTTCCCGGACGACCAACTACGTGGGGTGCTGCGTAGCTATGACCCGACTATCTCGCACGCCGACGTCACCGCGGAGCCCTACGCCGCCTCGACCGGCTGGGATCCGGTCGCTCGCATGCAGCACCTGGACCTTTTCACCTGGCTGCGCGGCGACATCCTAGTCAAGGCAGACAAGATGACCATGGCCAATTCGCTGGAACTGCGGGTGCCCTTCCTGGACCCGGAGGTGTTCCGGGTGGCCGCGACTATCCCGCTCGAGGAGAAGATCACTCGCCAGACCACCAAACACGCACTCCGCCGGGCGCTACGTGACATAGTGCCTGCGCACGTGTTGAACCGACACAAACTGGGTTTTCCCGTACCGATCCGGCACTGGCTGCGGAAAGACCTGCACGACTGGGCCCGTGGCATCGTCGACGACTCGGGCACCGCGGAGTTCCTGGACCTTGGCGCAGTGCACCGGATGCTCGACGAGCACCGCGCAGGTCCGCGGGATCACAGTAGACGAATCTGGGCGGTGCTGGTCTTCATGCTCTGGCACGGCATCTTCATCGAGCAGCGGATACACCCGCAAGTGCCCGAGCCGCACTACCCCGTGCAGGTCTAGCAGACCCAGGGCATGAGCGCTGGACATACCATGCATCAGCACGGCACGCAGAATGGGGGCTTAGGAAACCTGAGGCTTAGTTGAAGGAATCGCCGCAGGCGCAAGAGCCACCCGCATTGGGGTTGTCGATGGTGAAGCCTTGCTTCTCGATCGTATCCACGAAATCGATCACAGCACCCTGCAGGTAGGGAGCGCTCATCCGGTCGACAACGACGGCGAGACCGTTGAAATCCCGCTTCGCATCGCCGTCGAGCGTACGTTCATCGAAGAACAGCTGGTAACGCAACCCCGCACAGCCACCCGGCTGCACGGCGATGCGCAACTGCATGTCGCTCCGACCCTCCTGGTCGAGCAGTGCCTTCGCCTTGGCGGCGGCGGCGTCGGTGAGCTCGACACCGTGGGTGGGCACCTCGGTGCCGGCGATGTTCTCGACGGTCATGACTCTCCCTGGGGATCGGCGCTCGGCACGGGCAGGTCTGTCTAGACTACGCGAACGCCCGCGATCGACGGATGATTCCCGTGCCTCCATCGTGACACATCGACTGCTTGTGGCGTTGTCCTAGGCTAGCCATCGTGAGGTTCCTGCGCGGCAAGACCAGCTCTGGAGCCGCCGACCCCGAACCGGAGCCGGCGGTAGAGATGGAGCCCAGCTCAGAGGACGTGACCCACCGAGCCCGTACCACCGGCAAGGGCCGGCCCACCCCAAGCCGCCGGGAGGCCGAGGGCCGCAAGCGCGGTCCGGCACCACCCCCGCCGCGAACTCAGCGGGAAGCATTGCGCCGGATGCGCGGGTCCAAGGAAGAACGCCGCAACGCCGCGGCGGTGCGTCGCGAACGCATGCTGGCCGGGGACGAGAAATACCTGCTGCCGCGCGATCGCGGCCCTGTGAAGGCCTACGTGCGGGATCTGGTGGATTCTCGGCGCCACCTCGCTGGCATGTTCATGCCGCTGGCGTTGCTGGTCATCTTGGTGATCCTGGTGCCATCGCCAGCAATGCAACAGTACGTGTCGCTGCTGTCGATGGCGATGCTCCTCGCGATCATTGTCGAGGGAGTGCTGCTGGGCCGGACCGTCAAACGCCACGTTCGCGAACGGTTCCCTCACGCCTCGGAGTCCGGGACGGGTCTGGGTTTCTATGCGATAACGAGGGCGACCCAGCTGCGCCGGCTGCGGATGCCCAAGCCCCGGGTCGGCCCCGGTGACCCGATCCCATAACTGGTCCCCCTCACCCCGTCACTGCGCACCTTACGGCCGCAGGCTCATCGGGCCGTAAATCACACACTCGCCATCGAGCAGCGTGACCACCGCCACACCGCTATCGAGCAGACCCGGCCACTCGCGACCGAGCCACTCCTCGGCGTCGGCCTGATCGTCGAACGTGATATCCGGACCGGGTGCCTGGTCGCCGTCCGCGTCCTGGTATTGCCATCGCAAAGGCATCGCATGCTCCCGTCTGCTGCCGTCCTCGACTGTCATCGTTGATGTGGGCGCCCGACGGTAGCCTCAGGCGGATGCGGACGCTGGTGCTCGGTGGTGCGCGCTCGGGCAAGTCCGGGTATGCCGAGGGATTACTCGGCGATGCACAGGTGGATTATTTTGCGACCGCCCGGCGGCAGCTCGATGATCCGGACTGGGAGGCGCGGATCGCCACGCACGTTGCCCGGCGGCCGCCGGGATGGCGCACCGCCGAGCCGGCCGACCTCCCCGGTGCGCTACGCGCCGCTGGTCCGGCCCCGGTGCTAGTCGACGACATCGCCACCTGGCTGACCGGAGAGCTAGACGACGCGGGCGCCTGGGAGGGCAGCCCCGAGGCGGTGCGGACCTGCCGCACACGGTGTGCTGAGCTGGTGTCGGCGGTGGTGGCCTGCCCGGTCCGGCTGGTGCTAGTGAGCGCGGAGGTCGGGCTTGGTGTCGTGCCGCCGACCCGTACCGGGCGGCTGTTCCGCGACGAGTTGGGCGCGCTGAACGCCGAGCTCGCCGCGGTATGCAACGAGGTGTTGTTGCTGGTTGCGGGGCTGCCCATCAAGTTGCGCTGAGCCGGGTCGTCCAGTATCTGGGCGAGCAAGATGGGGGCAGGATGGGCAGGCGACGGACTCCGACGCCCCGAGCACCCAGGAGAGCTGCGTGGATTTCCCCAGGATCACACCACCGGACCAGCAAGCCCACCGGGAAGCGGTAGCGCGCCATGAGCAGCTGACCAAACCAGCGGGTTCTTTGGGCCGGTTGGAGGAGCTCGGTGTGTGGGCGGCCGCCTGCCAGGGGGTATGCCCCCCGCACCCGTTCGTTCGCCCGCAGGTAGTGGTGTTCGCGGGAGACCACGGGGTCGCCGCGTACGGGGTGTCCGCCTATCCCAGCGAAGTCACCCAGCAGATGATGGGCAACTTCCTCAGCGGGGGGGCGGCGGTGAACGTGCTCGCCGCGGTGGTCGGGTCGGCGGTGCGGGTAGTTGATGTAGCCGTAGACTGTGACCTGGCTACTGTTGCCGCACCACCGCTGGTCATCAAGCACAAGGTTCGCCGTAGCAGCGGCGCGATCCATCTGCAGGACGCACTGACCGACGCGGAGGTGATCCGGGCGCTGCGCGCCGGGGTCACGATTGCTGATGAGGAAGTCGATCGCGGCGCCGACCTGCTCGTCGCAGGCGACATGGGAATCGGCAATACCACCCCCGCCGCAGTGCTGGTCGCGGCACTCACCGGGGCGGAACCGGTGGCGGTCGTGGGCCGCGGCAGCGGGATCGACGATGCCGGCTGGATGCGTAAGGCCGCCGCGATCCGTGACGCGTTGCGTCGGGCTCGCCCGGTGGCCGGTGATCCCGTCGCGCTGGCGCGCACCGCCGGCGGTGCTGATATCGCGGCGATGGCCGGCTTCCTAGCCCAGGCCGCGGTCCGACGCACCCCGGTGATTCTCGACGGCGTGGTCGTCGGGGCAGCAGCGATGCTCGCAGAGCAACTCGCGCCTGGAGCACGCCGGTGGTGGGTGGCCGGGCACCGTTCGGCGGAGCCTGCGCACACCTTGGCGCTGGAGCATCTGGAGTTGGACCCCATCCTGGATCTGGGAATACGGCTAGGCGAGGGCTCCGGGGCGGTGGCCGCGCTGCCGCTGGTGCAGATGGCTGTCCGGGTGCTCGCCGAGATGGCCACCTTCGCCGACGCCGGCGTCTCCGGGCCCGCGGGTACTCCATATGTGGCTCTTCAAGGGCAGCCAACCGGGGAGTTGGACGCCCTTGAAGAGCCACCCACGAGGTGAGCTGCGGGCTGCGGCTGGCGGTGTCCTGGTTGACCGTCTTGCCGGTGGGACGACCCGTCGAAGTGGATCGGGTGATCGCCCGCCGGGCGCTGTACTGGGCACCTTTGGTCGGCGCCGGGTTGGGTCTGCTGGCTGCTGGCGTGTTGACCGCGCTGCACGCGCTGGATACTCCGGCGCTGCTGGCGGGGTTGGCCGTGGTGGCGGCGATGGCCGCGCTGACTCGCGGGATGCACCTCGATGGGCTGGCCGATACCGCCGACGGGCTGGGCTGCTTCGGCGGGCCGCAGCGAGCGCTGGACGTGATGCGTGACGGGTCGACCGGGCCGTTCGGAGTGATCGCTCTGGTGCTGGTGCTGCTCACGCAGGCCGCTGCACTGGGAGCGCTCGCTGAAACCGGCCGGCTGATCCCCGTGGTGCTGGCGATGATCACAGGGCGGGCCGCCTTCAGCTGGTGTGCCCGGATGGGGGTGCCCCCGGCCCGGCCAGCAGGGTTGGGGGCGCTGGTGGCTAACAGCCAACCACCCGGTGTCCCGGTGGCCTGGGCGGCAGCCCTGCTAGCCGGTGGGCTAGTGGCGGTGCCCGGACGGTTCTGGCAGGGCGCACTTGCAGTGAGCCTAGCCGCGCTGGTGGTAGTGGCTGTCTCGGCGCGCACCCGCCGCCGGTTCGGCGGCGTCACCGGCGACGTGCTAGGTGCCACCAGCGAGCTGGCCAGCACCGTGATCCTCGCCGTCTGCGCGCTCGGCTGAATCCCGACATGGAGACATATCGGGGCTATCCGGCCGGTGTCTACCCCGATATGTCTCCATGTCGGGGGGCCAGCGGGACCATCCAGTGGTGTGGGTCGGGGGCGGCGCCGCGTTGGATTGCGGTAAGAGCGGCGCGCAACCTTGCGGTGATGGGGCCGGGTGCACCGCTGCCAATGGTGAACTTGCCGCCGGAGTAGGCGACCCGCCCGATCGGGGTGATCACCGCAGCGGTACCGCAGGCGAAGACTTCGGAGATGTCTCCAGCCTGGACGCCCTTCTCCCATTCCTCGGTGGAGACCCGTCGCTCCTCCACGCCTAGGCCGTGGTCCCGGGCCAGCGTGAGCAGGGAATCGCGAGTGATGCCGGGCAGCAAAGCGCCGGTGAGCTCGGGGGTCACCAGCCGAGCTTGCTGCCCCTCCCCGAAGACGAAGTAGAGGTTCATCCCCCCCATTTCCTCCACCCAGCGCCGCTCGACCGCGTCCAGCCAGACAACCTGGTCGCAGCCCTCCTCGGCGGCTTGCTGCTGGGCCAGCAGTGAGGCGGCGTAGTTCCCTGCGAACTTGGCAGCCCCGGTACCACCGGGCGCGGCTCGCACGTATTCGGTGCACAGCCACACGCTGAGCGGCTTGAGCCCGCCGCGGAAGTACGGACCTGCTGGTGAGGCGATGAGCAGGTACCGGTAGGCCGCTGCAGGGCGCACCCCGAGGCTCACCTCAGTGGCGAACAGCATCGGGCGCAGGTACAAGGAATCCTCCCCACCGGCGGCGGGCACCCAGCCGATGTCGGCGCGCACCAGTTCACGCAGCGAGCCGAGGAACAGCTCATCGGGCAGCTCTGGCATCGCCATCCGGCGGGCCGAGGAGCGCAGCCGGGCGGCGTTGGCCAGCGGACGGAAGGAGGACACCGTGCCGTCTGGCTGCCGGTAGGCTTTGAGGCCTTCGAAGACCGCCTGCCCGTAGTGCAGCACCATCGTGGCCGGATCCATCACGAGCTGCCGGTAGGGGCCGATCTGCGGGTCATGCCAGCCACGACCGGCGGTCCAGCTGATCTCCACCATATGGTCGGTGAAGTAACGGCCGAAGCCCGGCGCGGCCAGGATCTCCGCCCGCCGCTGCGGCGTCACCGGAGATGGGTGCGGCAGCCGGGTGAACAGTGGCACGGTGCTCATGACCAGCACGGTATCCCGTTGCACCGAGAAATGGTAGGACGTCCCACTACTTACCCGTGCGCCATGCTAGCTACGTGCTAGAGCAGCGAACCCTGGTGCGGATCACCCGCACCCAACTGCCCGACGGTCGCGCGCTGACCTACTACGACGACCGCGAACCCTACGTGTCGGGCGCTGCCACCCGCGCCCTGGCCGACACCCGAAACGTGTCCCTGTGCCAGGCCCAGCCCACGATGCGTCTGGACGTGCTTACCGGAGAGTGGGTCATCCTCGCCCCGCACCGGATGGAGCGCACTCATCTGCCCACGGCGGAAAGCTGCCCGCTGTGCCCCAGCAAGGACGGCGCAGTGACCGAGATCCCGGCCGAAGACTACGACGTGGTGGTCTTCGACAACCGGTTCCCCTCCCTGCGATCCCAGCTCGACGTCACGGCCGGATCGGTACCGGCATTGGTGGACGGCGATCCGCTGTGGCCGCAGCAGCCGGCGACCGGCCGGTGCGAGGTGGTCTGCTTCACCAGCGAGCACGGCTCCTCATTCACCGAGCTCACGCCGAGCCGGGCTGCGACAGTGATCGAGGCATGGGCGGATCGAACCAGGGCACTATCGGGGATGGACGGCGTCAGGCAGGTGTTCTGCTTCGAGAACCGCGGCGCGGAGACCGGGGTGACCCTGCACCATCCACACGGTCAGATCTACGCCTACCCCTTCGTGCCGCCACGCACTGAACGGCTGCTCGCCCGAGCGGCGGCGCACCGCGACAGCACGGGCTCCGACCTGCTGTCGGACGTGCTTGCCGCCGAACTGCGAGCGGGGACGCGGGTAGTGCACCGGGGCGCAGCGTGGACTGCGTATGTACCCGCCGCCGCGCGGTGGCCGGTTGAGGTGCACCTGGTGCCGCATCGGGTGGTGCCCGACATCGCTGCCCTGGACAGCACCGAGCGTTCCGAGCTCGCCACGCTCTACCCCGCACTGCTGCGATGGGTGGACGACTTCTTCACCGACCAGGGCGACCCAGGACCGGTGCCATATGTCGCGGGCTGGCACCAGGCCCCAGTCGGCCCGGGACGGGACCTCACCCGGCTGCACCTGCAGCTGTTCTCGATGCGCCGCGCCGCGGGGAAGCTCAAGTACCTCGCCGGCTCCGAGTCCGGAGTGGGAGTCTGGCTCAACGACACCACTCCCGAGCGGATCGCGCGCCGCCTACGGGAGCTGGCATGAGTAGCGCGTTGCGGGCCGCCTTCCGTGCCGCGTTCGGCCGGGACCCCGACGGTCTGTGGGCGGCCCCAGGTCGGCTGAACCTGATCGGCGAGCATGTCGATTACGCCGCTGGGCTGTGCTTGCCGCTGGCACTGCCGCGGCGCACCGTGGTGGCGGTGGCGATTCGGGACGACGGCCGCCTGCGGCTGCGCTCGCTGCACCGGAATGCACAGCCCTGGGATGGTTCCTTCGATGTGGTAGGCCCCGGCCACCCGCCGGGCTGGGCAGCGTATCCAGCGGGCGTGGTCTGGGCGCTGGGTCATCCGGTCGGTGGGCTCGACCTGCTCGTCGGTGAGTCGGTGCCGCCTGGAGCCGGGCTCGCCTCCTCCGCCGCGCTGGAATGCGCCGTCGCATTGGCGGTGGACACGCTGTCCGGACTTGGACTAGCCACGAGCAGCGCTGGGCGGGTGATGCTTGCCGCAGCGTGCCGCCGCGCCGAAAACGAGGTCGTCGGCGTGCCGACCGGTGGGATGGATCAGATTGCATCGCTGTGCTGCACCGCAGGGCATGCCTTGCTCCTGGATTGCCGCGACCAGACAGTGCGGCAGGTACCGCTCGACCTAGTCGCCGCTGGACTGGCCGTGCTTGTGGTTGACACCCGGACGCCGCACTTGATCGCCGATGGTCAGTACGCCACGCGTCGACGCAGCGCGGAGCAGGCCGCAGCCGTGCTAGGCGTGCCCAGCTTGCGCGAGGCCCAGCGGGAACAGGTAGACAGCCTGACCGATCCCCTGCTGCGCAGGCGGGCCCGGCATGTGGTGAGCGAGATCGCCCGGGTGCAGACGGTCGTGACGTTGCTGGAGTCAGGCCGAGTTCGAGACATCGGACCGCTGCTGAACGCCTCGCACGCCTCGCTGCGCGACGACCTGGAAGTATCAAGCCCAGAGCTGGATTGCGTGGTGGACGCCGCCCGGGCGGCCGGTGCGCTGGGTGCCCGGATGACCGGCGGCGGGTTCGGCGGGTCGGCGCTGGTCCTGGTCGAGCGGAGCGCCACCGCCGCGGTCGCCCACGCCGTGGTGTCCGCGGCCGTCCGTCACGGCCACCCGGAACCTACGCTGCGTGAGGCGCTGCCGTCCTGCGGCGCCCACCTCAGCGTCGAATAGGCGAAGGGACGAAGGGAATTCCGCGTCAGCGCACGTGGGAGGGCACGAAGGGTGGTGTGACGATCTCGCAGGCCAGCTGCCGGCCACGGACGTCGACTTCGACGATGTCCCCGGGTCGTACGGCGGGATCGAGCAGCGCCAGTGCGATACCGGTGCGTAGCGTTGGGGAGAAGGTGCCCGAGGTGATCTTCCCCACCGGCACACCCGCCGCAGATCGCACCGCCATGTGCGGCCGCGGTACCCCGCGCCCGGTGGCCCGCAACCCGCGCAGGCATCGGGCCGGGCCGCGCTCCCGCTCGGCGAGCAGCGCCTCCCGTCCCCAGAAGGTCGGCTTGTCCCAGCCAATCGCCCAGGAGACGCCACCCTGCAGTGGGGTGATGTCCGGACCCAGGTCCTGGCCGTGCAGTGGGTAGCCCATCTCGGTGCGCAGGGTGTCCCGAGCGCCGAGCCCGCACGCACTGCCACCGAGCGCACCGGCCGCGGCGAGCAGCGCCTCCCACAGGACCGGCGCGTGCTCCCATGGCGGCAACAGTTCGTAGCCACGCTCGCCGGTGTAGCCGGTGCGACCCACCCGCACGGGCGCGCCGTCGTGCCGAGCGTCGGTGAAGGCCATGTAGTCGATGCTGGCGAGGGTCATGCCAAGATCCAGTCCCACGGCGGCGAGTACCTCCGCCGAGCGAGGCCCTTGCACAGCAAGTACGGCGTACTCGTCGTGCTGGCCGGTCACCGCTACGGTCGGGGGCGCTGTGGCGGCCAGCCGGCGACCGACTTCCTCGGCGTTTGCGGCATTCGGCACGCAGAACACCTCATTTGGGCTGATCAGGTAAACGATCAGATCGTCCACCACACCGCCGTCCTCAGCGCAGCACAGAGTGTATTGGGCCTGCCCCGGGCTGATCTTGGCGAGATCGCCGGTGAAGCAGGAGTTGACGAATTCCGCGGCCCCCGGACCAGTGACACTGATCTTGCCCAGATGCGTGACGTCGAACACGCCAACTGCCTCCCGCACCGCGGTGTGCTCGGCAACGATGCCTCCGCCGGGGTAGCTGATCGGCATTTCCCACCCGCTAAACACCCCAAAGCTGGCACCAGCTTCGACATGTGACGCGTGCAGGGGTCCGCGGCGCAGGGGTGTGCTCACGCCTTCAGAACGCTACTTCGCAGCAGCACCCGTCACCCAACCGGGCCAGCGGTACACCGCTAACGTCCTTGGCATCCCGGAACATCGGCGAAGACCATTTAGCCAGTCAATGAGGAGATCACCGTGAACACCCCGACGCTTCGCCTCACCGATACCTCGGTGACCACCGCGACGGTCGATGCCCTCGTGGTGGGAACCACCTGCGGCAATGAGGGTCTCCGGCTTATTCCCGGCAGTGAGGAGATCGACGCGGCCTTCGACGGCGCGCTCACCGATCTGCTGGCCGTGCTGGGCGCGCAAGGCAAGGCCGACGAGGTGATCAAGGTGCCGACCCGCGGAGCCATCAGTGCCCCGCTACTGGTCGCCACCGGTCTCGGCGAGGTCAACGGCCAGCCGACCGGCGAGCAGGTGCGCCGAGCCGCTGGGGCAGCATCCCGGGCACTGTCCGGCACCTCTCGGGCGCTCACCACGCTATCCCGGATCGACCTGACCGCCGCCGCGGAGGGCAGCGCGCTGGGCGGTTACGCATTCACCGCCTACCGGTCCCAGAACGGGGACGGGCCGCTGGAGCACGTGGATCTGTCGGTACCTTCAGCCCGAGACGCTGAGGCCAGGCAGCGCCTCGATCGGGCCAGCGCTATTGCCGAGGCGGTCGCCGCCGCGCGTGACCTGGTGAACACGCCGCCCAACGATCTCTATCCAGGCTCGTTCGCTGATCGCGCCGTGACGCTGGCGCAGGCGGCCAGGTTGCACACCGAGGTGCTCGATGACAAGGCGCTGCAGCGCGAGGGCTACGGTGGCATCCTCGGCGTCGGCGGCGGCTCGTCCCGCCCACCGCGGCTAGTCCGGCTCCATTACACCCCGGCCGCGCCGAAAGCGAAGGTAGCCCTGATCGGCAAGGGAATCACCTTCGATACCGGCGGAATCTCGATCAAGCCGGCGGCGAAGATGGAAGAAATGACCATGGACATGGCGGGTGCGGCAGCCGTGATCGTCACCACGGTCCTCGCCGCCCGGCTGGAACTCCCGGTGGAGGTGATCGCCACCGTGCCAATGGCCGAGAACATGCCCTCGGCCACCGCTTACCGACCCGGGGACGTCCTGACGATGTACGGCGGCACCACCGTCGAGGTGATCAACACCGACGCCGAGGGACGGCTGATTCTCGCCGACGCGCTAGTCCGCGCTGCGCAGGACAGCCCGGACTACCTCATCGATACCGCCACCCTGACCGGCGCCCAGATCGTCGCGCTAGGAAAACGCACACCGGGGATCATGGGCACCCCAGAGTTCCGCGACCGAGTCACCGCGATCTCGCAGGAAGTCGGGGAAAACGGCTGGGCCATGCCACTACCCGAACACCTGCGATCCGATCTGGACTCCAAGCTCGCTGACATCGCCAACGTGGCAGAACACCGCTGGGGTGGCATGCTCACCGCCGGGGTATTCCTGTCTGAGTTCGTCCCCGACGACACTCCCTGGGCGCATCTGGACATCGCGGGCCCGGCTTACAACACCGGCTCCCCGTGGGGGTACACCGCCAAGGGCGGCACCGGGGTACCGGTGCGCACCCTGGCCGCTGTTCTCGCCGACATTGCCGAACGGGGCTGATCGTCAGGATCGTGGAGGCCAAACCCGGAAGCTAGCGCCCCTCGTCCTCGCGCTCGCGCTCGATGCGCTGGCGGGTGGTGTAGTCCCGCATTCGTTGCGGGTATCCCACCAGGGCGACGTCATAGACCGGGATCCTCAGCCGCTTGCCCAGTCGCCGGGCGCCTTGGGCGCCGTCCACCCTGCGCCGGGTCCACTCGCCGTCGTGCGCGACCAGCACCATGGTGGTCTCGGTGACCGTGGTGCGAGGCTCGACGAACGCCTCCACACCCCGACGGGACGCGGCCCACTGCTCGAGGTAGTCAACGTCCGCGCTGGATGCGCCGCGCGTCGTGCCCGACCGCTGCCTACCCAGAAGCCGATCCAGCACACCCACGTCGGCACCTCCTCCGCCGCTACTGCCCTTACGGCGATCCTGCCAGTTCGAGGCGCTTGTCGAGCGATTACTCCGCAGCTATTCGGCAGCGCTGCGCGACATTGCCCAGGTCGCCGGCGCGCAGAGCGTGGTGACAAGATGGCCGTGGCGCCCAACGCCACGCTACCGACGTCTGCTTGAGGAGCGTCTCAGTGACCACTACCTCCGTGACGGACGCCTCCGCTGACTTGGTCATTCTCGGTGGCGGCTCGGGCGGTTACGCCTGCGCCCTGCGCGCCGCACAACTGGGTCTGTCCGTCATCCTGATCGAGAAGGACAAGCTGGGCGGCACTTGCCTGCACCGTGGCTGTATCCCGACCAAGGCGCTGCTGCAGGCCGCCGAGGTAGCCGATGCTGCTCGGGACGGGCATCAGTTCGGGGTAAAGACCGCGCTTGAGGGCATCGACATGGGCGGGGTCAACAAGTACAAGGACGGCGTCGTCGCCAAGATGTTCAAAGGGCTACAAGGGTTGGTGTCCTCTCGGGGGATCCGCCATGTCGAGGGCACCGGACGGTTCGTCGCCCCGAACGCCGTCGACGTTGACGGGCAGCGCTACACCGGGCGCAGCATCGTGCTGGCGACCGGTTCCTATGCCAAGTCCCTACCCGGCTTGCAGATCGGCGGCCGATTCATCACCAGCGATCAGGCGCTGAACCTGGATTACCTGCCGGACCATGTGGTGGTCCTGGGCGGCGGCGTCATCGGAGTCGAGTTCGCCAGCGTGTGGCGCTCGTTCGGTGCCGAGGTGACCGTTGTGGAGGCGCTGCCCCGGCTGCTGCCGGCCGAGGACGACTTCTGTTCCAAGCAACTGGAGCGAGCCTTCCGCCGACGCGGCATCACGTTCAAGACCGGAGTGAAATTCACCGGTGCGAACCAGTCTGACTCCGGTGTCACGGTGAGCCTGGAGTCCGGTGAGCAGTTCGAGGCTGATCTGCTGCTGGTCGCGGTTGGACGGGGCCCGAACACAGCGGAGGCCGGGTACGCCGAGGCCGGCGTGCAGATGGAACGTGGCTTCGTGCTCACCGACAGCCGGCTGCGCACCAACCTTCCAGGGGTGTATGCACTCGGGGACATCGTGCCCGGGCTGCAGCTCGCGCACCGCGGGTTCGCCCAAGGCATCTTTCTCGCCGAGGACATCGCTGGACGCAACCCAACTCCGATCGACGAGGACGGCATCCCGCGGGTGACCTACTGCGAGCCGCAGGTGGCCTCGGTCGGGCTCACCGAGGCGCAGGCCAAGGACCGCCACGGGGAGATTGAAACGATCACCTACGACTTGGCCGGCAACGGCCGCAGCCAGATTTTGCAGACCCGCGGCGCGATCAAGTTGGTGCGCGCCAAGGATGGCCCGGTACTGGGGGTGCACATGGTCGGCGACCGCGTCGGCGAACTGATCGGCGAGGCCCAGCTGATCGTCAATTGGGAGGCCTACCCGGAGGACGTCGCTGCGCTTGTGCATGCCCACCCGACGCAGAACGAGGCCCTCGGCGAGGCGCACCTCGCCCTGGCGGGCAAGCCGCTGCACGCACACGGCTGATCGACGCGCAGACCGCTCACCAACGACCTAGGGAAGACGAGGAGTCGAGGCAACAGATGGCGTACTCCGTGGCGATGCCAGCGCTCGGTGAGAGCGTCACCGAAGGAACGGTGACGCGCTGGCTCAAACGGGAGGGTGACACCGTTGAGGTGGACGAACCGTTGGTCGAGATATCCACCGATAAAGTCGACACAGAGATCCCCTCGCCCGCGGCCGGAGTGCTGCAGCGAATCGTCGTGCCCGAGGACGGAACCGTCGAGGTCGGCGCGGAGCTAGCCGTGATTGGTGACTCATCTGATCGCACCGGACGGGATCACAGTGGACGCGATCAGACCGGCTGGGTGGAGCCACCGCAACAGCCGGCCGCCCCACCAGCCCCGGCCGACAGGGGCTTTAGGATCCCCGTGACCATGCCTGCGTTGGGGGAAAGCGTTACCGCGGGCACCGTGACCCGGTGGCTCAAGCAGGTCGGTGACACCGTCGAGGTGGATGAGCCGCTGCTCGAGGTGTCCACCGACAAGGTCGACACGGAGATTCCCTCGCCGGTGGCAGGCACCGTGCTGGAGATCGTCGTCGCCCAGGACGAGACCGCCGCAGTCGGCGCCACCCTGGCCACGGTCGGCGAGGGCGGTGGCGACAGTGGCGGCAGGGCGGCGCCAACCACTCCGGATCAGCCCGACCACTCTGCCCAGCCCGACCACTCTGCCCAGCCCGACCACTCTGCCC
>JALZHU010000001.1 GCA_030860695.1 Actinomycetota bacterium
GTCCTCGGCAGCCGAGGCGGCCGCCGAGGACGCCGCCGTTCGGGCTATCCCGGAACCTGCGGTCACCAACACGTGTTCCAGTTAGTCTCCCGTCACCGGAAGGGTTCACAGGGGTTTGTCTCATGCGGTGCACTGCGGGCCACGGTTCACGTCCTGGCTCGGCGCCGGCAAGGTCATCGTCACGCGGGTGTAGGTCGATCCATTGGCGCCGCCTCAGCGCAAGCCCATCCCGGAGCCCTCCCGCCAAGGAGCGGGCGCTCTTCGTTCTTTGACCAGTCCGCGAGGGCAGGCGCGACATGACCCAGATCTGAAGTCAATGGTCCAGCTGTCCCACATCGGCCCTGGCGCGGTAGTACGGCTAAGCTTTGGTGCCACGATCAGCGCATGACCTCGGTGAGGTTGCATGGACAATTCCAGCGGCGGCTACAAGTATGATGTCTTTCTGAGCTATAGTCGAAGCGGTCAGTGGGAGACCTTCGTTGACGATATCTTCGAACCAATACTGTCACATTGGCTCGGAGAAGAATTCGGTAGAACGCCGGTCGTCTTCAAAGATCGGGCAATAGTGTCTATAGGCCAGAACTGGCATGAATTGCTAGAGCATGCGCTCCAAGCCTCCCGAGTGATGGTTGCTTTGTGGTCACGCCAGTACTTCTCCAGCGAGTGGTGTCGTCGCGAACTGAGCTTCATGCTGGCTCGCGCCAACGAATTCAAAGTTCGGGGCGTCTTCGACCGAATAATCTTGCCAGCAACGATCCATGACGGAAACAAGTTTCCCCCTTTCTTGTCTACGCTGCAAGCTCTCAACTTGTCGGAATACGCGGACCCGTTTATGACAAAGCGCAGCGTACTATGCGAAAAACTGTCGGCGAAGATGCAGGAACTTTCCCGTGATGCGGCCTCAGCAATCGAGACTGTGCCGAACGATAGTTTTCAGTGGAATGTTCACTACGTGCGCCACCTTGCAATGTTCTCCGAATTTGGAGGAAGGCAGGACAGGCCGCCTTCCCTCGGAGGGGCAGCATGATCGTTACATTCTACTCGTTTAAGGGCGGTGCCGGCCGGACACTAGCGCTGGCCAATGTGGGCGTAGTTCTTGCGCAAAACGGACACCGTGTACTTGTGGTTGACTTTGATCTCGAAGCCCCAGGGCTTACCCGATACTTGGAAAAAGAGTTCGGCGGTGACCTTCAGTACAAACGTGACCTGCTTGAGCTTCTAGAGCGGCAACGAGACACAGGTGATGCGGCAGACCACTTATGGGAGTACACGGTCGAGATAGGGCGCAACACCGAGGGAGGGGTGCTTGAGCTGCTGACTAGTGGGTACCAGATGAGTCATACCCGAAGCGGGTCTTGGACTTCGATTGGTCCGAATTCTTTATGAATGACGACGGTGGTGACTTTTTTGAGCATTGCCGACAAGAGTGGGCGAAGCGATACGACTATGTCCTCATCGATAGCCGAACTGGAATTACAGATTCTGGAGGTGTTTGTACAATCCAGTTGCCAGATATAATCGTTCCTGTCTTCACTGCAAGTCGACAGAGTGTCGATGGCGTCATCGATGTCGTGCGACGGGCACAAGCAGGACGACAACTGCTCCCTTACGACAGGGCACCAGCAGCTGTAGTACCACTTCCCTCGAGGTTCGACTCACGCACCGAGTATGAATTATCCCAGCAGTGGCTGGACGAGTTTGCAATCCAGTTCAAAGAGTTCTACAAGTCGTGGTTGCCGAAGGAAATACCTGTAAGGCAGGTTCTCGAGAGAACAAAGCTGCCGTACGTTGCGTTCTTTAGCTTCGGTGAACGGCTTTCTGTGTTTGAGGAAAGTGGGTCAGATCCGGAGTCGCTTGGTTTTGCCCTGCGGACTTTCACTAGGCTGTTGGAGAGCAGCCTTCAAGATACAAGCAGCCTTGTTGTTAGCTCGGGAGGTGCTGCCGATCACGGCGAAAGGGCTACGCTGACTGGGGCCGGGGACCAGACCACCGGAGGTATCCGCGACCCGGTCGCTACCACAGCCGAAGACGTGTTCCCACCCGCCGGGCAACAAACCGCCCGTCGGCTGCGACCGCGGCAGCTCATCGTAGGCCTAGTCGTCGTGCTCCTTGTCCTCCTGGCTGGTAGTGGGATCGCGCTCTACCAGAGCCGCTCCACCTCATCCCAGGGTGGCCCGATCCCGATCCCAATCACGGTCTTGGCTGGTCACACCGACGTCGTCGAGGTGGTGGCGTTCAGCCCCGATGGGCAGATCCTGGCCAGCGGCAGCGCCGACCGAACCGTCCGGTTGTGGGACGTGGCCAGCCACCAACCCCTCGGCGAGCCCCTCACCGGCCACACCGACGCCGTCTTCTCGGTGGCGTTCAGCCCCGATGGACGCACCCTGGCCAGCGGCAGCGCCGACCGGACCGTGCGGCTGTGGGACGTGAGCGACCCAGCCCACCCCACGCCCCGAGGCCAACCCCTGACCGGCCACACCAACTTCGTCACCTCGGTGGCATTTAGGCCCGATGGACGCATCCTGGCCAGCGGCAGCGCCGACCAGACCGTGCTGCTGCGGGGCCTCCCCTGAGCCGATTAGGGGTCGCGGCGAGCTCCGGCTACCGTGTCGGCGCACGATCCGCCTCTAGCGCAGCGGCTCGTCGGTCTCAACCTGCTCGACGATCTCGACCTCATCGCCGACGTGCAGGGTCGCGCCGGGGGAATCCGGAATGAGGTTGATCGCGAACCAGGTTTTGCCATCCCACCGCCGGTGACGGGCGAGTGTGGTGAGCGGCTCTTTACCCTTGCACCCGGTATCGGGATGGATCGTGGTGGTCACGCAGCGGCTGCAAGCCTTCGCCACCCGGAAGCTCACGGCGCCGATACGCACTACCCGCCAGCCGTCCTCGGACCAGGGGGGCGCGCCCGCGATGACCAGATTGGGGCGGAACCTCGTCATCGACACCGGCCCCTCGTCGGCGCGCGGTCCCTCGGCAATGAGATCGTTCAGCGCGGCCAGGGATTCCTCGGTGGCGAGCAGCAACGGGTAGCCGTCGGCGAACGACACCCGATCCTGGTCACGGCTGTACGCGGGGTCCGGCCGGCGCCGGGTGGGATCGTCGAGGTACACCAGCCGGACCGGTTCGCCAACCACCTTGCTGAACCAGGCGTGCGCCTCGTCGGATGCGGGCGCAGCCGTCAGCTCACTGGTGAACACTCGGACATTGGTGAGCACGGCGCCATCCGGTGTGCGTACCAGCAGTGGCTCGACGTCCGGCGCCTGCACCAGCAGCCCGTCGACATCCACCTGCGGGGTGACCAGCACGAGCTGGGGATGCTCTCGTGCCATCACCACGAGGCCCTCGTCATCGACGAGCATCCACCGCCGATCACCAGCCAGACCCCACCGCTCAACCACGGCGTCATCGACCGCATGGCCACGGCAGGACTTGATCGGATACCGGTTGACTCCGGTCAACGTGATCGCCACGGATGCCAGGCTAGTGCCGCACCGACGAGCGCTGCGCGGGTCCGATCCTCGACGACGCCGGTCATAGGATCGCCGGATGGCTGCCCCGAAACAGGTTTCGACGTGAGCGAGGCACTGCGGGTGCTGCGCCGCGTCTTCGGCTACGACTCGTTCCGGGGAGCGCAGCAAGAGGTTATTGACCACGTCATCGCCGGTAGTGACGCACTCGTACTCATGCCAACCGGCGGCGGCAAGTCGCTGTGCTACCAGATTCCCGCGCTGGTGCGAGAAGGCGTCGGCGTCGTCGTCTCACCGCTGATCGCGCTGATGCAGGACCAAGTCGACGCCCTGATCGCCCTCGGTGTGCGGGCAGGTTTCCTCAACTCCACACAGGACCCCTACGAGCGCCGCCAGGTCGAGTCCGCCTTCCTCGCAGGTGAGCTGAACTTGCTCTACCTGGCGCCGGAACGCTTGCGCGTCGAGTCAACGGGCAGTCTCCTGGACCGCGGCACGATCGCGCTATTCGCTATTGATGAGGCACATTGCGTAGCCCAGTGGGGTCACGACTTCCGGCCCGACTACCTCGCCCTGTCAATGTTGCACGAACGGTGGCCCACCGTGCCCCGCATCGCCCTGACCGCGACAGCCACCAAGGCAACCCATGCTGAGATCGCGTCCCGGCTGAACCTAACCGGCGCACGGCATTTCGTGGCGAGCTTCGACCGCCCGAACATCCAGTACCGCATCGTGCCGAAGAACGAGCCTAAGCGGCAGCTGCTGGAGCTGCTCCACACCGAGCACTCCGGCGATGCGGGCATCGTTTACTGCCTGTCACGGGCGTCGGTCGAGAAGACCGTGGAGTTCCTCTTGGGCCACGGGATCGAGGCACTGCCCTACCACGCGGGCCTCGACGCGCAGACCCGATCCGCGAACCAAGCGCGCTTTCTCCGTGAGGACGGCTTGGTCATGGTCGCCACGATCGCGTTCGGCATGGGCATCGACAAACCCGACGTGCGCTTCGTCGCGCACCTTGACCTGCCCAAGTCCGTCGAGGGCTATTACCAGGAGACCGGCCGCGCCGGGCGGGACGGCCTGCCCTCCACCGCCTGGCTGGCCTACGGTCTGGCCGACGTCGTGCAGCAGCGCAAGCTGATCGACACTTCGGAGGGCGACGACGCCCACCGCCGCCGTCTTTCCACTCACCTCGACGCCATGCTGGCCCTGTGCGAGACGGTCGAGTGCCGCCGCGCCCAGCTGCTGGCCTACTTCGGCCAGCACGCCACCGCGTGCAACAACTGCGACACCTGCCTGTCACCGCCAGAGTCGTGGAACGGCACGATCGCCGCGCAGAAACTCCTCTCGACCGTCTTCCGGCTCGATCGAGAACGCCGCCAGAAGTTCGGCGCGGGCCACGTGATCGACATCCTGCTCGGCAAGAAGACAGCCAAGGTCACCCAGTTCGGTCACGACTCTCTGACGGTGTTCGGCATCAGCACGGAGCTGCGCGAGGGCGAGTGGCGCGGGGTGGTGCGCCAGCTGCTGGCGCAGGGGCTCCTCGCCGTTGAGGGCGACTACGGCACGTTGGTGCTCACCGATTCCAGTGGCGAGGTGCTGAGCCGGCAGCGCGAGGTCCCGCTGCGCCGCGAACCCGAACGGGCAGCGCGCGCCGTGAAGGCCGCAAGAGACGCCAAACCCCGCCGTGCCACGCCCGTCGACCTGCCTGAAGAAGCGGTGGCGGTGTTCGAGCAGCTGCGCGCATGGCGCGCCGCCGCCGCGAAGGAGCAGGGTGTGCCCGCCTATGTAATTTTCCACGACGCGACCCTGCGCCAGATCGCGACCGAGTCTCCCTCAACTCTGGCCGAGCTCAGCATGATAAGCGGTGTTGGCGAGACCAAGCTGGCGCGCTACGGGCAGCAGATCCTGGACACTCTCACGGTTTAGATCTACAACCACCGGTCAGCTAGCCGCGGGTAGTACGTTCAGTAGATTCCGGCATCTTCGACCTCGTTGTCGCTGGCGCCCGCCGCGCGAGCCGCGTCCTGCGCGGCGAGGTGGGTCGCCCTCGCCTTGTCTTCAGTAAGCCGGTGGCGCCAGTAGCCGGTGACCCGGAACCGGTCGCGGTCAAGCCGGAGTTCGTCCCGCAGGTAGCGGCGAAGGGCACGCATTGTGAGGGCCTCGCCGGCAGCCCAGACGTCCACCCGGCCTGGTGGCCAAGCCAGTCCGGTGACAGCCCGTACCAGCGGGCCGTCGGCGCTGGGCACGCGACCCCGGCGGTGCAGCCAGACGGCTTGCACGTCAGCGGCAGACTCGATGGTCAGCTCGTCCGCATCATTCTCGACCTCCACGAATACGTGTGCGTGCACGCCCGCAGGCAGCCGCTCGACGATCGTGCAGATGGCTGGCAGGGCAGCTTCGTCGCCGGCGATCACGTGACAGTCGGCCTCCGGCGCGGGCCGATAGCCCCCGGTAGGACCGACGATCCCTACGTAGTCACCCTTCTGTGTGTGCAGCGCCCACGCCGCTGCACCACCGTGGTCGTGCAGTGCGACGTCAATGTCTAGCTCTAGCGCCACCGGGTCGAACCGGCGGACGGTCATGGTCCGGCTGAGCGGTTGCACGGCCCCCGACGGATAGTGGAAGCCCCATTCGTCGACGGTGGGCAGGACCGGTCTGTCCTGTCCCGGGCGCGGAAGCAGCAGTTTGACGCGCTCGTCAGCCAGCCCGGTGCTGACGAACCCGGCCAGCTCGGTCCCCCCAAGGGTGATCCGACGCATCCGGGCGCTCACCGCCACGCCGCGACGCACCGGGACCACGTAGGTCGGGACGCGCATCAGCCCAGCACCGTGTGCAGGCCGAGTTCGATCAGGACGGACAGGACGCCCAGCACGCCGGCTCCCGTCAGCAGCCTCCGGCGGATCGGCTCGTCGACAACGTCGAGCACGGTCGTGATCACGGCTGGCCCTTCCGCTCCGGAGAGGCCTCCAAGGCCCTGCCTCCTGTTGTCTAACTTGCAGCGAAGTTAGGCGCTACTAATAGAGCCCAATAGACCCGATCGGGTGAAAAAGGTAGTGCCCGGCGACCCGCTCTCGCAGCGGGATCCGCTGTCTCGATGAACTTGCGGATAAACGACAGGCAATGGCGCAGCGATGGCACGTGGTCGGATCGACCGCTTATTGATCTACGAATTCACGGGAAAGAGTCCACCTAGTAAGGCGCCCTTAACAGAAGTCTTGCGCGCCACGCGTCAAAGTAAGTGTCGACAATTTCAGCTATCATCAGGAAGGTTGACAGACCCCATTCTATTCGTGGCACTCGCCGCGACGGGTACACTGCTCGTCACCTTCCGTGGCCGCCAGTCGGCCCATCTTTCGGTAGCCCTGATACGCGTACCATCACCAGCCTACAACGACGTGAACAGGGGGTGAAATAAAGACACAGCCATTTGCCCAGCACTAATGGTGCAAGGCACTATCACCCAGTGCCCGAAACACCGGTGGACATCCGGTTCGCGTTTCAGCCGTTGATCAACCTGCACACCGGCGGCGTAGTGGCGATGGAGATGCTCGCTCGCCCCATGCACCGTGATGTGCGGTCGCTGCTGCGTTCAGCCGCTCACGCAGGACGACTGGAAAAGCTCGATGTGACGCTGGCTGTCACGGCCGCGCGTTACTCCTCAGAACATGAAACGTTGTTGCCGTTGCACCTCAACCTGATGGCCGACACCGTTGTCACCGAAGGGGAAACGCTCGCTCCGCTGCACCACACGTTGAGCGACACCGGGCGGCAGGCGAGCCAGACGGTGCTGGAGATCAACCCATCGCACGCAGCGCTCAAACCCGAGCTGCTCCTCGCCGGGTTGCACCGGCTGCGTCGCCTCGGGTACCGCATCGCGTTGGATGGCGTAGGCGCTGGGAACTATCCACTCACGCTGATCGCAGAAGCAAGTCCCGATCTGATCAAGATGGATCGCGAGGTCATCTTCGGGCTGCCGCGGGAAAGCAGCTGTATGGCCGTACTCGAGGCGCTCCAGCACCTGGCCCTCCGGATCGGGGCGCAGGTGGTAGCTGAAGGGGTGGAATGTCCGGAGCAACTGGCCACCCTGCGCCAATACGGGGTGGGCATCGCGCAGGGCGACCTCTTGGGACCGCCCAACCGCCGTCCCCTGACCTACCTGCCCATCTCGGCAATCGGGGAATTCCGAGCACCGGTTTCCCCGGCGCCGACCCACGGCCCGCCCGGGGCGCGGATCACCGACTTCATGCATCCCGCCGTCACTTTGCCGATATCGGCCACCGGGGAGGAAGTCCGCACTGTGCTCAGCGATCGGCCCACCATCAGCGGGGTGGTGCTGCTGGATGACGGGGGCCGACCGCGCTACACGTTGGACCGCAACCGGTTCCTGCTCGCAGTCAGCGGCGCCTACGGGCACGCGCTGTACGCCAAGCGGGAGGCTGCCCGGCTTGCTGACGAGCCCCGGGTACTTGACTCCAGCTCCAGCGCACTGGCCGCACTGGAGCTTGTGAGCAGCAGCGTGGCACACCGGAGGTACGACGACATCGTCGTGCTGGACTCCGCCGGCCGGTGCGCCGGCACGGTCAGCGTCGGCGATGTGATCCAGGGCGTGGCCAAAATGAACATTGAGCAGGCCGCCGCCCTACACCCGCTCACCCGGCTACCCGGCAGCGACATGGTCGCCCAACTGGTGGACCGCAAGGTGGCCAATGGGGACAGCTTCGCGGTGAGCTGGCTGGACGTCGACAACTTCGCAGCGGTGAATGACAGGGGTGGCTTCGCCGCGGGCGACGATCTGATTCGGACGCTGGGCCGCGCGTTAACCAATGCGGCCAAGGCGATCCCCTCCGCGGCTGTCGCCCATATTGGTGGGGACGACTTCGTCGTGATCTCCGATCTCGACGATGTGGTGCCGTTCGGCTCTGCGGTACTCGATGAACCGCGCGAGGTCGACGGTCCCGAAGTGACGCTGTCACTGGCATCCCTGATCTGCGTGCCAGGAACGGTCGCAGGGCACCGGGACGTGTCCCGGATGCTGGCCCGACTGCATCGTGAAGCGAAGTCGATACCGACCACTAGTTGGGTGTTCGGGCGTCCCGGTTCAGACCGGGTGGACGTGTTACGCGGAGATATGGCTGTCGGGCCCGCAGCTGGGGCCGCCGGGCCGCGTCCCCAGGCTGACTGGCCGTTGCGCGGAGTAGATCAGGGACTTCTCGGACGGCGCACCGGGTAAGGGATACAGTGCGCCACCTGAGGCTTGCACGATGTCAGACTGTGAAGCCCAGCGCCCGCAGTTGCTCCCGACCGTCCTCGGTGATCTTGTCTGGGCCCCACGGCGGCATCCATACCCAATTGATCCGCACGTCGTCGACCAGTCCCCCGCCGGGGCCACCGACTAGCGCAGCGCGCGTTTGGTCCTCAATGACGTCGGTCAACGGACAAGCCGCAGAGGTCAGCGTCATGTCCACGGTGGCGACGTTGTCCTCGTCGACCCGGATGTCGTAGACCAGACCCAGATCGACGACGTTGATCCCAAGTTCGGGGTCGACCACATCGCGCATGGCTTCCTCGACGTCGTCGACTGCGGCCAGCTCACCAGCCGGACGGGGCGCCGGGACCTGGGGCATCCCAGCGGCACCACGATGCACTTTAGTCTCGTCGTTCAAGCTCATTGTGCCTCCGCTCGCTGGGCACCGTTATCTGAACCGTCAGCGTCGGCTCGGCCGACGGCATCCGTAACGTCGGCTCGGCCGACGGCATCCTTGAACGCCATCCAGGCCAGTAAGGCGCACTTGATCCGGGCCGGGTAACGCGACACGCCGGCGAAGGCGACCGCGTCGGCGAGCACGTCCTCGTCGGGCTCCACCTGGCCCCGACTTTGCACCATTTCCACAAAGGCGTCCATCGTGGACTTCGACTCGGCCACGGTCCGGCCGACCACCAGATCGGTGAGCACCGAGGTGGCCGCCTGACTGATCGAGCAGCCGATCGCCTCGTAGGACACGTCAGCGACCCGATCGCCGTCCAGTGCTACACGCAGCGTCACCTCATCCCCACAGACGGGGTTGATCTGGTAGGACTCAGCATCGAAGGGCTCCCGAAGGCCCTGCCGGTGCGGGTTGCGGTAGTGGTCCAGGATGATCTCCTGGTACATCTGCTCTATTTTCATGCTGGCACCCGGAAGAAACGGCGCACCTCGTGCACTCCGGCCAGCAACGTCTCGACCTCGGCGGGGGTGTTGTACAACGCGAAACTGGCCCGCACCGTCGCGGCGAGGCCAAAACGGCGGTGCAACGGCCAAGCGCAGTGGTGCCCGACCCGGACCGCGATCCCCAGGTCGTCGAGGACCTGACCGGCGTCGTGCGCGTGCACGTCGTCGAGTACGAAGGACACCGCGCCACCCCGGTCCTCGGTGTCAACCGGACCGATGATCCGCACGCCGGCGATCTCCGACAAGCCGGCCAGCGCTTGTTCGGTCAGGACACGCTCATGCGCGGCGATCCGGTCCATGCCCACCGCCGACAGGTAATCCACCGCCGCGCCCAAGCCGACCGCTTGCGAGGTCATCGGAACACCAGCTTCGAAACGCTGCGGCGGCGGAGCGTAGGTGGAGCCCTCCATCTTCACCAGCTCGATCATCGACCCGCCGGTGAGGAACGGCGGCAGCGCTTCCAGCAGTTCGCGACGGCCGTAAAGCACGCCGACCCCGGACGGACCCAGCATCTTGTGTCCGGAGAACACCGCGAAGTCAACGTCCAGCGCGGCAAAGTCAACCGGACCGTGCGGCACCGACTGGCAGGCGTCCAGCACGGTCAGCGCCCCGACCCGGCGAGCCCGGCGGACCAGCTCCGCGACCGGGGGAACGGTGCCCATCACGTTGGACTGGTGGGTGAAGGCCACCACCTTGGTGCGCTCGGACAGTTCCAGCGAATCCAGGTCCAGCCGGCCAGCATCAGTCACCTGGTACCACCGCAGCGTGGCGCCGGTACGCCGGCACAGCTCCTGCCAGGGCACCAGATTGGCGTGGTGTTCCATCTCGGTCACCACGACCTCGTCGCCTGCCGCCAGCGCGAAGCGCTGCGCCGACCCCCCGGCGACCGTGGAGTTGCTCAATGCGTAGGCGACTAGGTTGATGCCCTCGGTGGCGTTCTTGGTGAACACCACCTCCTCGGGGTGGACGCCGACGAAGGTCGCGATCCGAGCCCGAGCCGACTCGTAGGCGTCAGTGGCCTCCTCGGCGAGCTGGTGCGCACCGCGGTGGACCGCGGCATTGTGCTGCTCAAGAAAGGCACGCTCGGCGTCCAGCACCTGCCGGGGTCGCTGCGAGGTGGCCCCGGAGTCCAGGTACACCAGCGGCCGATCCTCCCGCACCGTGCGGCACAGAATCGGGAAGTCAGCGCGGATCTTCTCCTGCTCGCTGGCAGTCAGTGGTGCAGTCATGGCGACACCCCCGTCACCTCCTGGCGGCGGGTAAACCGCTCGTACCCGCCAGACTCCAGTTCCTCAGCGAGCTCCTGCCCGCCGGACTCGACGATGCGTCCGCCCGCGAAGACGTGAACGTAGTCAGGCCTGACGTGTCGCAGGATCCGGGTGTAGTGGGTGATCAGCAGCACGCCAACGTCCCCGCTGGACCGGTACCGGTTCACCCCTTCGGAGACCACCCGCAACGCATCGACGTCCAAGCCCGAGTCGGTCTCATCCAGCACCGCAATCTTGGGTTTGAGCAGGGACAGCTGCAGGATCTCGTGGCGCTTCTTCTCCCCGCCGGAGAACCCCTCATTCACGTTGCGCTCAGCGAAGGAGGGGTCGATGTCCAGCTCGGACATCGCCGCCTTGACCTCCTTGACCCAGGTGCGCAGCTTCGGCGCCTCGCCGCGGATCGCAGTGACGGCGGTGCGCAGGAAGTTCGACATCGACACACCGGGCACCTCGACCGGGTATTGCATGGCCAGAAACAGGCCGGCTCGGGCACGTTCGTCGACCGACATCGACAGCACATCGACTCCATCGAGAAGCACCTGCCCGGAGGTGACCCGGTAGCGCGGGTGCCCGGCGATCGCGTAGGCCAGGGTGGACTTGCCCGACCCATTGGGCCCCATCATCGCGTGCGTTTCCCCCGCCCGGACGGTCAGATCAACGCCGCGCAGGATCTCTTTCTCGGGGGTCTGTTCGTCGTCGGTGGGCACCGCGACGTGCAGGTCCTTGATTTCCAGGGTGGTCATTAGTGTGTTCTCAGCTCCTGCTAGCGGTTGGTCTTTACGAGCGGTCGTCCCTTAATTAGCGGTTCGTCACAGTGGAGGGATCGACGTACACGTCGTCACCGTCGAATGTCACAGCGTAGGTGTCCACCGGTTCGGATGCCGGCGGTGAGGACGGCTCCCCGGTGGCCAGGTCAAAGCACGAGCCGTGCAGCCAGCACTCCAGGCCCTTGCGAGTCACCTCGCCTTCGGACAGCGCGATCTCAGCGTGCGAGCAGACATCGGCCAACGCGTATACCCGTTCGCCCTGGCGGACCAACACCACCGGCACGTTGTCGACCTCGAAAGCAGTGGGCACGTCATCCTTGAGATCGGACAGGCTGCAGACTCGGAACGCCGTCATACCCCCACTGCCTCCAGCTCGGCCTCGATAGCCGCCTCCAGCCGCTCGCGTACCGGCGGCACGGTGATCTTCTGCAGGATCTCCCCGAAGAAGCCCCGGACAACCAGCCGGCGGGCCAGCTCGAGGGGAATACCCCGGGAACTGAGGTAGAACAGCTGTTCGTTGTCGAACCGGCCGGTGGTGCTAGCGTGCCCGGCACCGACGATCTCCCCGGTCTCGATCTCCAGGTTGGGCACCGAGTCGGCCCGGGCACCGTCGGTGAGCACCAGGTTGCGATTGACCTCGAAAGTCTCGGTGCCCTCGGCAGCGGCCTGGATGAGCACGTCCCCGATCCACACGGTGTGCGCGTCTGGTTTTCCAGGACTGCCCTGCAGTGCGCCCTTGTAGGCGACGTTGGACCGGCAGTGTGGGACAGCGTGGTCCACCAGCAAGCGGTGCTCCAGATGCTGCCCAGCGTCGGCGAAGTACAACCCCAACAGCTCGGCGTCGCCACCGGGCTGGGTGAACGTCACCGTCGGGGACTGCCGGACCAGATCGCCGCCCAGGCTCACCGTGGTGGCTCGCAGGACCGCGTCGCGGCCAAGGCGGGTGTGCTGCGCGGCGACGTGCACCGCGTCGTCGGCCCAATCCTGCACGCTGATCAGAGTGAGCCGGGCACCGTCAGCGAGGACCAACTCGACGTTTTCCGCGTAAGTGCCACTGCCGAGGTAGTCGAGCGCCACCACGGCCTCGGCGAACGCCTCGAGGCGGACCTGCAGGTGTCCATAAGCGACCTCCCCCGGGCCTGGACCGATGACAGTGATCGTCACCGGATCCTCGATCCAGGTTTCCGCGGCCACGGTCACCACGGTGGCTCCCACCGCGGCGCTCCAGGCCTGCGCGGCAACCCGGTCGGCAGGGACGCCACCCTCGCCCAGGCGCGGATCCTCCCGATTCACCTCCTCAACGGTGACCCCGTCGGCGGCCTGCACGCTGACCTGCGCGGTGCCGGTGGCCGCGACACCCTTGTGCAACCCGCGCAGCCGCCGCAGGGGGGTGAACCGCCACTCCTCCTCGCGTCCCGTGGGCACCTCGAAGGCGTCGACGTCGTAGGAGGTGAACCGCTGCCCCCGGGAGACAATCGGCACCTCGCCGCCGTGCGAATGCGCGGCCAGACCGTGCTCGGCCGGCCGGTCAGTGGTGGCCGTCATATCAGCCGACGGCTCCTTCCATCTGCAGTTCGATCAGGCGGTTGAGCTCAAGGGCATACTCCATGGGCAACTCTCGGGCGATGGGCTCGATGAACCCGCGCACGATCATGGCCATGGCCTCGTCCTCAGTCAGCCCCCGGCTCATCAGGTAGAACAGCTGATCGTCGCTGACCTTGGAAACAGTGGCCTCGTGCCCCATTGACACGTCGTCCTCGCGGATGTCGACGTAGGGGTAGGTGTCCGAGCGGCTGATCTGGTCCACCAGCAGGGCGTCACACTTCACCGTGGACCGGGAGTGATGGCTGCCCTCATTGACCTGTACCAAGCCACGGTAGGACGTCCGGCCGCCGCCGCGGGCCACCGACTTGGACACAATCGTGCTCGACGTGTGCGGTGCGGCGTGCACCATCTTCGCACCGGCATCCTGGTGCTGGCCCTCGCCGGCGCAGGCCACCGAGAGCACCTCGCCCTTGGCGTGCTCGCCGAGCAGCCAGACCGACGGGTATTTCATGGTCACCTTGGAACCAAGGTTGCCGTCAATCCACTCCATGGTCGCGCCCTCGGCCGCGGTGGCCCGCTTGGTGACCAGGTTGTAGACGTTGTTCGACCAGTTCTGGATCGTGGTGTAACGGCACCGGCCGCCCTTCTTGACGATGATCTCGACGACCGCAGAGTGCAGCGAGTCGGACTTGTAGATCGGCGCCGTACAGCCTTCGACGTAGTGCACGTAAGCACCCTCATCAACGATAATCAGCGTCCGCTCGAACTGGCCCATGTTCTCGGTGTTGATCCGGAAGTAGGCCTGCAGCGGGATATCGACGTGCACGCCGGGCGGCACGTAGATGAATGATCCACCAGACCACACCGCGGTGTTCAACGCGGCGAACTTGTTGTCCCCAGCCGGGATCACACTGCCGAAGTACTGCTGAAAAATCTCCGGGTGCTCGCGCAGCCCGGTGTCGGTGTCGAGGAACAATACGCCCAGTGCCTCAAGGTCCTCGCGGATCTTGTGGTAGACGACTTCCGATTCGTACTGTGCGGCGATTCCGGCGATGAGGCGCTGCTTCTCCGCCTCAGGGATGCCCAACTTGTCGTAGGTGTTTTTGATGTCAAGCGGCAGCTCATCCCACGACGTCGCCTGCTTCTCGGTCGACCGGACGAAGTATTTGATGTTGTCGAAGTCGATGCCGGACAGATCGGCACCCCAATGCGGCATCGGCTTGCGCTGGAACAGGCGCAACGCCTTCAGCCGCATCTCCAGCATCCACTCCGGTTCATTCTTCTTGGCCGAGATGCCGCGTACCACGGCTTCGGACAAGCCACGCTGCGCGCTGGCGCCAGCGGCGTCAGGGTCGGCCCAGCCGTACTCGTAGCGGCCCAGGCGAGAGAGTGTTTCTTCCTGGGTAAGCGGGCGTACGTCCTGCTCAGGGGCAGTCGTCATGCCGGGACGCCTCCATCCGGTTCAGTGGTGGGAGTGGTTGGGACAGTTGTCCGGGCACCGTGCGGTACCCGAGCCTTGGGAACGTGTGTTGTGCATACCGCGTCACCGCGGGCGATGGTGGCCAGCCGCTGCACATGGACGCCGAGCAGCTCGGCGAAGGCCGCCGTCTCGGCCTCACACAGTTGCGGAAACTCCGCGGCGACGTGCGAGACCGGGCAATGATGCTGGCATAACTGCGCACCAGCACCGACATGCTCAGCCGACGCGGCGTAACCCTCACTGGTCAAAGCGACCGCAAGCAGCTGCGCACGGGCGACCGGATTAGGCGCAGCGGCCACCTTGGCGCGATGCCGATCGACCAGGTCGCTCACTCGGCGCTCGGCAAACGAGCGGACTGCCTGCTCGCCGTCGCGCTCGGACAGAAAGCGCAGGGCGGCCACCGCCAGATCATCGTAGGTGTGCTCGAATCGCGCCCGGCCGGCGTCGGTGAGCAGGAACAACTTGGCTGGACGACCACGGCCGCGGGGACCCCGGCGCGGTGCCGAACGGTAGGTGGCCTGCCCCTCAGCGAGCAGGGCGTCCAGGTGGCGACGCACCGCGGCGGGGCCCAGCCCCAGCGAGTCGGCGATCTGCGCAGCTGTCACCGGGCCGTGCTCCAGCAACATTCGCGCGACTGACTCGCGGGTACGACGGTCAGTCCCCACGTTTTTCACAACGTCTATGTTACGTATTTCGGCGGAGGGGTGCAAAGCATGCGGAAGGCCATGGCATGTACAAGGTGCTGTTCTCGATCTTCTCCCGGTGCGTTCCCGGCGGAGGGCGCACCAGCTGGGCTTCGGGCTCATCCGCGCGGTGGCGGTGACTCCGGGCTGGGATGGTTGCTGCGCCGCTGGCTCGCTCCTCGCGACCCCGTGCTGTGCATTCAGGCTCTTGGGCTCGATTTGCCCGGTCCGCTGGCTCTCGCCGCAGGATCCGACAAGGACGCTCGGGGAGCTGATGCATTGGTTGCACTGGGGTTTGCGTTCGTCGAGGTCGGCACCGTGACGGCTTCAACAACGCCGGCTCCGCAGCTGCCGCCGCCCATCTGCACGCTCGCGGCTGTACTCGGGAGGTGGTGGCCGGGGTCAACATCAGCAAGACCAAGGTCGTCCCGCAGGACGAGGCGGTCGCCGACTATGTGGTCAGCGCAAAGTTGCTGGTTGATGTCGCCGCCTACCTGATAGTCACTTGGCCGCGTACCTGGTAATCACTTGATCGTGGTGTTGAACTCTTTCTGCCAGTCGAGCAGTTCTTCGCCGGCTGGCTTGCGATCGGGGTGATGATGCCGGTTCCGATATAACCCTTATCACCGAACGCGTTGTCATAACTGAGAAGTTTCGTTCAGCCCAGATAGACGTCCCTGTTCCGTTCTCCGAGGGTTAGTCTCGACGGCGCGATCGACGCCCAGCAACCTGTCCTGGCGCTGCCGGTGAACAAACGCATCGCCCAACTCAACGAACGCCTGACCAGAATTCGGCACAGGATCGCCCACCCCGCGTTATACGACGCCCAGGAGCGCGCGACCTCGACGAACGGATCGAACAGTGCTGCGTCGCCACCGCAGCCCAGGACCTGCAGCCGACTACTTCACGTAACCGAATCACCAGGATCCCGTGCGTGCCAGAGCCGGCTCGGCGGTGGCGATGCGTCACCTCGGCTACCCTTCGCGGCGTGGTGGCCGGGAAGGTGCGTGGTGTCGGGACACCTGCGCCTACGTTGGAAGCGCCGGTCAGCGCGCTGCGCACCACCGGCCTGGATCAGGCCGAGAGCCGCCAGCTCGAGACGGTCCGCCGGTTCGGCACGGTCGGCGCACTGCTCATGGGCCTGGGTTCGCTCGGTGCAGGAACGGCGCCAGTACTGGGTAATCCGGTGGTCGGCCGCCCGGTGCTGGGCCTGTTCACCCGGATGCCCACCGCGTCGCTGGCGGTCGCCTACACCGGCATTGTCATGGTGGTGCTGGCCTGGTTGTGGCTCGGCGCGCTGGCCGCTCCCGGACGGGCCCGGCTCATCTCGCGTGCCCAGCTCGACCGTACGATGGTCATGTGGGCGGTGCCACTACTGGTCGCCCCACCGATGTTCAGCCGGGACGTCTACAGCTACCTCGCGCAGAGCGCGATGGTCAACCGCGGACTGGACCCCTATGTGCTCGGTCCCGCCGACGCACTAGGCGTGGATCATTCCCTAGTACGGGGAATTCCCACTATCTGGCGCAACACGCCGGCGCCCTATGGCCCGCTGTTCCTCACCCTCGGTAGGCCGATCGACTGGATTGCCGGCGACAACGTCGTGCTTGGCACGCTGCTGCACCGCACCCTGGCGGTGGCCGGCCTGGTGATGATCGTCTGGGCGCTGCCGCGGCTGGCCCGCCGAGCGGGTGTCTCGCCGGTGTTCGCGCTGTGGCTCGGCGTCGCCAACCCGTTGGTGCTGTTTCACCTAGTCAGTGGGGCACACAACGAGGCCCTGATGATGGGTCTGATGTTGGTCGGGCTGGAGCTCACGCTGCGCCGGCCCGTGATGGGACGAGACCTGCTCAGCGGCACAGCGCTCATCGCGGCCGCAGCACAAGTGAAGGTACCCGCCATCCTGGCCCTCGGCTTCGTCATGGCGTGGTGTGCCCGGCACCGGGGTGGTCGACTGCGGGACGTGGTGTGGGCTGCGGCGGCGGTCGGTGGGGTCGCCGTGGCCACCACCGTGGTGATCGGGCTGGGCACCGGGTTGGGTTTTGGCTGGGCTGGTGCGCTGGGCACGCCTAGCGCGGTGCGCAGCTGGATGTCGGTGGCCACCGAACTCGGCCTGCTGGCTGGGTGGATCGGAAGCCTCCTCGGATTAGGCGATCACACGAACACGGTGCTCGAGCTGACGCGGCTTACCGGACTAGCCACCTCCGGCGTAATCTGCCTGCTGCTGCTGTGGCACGGCTGGCGGGGGCGGATCGAGCCGCTGGCTGGGCTCGGAGTCGGGCTCGGCGCCGTGGTGCTGCTGGGACCGGTGGTGCATCCGTGGTACCTGCTGTGGGCTGCGATCCCGCTGGCGGCCTCCGCTACCCACCCGGCCTTTCGTACCATCGCTACCGCGGCCTCAGCGGTGCTCGCGGTAGTGGTGGCCCCCACCGGCTCTGATTTTCTGTTCCGGGCCTGGGTGTTGCCCTCGGCGATCGCGGCGGCGGCGGTCACCCTGGTGGTGCCGATGTTGCTGGTTCGGGGCCGCACTCCTCCATTGTCCGCAGTCCTGCGGTCCGGTGGGGCGCTGTCGGGATTGCTGCGGGCCGGTGCGCCTGGCTCACGGGCCAGTGCACCGGGCTCGCAGGCCAGTGCGCCTGAATCCGGGATCGCGACCTAGGCTCTGTGAACGTGACCCCACCCGCGCCACCGGCTGCTATCGAGGTTTGCGGCCTGGTTCGGAGCTTCGGTGCGGTCCGGGCCGTAGACGGGCTCGACCTGCGGCTGCAGCCGGCCACGGTGCTGGCTCTGCTGGGCCCCAACGGTGCCGGCAAGACCACCACGGTGGAGGTATGCGAAGGCTTCCTGCGACCGGACGCCGGGATGGTGCGGGTACTGGGACTAGACCCGATCGTCGACGGTGCCGCGCTACGCCCCCGAATTGGGGTGATGCTCCAGGGTGGCGGGGCCTACCCGGGCGTGCGGGCCGCTGAGATGCTCGATCTGGTGGCGGCAAGCGCGGCACGGCCGCTGGACGTCGGGTGGCTGCTTGACGTGCTTGGGCTCGCGAGTGTCGCGCGGGTGCCCTATAAGCGACTGTCCGGGGGCCAACAGCAACGGCTTGCCCTGGCCTGCGCCCTCGTCGGACGACCGGAGCTGGTATTTCTCGACGAGCCCACCGCCGGTATGGACCCGCAGGCTCGGCGGCTGGTCTGGGACATCATCGGGAGATTGCGCGCGGACGGAGTAAGCGTGCTGTTCACCACTCACCTGATGGAGGAGGCCGAGGCGTTGGCCGACCATGTGGTGATCATGGACCATGGCCGGGTGGTGGCCCAGGGCAGCCCAGCTGAGCTGACCACCGCGGGTGCGCACCGGCAACTGCGGTTCGGGGCTCGGCCCGGCTTGGACCTTGGCCCGCTGTGCACCGCACTGCCTGAGGGGTGCCGAGCCAGCGAACCACGCCCCGGTGGATACCTCGTCGAGGGCCTGATCGACCCGCAGGTGATGGCCACCGTGACAGCATGGTGTGCTCAGCAGGGGGTTTTTGCCGAGGACCTGCGAGTATCCAGGCGCAGCCTCGAGGATGTGTTCCTTGAGCTCACCGGACGGGAACTTCGGCCGTGACCCGCTTTTCGCCCGGCACCTTCACACCCGCACCAGGCCGGGGCCGGCTGCCGAGGATGCTGCTCACCCAGGCTCGCACCGAATTCGTTCTTACCTTACGTAACGGGGAGCAGGTGCTGCTCACCCTGCTCATCCCGCTGGGACTGCTGATCGGACTCACCGCGCTGAGGGTGGTACCAGTGCCGATCCCCCGGGTGGATAACGTCACTCCGCGCATTCTGGCGCTGGCCGTGATGTCCACCGCGTTCACCGGGCAGGCCATCGCGCTGGGCTTCGACCGCCGCTACGGAGTGCTCAAACGGTTGGCTGCCACCGGGTTGCCGCGGTGGTCGCTGGTCGCTGGCCGGATACTTGCAGTGCTCGGGGTCGTGCTGGTGCAGCTGGTGGTGCTCGGCACGGTGGCCGTCGCCCTGGGCTGGCGCCCGGAGCCAGCAGGGCTCGCTCCTGCCGCGCTGCTGATCCTCGCCGGCACGGCGGCGTTCGGTGCGCTCGGGGCGCTGCTCGGAGGGACGCTGCGGGCCGAGGTGGTGCTTGCCGTGGCGAACACGTTGTGGCTTGCGCTCATCGTGGCGGGTGGCATTGTGCTGTCCGTCCACACCTTGCCTGAGCCGCTCTCTGCGATCGCCGCCGCGCTGCCCTCCGGGGCGCTGGCCGAGGGGCTCCACGCCGCGCTGGTCGGGGGCGCCATCCCGTGGGGTGCACTGGGCGTTCTGCTGGCGTGGGCTGCGGGCGCCAGTGTGCTCGCCGCCCGCACACTGCGACTGTCATGAACCCGCCCCACAACTTCGGCTCGTGACAATCCTCCTGTTGCCGAGCTCGACAGCGCCAGCGTCGTTCGCAGCAAGCCGGAGAGCTCTGCTGCCGAGTTCGGGACACTGAGAACACTCGGAACCCGGCGACCCGACCCCAGTCAGGGGCGACGGCTGCCTAACATCAGCGTTGTGGTTGCCGCACCCTCTCCCGACCGCGTAGCTGCAACCCTGTCGCGGGCAACGGTGATCGCCGCGGTCATCACCCAAGCAGGCATCGCGGTGACCGGCTCGGTGGTACGGGTTACCGGTTCGGGCCTGGGCTGCCCGACCTGGCCGCAGTGCTTTCCCGGCAGCCTGGTGCCGCAGCCGCATCCCGAGGTCGCCGTGCTACACCAGTGGATCGAGTTCGGCAATCGCCTGCTCGTCGGGTTGGTCGGGTTGGCCGGGCTGGCCTGCCTGATCGTCGCGCTGCTCCTCCGACCCCGGCGCCGTCGGCTGATCCTGCTGGCCGCGACGATGCCAGCCGGTGTTGTCGTGCAGGCGCTCATCGGTGGTATCACGGTCTTGACCGGGCTGATGTGGTGGAGCGTCGCCGTTCACTTTCTCGTCTCGATGGTGCTGGTGTGGCTGGCCGTACTGCTGGTAGCTGCCTTCGCTGAAGGCGACGCCCCGCCGCGCTGGCATCTACCTGGGCCCTTGCGCGGCCTGCTGGGCACCGCCATCGCGGTGTTGGCGGCGTTGCTGATCGCCGGGACGCTGGTGACCGCAGCAGGGCCGCATGCTGGCGATGCGGCCACCCCGCGACTCGCGGTCAGTGTCCCGGCACTGGCGCAACTGCACGCCAACCTGCTCGTCGGCTTCCTTGGATTGCTCACCGGCCTGGGATTCGCGCTGCGGGCAGCCGGTGTGCCCAGCCGCACCTGGCGACGCTACCTGCTGCTGGTCTGCGTGGTGCTCGCGCAGGGCACGCTCGGCGTCGTGCAATACCTCTCCGGAGTGCCCGAAGTGCTCGTCTCGCTGCACGTTCTCGGTGCCGCCTTGGTGGTCATGGCGATGGCGGCACTCTGGACGAGCTGCCGGGTCCGCGACGACCTGCCCGCCGTTACCGTGAGCAGTGCACGCCCACTGGCCAGCGCAGGCACGACCTAACCGGCCCTGCTCACCCCCTAGCTGACCCATTGGTGCCTCTCCGCAGCCCGACATGGAGACATATCGGGGCTGTCAGTGTCGTCATAGGCCCGATATGTCTCCATGTCGGGCTGGGCGGGCGCTCACAGGTCGAGTGCTGCTCGTAGGGCGCCGTCGAGGCGGGTCAGCGTTGTAGTGTCCAGCTCGCCCACCCGATCGCCTGTCCAGGCGCGGTAGAGCTTGGACAGGTCGCCAGCATAAGCGAATCCGTGCCCTGTTACGGGGACGGCGAGAATGTCGCCAGGGTCGCGATCACGAAGCTCTATGCCCAGCAGCCATGGCCGGGGAGACTCGTTGATGCCATCACTAGACATGATCGCGACGGTCCGCGTCTGTTGGGGCGTGCTGGGCCGGGTGTAGCGGCGTAGCTCACCGCGCCGCACGGAGGTCCGCCTCAGCCGCGGCCAGGTCGGTGTCGTAAGCCATGGCCTCCGCTTCAGTGTCGCCCCAGTTGGTGCCCGCACCTAGGCGGACTGCCTCGCGTCGAGCAGCGGCGGACAACCACGCTGAGGTGGAAATGCCGGCTCGTGCAGCCACGGCCTCGGCAAGAGCCCACGCGGTCTGATCGATTGACAGAGTCACCTTACGAGTTGCCACACCATGGATCGTACTCAATGGCGGGCGGAGTGGGCCGGCGTTGGGATATGGTCAACATCTGTGAACCCAGACCTTTCGGCCAAGCACATCAGCGTCTATCTCGACTGGTACTTCGACCAGCATCCGGTGCATGCCAATGCCCTCGGCGCACCGGGGTACGCTCACCGGCTCGGCGACTTCAGCGCCGCGGCCTTTCGCAGCCGGGAGCGGGAGGCCACCGGATGGCTGGCGCGGTTCGAGGCCGAGCCGGACGGGATCGACCGGGACCTGGTCGTTTCGGTGCTGCGCGGGGAACTGCTCACGGCCGGCTGGCCGGCCTGGCGGCGCGACCCGTCGGTGTATCTCAGTCCGGTGTTCACGGGCTTGCTGCTGCCGTTCCTGCACCGGCTGCGCCCCGAGCTGGAGCTGGTGAGCGGGGTGGCGGCCCGATTGGCCGAGGTGCCCGAGGTGCTCGAGTCGTGTCGGCAAAACCTAGACCCCGAGTTGTCTGCTCCGCGGCTGGTGCGCCGTGCACTCAGGCAGGCCGCGGCCGGCCCGGCATTCCTCCGCGACTCGCTTCCCGCTGAGGTCCACGACCCCGCGCTGCGAGCCCGCGTGGTGGACGCGGCCGAGCCCGCGGTGCAGGCATTCGAAGAAATCACCGGTTTCCTCACCGACTTCGCCGAGCGCGCCGCCGGCGACTGGCGGATGGGTGAGGCGCTGTACTCAGCGCTGCTGACGCAACGTGAGCTGCTCGACTACGGGGCCGACGAGTTGCACCGCCGGGGCGTCGCGGCCTGGGACGCACTCGATGCGCAGATGCAGGAGCTGGCGCCTCGGGTGTCCGGCGGCAGCACCGACTGGCGGGCCGCCATGGAAGCCTTGCAGGACGACCACCCGCCCACCTTGCAGGCCATGCGCGCAGAGTATGAGACCGAGACCGCGCGGGCTCGGGCCTTCCTCGCCGACCACGAGCTGGTGACCTTCGCCGAAGGCGAGCAGTGCCGGGTGGTGCCGGCGCCAGCCTTCCAACGCCCGATCCTGGCGGTGGCGTCCTATCTTCAGCCCCCTGCACTGACCCGATCCCGCATCGGCCACTTCTTCGTGCCCTTCACCCCAGACGGCGCCACTGACGAAGAGATCACGCAGCGGCTGCGCACCAACGCCCGCGCCCAGCTACCCACCATCGCCGTGCATGAGACCTACCCCGGGCACCACTGGCAGCTGTCCTGGTCAGCCGAAGCGTCCCCGGCGGTGCGGGCGGTGCACCGCAGCAGCTATTTCGCGGAGGGCTGGGCGCTCTACGCCGAGGGCATGATGCGCCAGCAGGGATACTTCACCGACCCAGCCCACGAGCTCGCACACCTGGAAGCCCGGATCTTCCGGGCGTCCCGGATCGTGGTGGACACCGCGCTGCACTGTGGGGACATGGACCCGGCGCAGGCTGAGGAGTTCATGGCCACGCGCGCGTCGCTATCCCCCGGCACCGCCAAAGCCGAGGTCGACCGGTACTGCGCCTGGCCGACTCAGGCTCCCTCCTACCTGACCGGCTGCCTGGAGATTGAGCGGCTGCGCGTCCAGTGGCCCGGGGAACTGCGGGATTTCCACGACACTCTGGCCGGCTCCGGGTGCCTGCCACTCGGGCTGGCCAAAAGGGCGCTGGCCGGCGGATCGTAGGGTGCTGGGATGCGTGCCATCCAGATCACCGAGACCGGCTGCCCCGATGTCCTGCGGCTCGCCGAGTTGCCCGATCCGGAGCCTGGGCCCGGCCAGCTACTCGTTGAGCTCGCCGCAGCCGGGGTCAACTATCTGGACACCTACCACCGCAGCGGGGCGTACCCGATGCCGCTGCCTTTCATCCCCGGTGCGGAGGGCGCCGGCACCGTCATCGCCGTGGGACCCGACGTTGGCAGTGTCGCGGTGGGTGACCGGGTTGCGTGGGCGACGAGTCCCGGCAGCTACGCGGAGCAGGCCGTGGTACCCGCCGAGCAAGCCGTGCCGGTGCCCCCGGGCGTGGACATCGAGACTGCCGCGGGCTGCCTGCTGCAGGGCATGACCGCGCACTATCTCGCGGTGTCCGTGCATTCCGTGCAGCCCGGCGAGACCGTGCTGGTGCATGCCGCGGCGGGCGGCATGGGCCTGCTGCTCACCCAGCTGGCCACCGCCCGCGGCGGCCGGGTGATCGGCACGGTGTCCACCGCCGAGAAGGAACGGCTGGCTCGGCAGGCCGGGGCAGCGGAGGCGATCCGCTACACCGAGGTTGCGGACGTCGCCAGCGAGGTCCGCCGGCTGACCGGCGGGGAAGGCGTCGCTGCTGTCTACGATGGCGTGGGCGCGTCGACGTTCGATGCCAGCCTCGCCTCACTGCGTCGGCGCGGGATGCTCGCGCTCTACGGCGCGGCCAGCGGGCCAGTGCCGCCGGTGGACCCTCAGCAGCTGAATTCGGCCGGCTCGGTGTTCCTCACCAGGCCGAAGCTGGCGGACTATGTCGCGACCCGCGACGAGCTCACCTGGCGCGCCGGTGAGGTGTTCAACGCGATCCTGGACGGGTCGCTGCGGATCACGATCGGTGGCCGGTACCCGCTTGCCGAGGCCGGACGTGCCCACCGGGACCTGCAGGGCCGCCGGAGTACCGGAAAGCTCCTACTGCTTCCCCGCTGACTGCTGCCTGGTCGCATCGGATGCTCGACAATCGGGCAGTGCACAGTATGGAGCCGAACACTGCTTTCTTGGCTGGTGTCGACCAGTGGGTGGGTGAGCTGGGACGCCTTCGGAGTGTGGTCCGCCAGGAAGTCGTCGCCGCGCAGCTGGCAGAATTTGTCGATCACCAGAGTGGCAGTCCACTTCAGGTGCTCGATGTTGGGTGTGGGCAGGGCACCCAGGCGCTGAGGTTAGCCCGTGCCGGTCACGAGGTCACTGGTCTAGACCTGTCAGAGCAGCTGCTGGGGTACTTCGAGGCAAGCCTGGCAACGGAGGCACCTGAGATCCGTGCCCGTATTCGGCTCGTGCGAGGTGCCGGTGAGGCCGCCCCTGATCTAGTACCCGGCCCGTTCGACTTGGTGCTGTGCCATGGGGTGCTGATGTACCTGGACGACATCACCCCGATGCTGGCCGCCCTCTCGGCTGTGGCCAGCAACGGGGCCTGCATGTCCCTGCTGGTCCGCAACGGCCTGGCCCCCGCCATGCGCGACGGGCTGCGCGGAGACTGGTCCGCTGCGCTGACAGCCTTCGACAAGCTCGACTACACCAACCGGCTGGGTCTGCCCGCGCACGCCCACACCCCTGAAGCCGTCGACCGGATACTCCAACCACTCGGCTGGCGCCGTGATCGCTGGTCTGGGGTGCGGGTCTTCACCGATCACCGGGACGACACTGCCTCCGCCACCGACGCGTTGGCTGACCTGCTGGCAGCCGAACGCGAAGCCGGTAGCCGGGACCCATATCGGCAAGTCGCCGCGCTCCTGCACCTGTGCTATTCGCGCAGGGATGCCGGGGACATCGACACGTATCGCTGAGGACGTGTGCGCTTGGGCGGGTCTATCGGGCGGAAGCCGGATGGCGCCGACGCCCGCGGCGGGTGCCGGCTTCGTAGCGTCGGCGGATCCGCTCGGGGTCGACACCGAGCAGATATTGCAGCTTGAGCAGCTGCATGAGCACGGTCATGCGCCACACACCCTGGTCGACCAGCCGCCGGGCCGAGGCGGTGACGGTGGTCGGCAGCACCGCGAGCCGACCACGTCGCCGCAGGATGCGGGACATCTCGAAATCCTCCATGAGGGGTAGCTCGGGAAAGCCGCCCACCGAGTCGAACACGTCGCGGCGGATGAACATGGCCTGATCGCCGAATATCCAGTTGAGCCGGCGAGCCCGCAGGTTGGAGCTGGCCGCCAGGTAATCCAGGCCCAAGCTGCGCTGGTCGAAGCGCAATTGCAGGCCGCCACCGACCACGCTGGGGTCCTGGACTGCCCGCCGGAGCAAGCCGAGCGCGTCGGCCGGCACCCGGCAGTCGGCATGGATAAACCAGAGGATGTCGCCGGTGGTCAGCGCGGCTCCGGTGTTCATTTGGGTGGCGCGGCCAGCAGCGCTGCGGATGGTGTATGCGTATCGCGCCGCGAGGTCGAAGGTCCTATCGGTGCTGCCGCCATCGACTATCACCAGTTCGCAGGCTGGGAAGTCGCGGCGCAATCGTCGCAGGCAGTCCTCGATGCGTGCTGCCTCATTGAGCACGGGCACCACAATCGACACTGTCGCCGACTTACTTGCCATGGTCGTGGTCGATCCGATCTCCCATGAGCGTCGAACACATGCTGGAATAGCCCACACCTTACGGGCGCATCGAGCATGACCGAGCTGACGGAGTGCACGTGACAGCAATAGTCGATGGCCCTGGCCACGTCGCAATCCTCGGTGCTGGGCCGATCGGCCTGGACGCCGCGTTGGCTTTTCTGGACAACGGATGGTCCGCCACCGTGTACGAGTCGGCTGAGTCGGTGGCTGCGAACGTGATGGCGTGGAGTCATATCCGGCTTTTCACACCCTGGTCGATGAACGTATCGGCGCGGATGCTCGCTCATCTGCACGCCGCGGGCGTTACACCGCCCGGGCCCGCCGAGTACTGTCCGACCGGCGGTGAGTTTGCCGAGCAGCTCCTTAGTCCATTGGCCGAACTACCCGAGCTGGCAGCTATCATTCGACGGCGCACCCAGGTTCTTGCCGTCGCTCGCCAGGGTTTGCTCAAGCACGAGGAGATCGGGACACCACAGCGCGGTTCGCACCCGTTCCGGTTGCTCGTCTCCGGCCCGGACGGCGTCGAACAGGTGGAACACGCTGATCTGCTGCTGGATTGCACCGGTAGCTACCACCAAGCCAACGTGCTTGGCGATGGCGGAATCCCGGCTCCGGGTGAACTGCGGGTGGCTGACCGGATCATTCGCCGGATCCCCGATATCGGTCGCCAGTACGAGAAGTGGGCAGGCCGCCGCGTGCTTCTGATCGGCGCAGGCAAATCCGCCCAGACCGCGGCGCGGGACCTCGCCGAACTGGTCGTCAAGCGGCCCGGCACCAACGTTGTCTGGGCGGTGCGAGCGGCAGACCCGGGCTGGGGGGAGATTCCCCACGATCCACTCCCCCAGCGCCAGGAGCTGGTCGAGGTGTCCCAACGGCTGCGGTCCGGCGCGGTGCCCGGTGTGCAGGTGCGCACCGGCGTGGTGGTCGACGCGCTGCGGGAGACGGACGACGGTGTGGCGGTCGCTCTCCGGTCGAACACCGGCGATGTCGAGGAGATCGTCGTTGACCGCATCATCGCCTTGACCGGTTTCCTGGGTGACACCGCGCTGTACCGGCAGCTCCAGGTCCACGAGTGCTATGCCACCGCCGCCCCGATGAACCTCTCGGCAGCGCTGCTGGCCGCGGCGGACGATGGTCCGGCGGACTGTCTGGCTCAGGCGTCGCACGGAGTGGACACGCTGCGAGTGCCAGAGCCGAACTTCTTCGTACTGGGTATGAAATCCTACGGACGCAACAGCACCTTCCTGCTCCGCGTCGGCTACCAGCAGGTCGATGAAGTGGCCAATGCCTATTCAGGTTGAACGGGTTAGATGAGCCGGTCGGTGAATCCGGCGTCCACGAGCCGCTGATATGCGGCTTCCGGCCGACACTCCCATCCCCCTAAGGAGCCGGGATACCGGCAGTCAGCCGCGCCGCATCACCTCGTACGCCTCGCGCAGATCCGTCGCCTCGGACAATCCGCGGGCTTCCACCGCCGTGACCACTTCCAGCGCCCGCCAAAAGTTAGACGGCTTCCAGGCACCCGGGCCAGAAAGCATGGCATTCAGCGCCGTCGCGGAGGCTTCGTCCGGCCGGTCGTTCCCCAGTAGCGCCAGAGCCAGGTCGATCTGGGCGGCAGCGACCCGTCGCGGCCAACGACTGGCATTCTGCGTACCGCCGAGCTGGGCGATGACCTCCCGGGCGTAGCTTTCTGCGGCGGAGTCGCCGACCCAGGCCAGCGTGGTGGCGGTGAAAGCCAGCTCCTTGTCTGGGTCATAGCGATAGTGGTGCTCAGGCCGATCGGGCCTGGGAAGCGGTGCCGCCAGCCTGGCCAACCGGTTGATCGCGCTGTAGGTGTCCTTGGCCGCACCGAGCCGCGCCCAAGCGCGACCTTCCTGAGCGGTTGCCTGGATCGCGGCCGCACTACCACAAGGCGCCACCTGTTGTCCTGTCTGCGAGAGTGTCACCGCACGCGGGTAGTTACCGTCGGCCAAGACTTGCCAGGCTTCGGTCTCGTAGCGCCAAGCGACGATCTCCACGTGCTCGGTCTCTTGAGCGAGGCTGGCCGCAGTGGCCAACCGCCCTGCCGCGGCGGCGCGTTTCTTCAAGTCGATATACAGGGTCGCCGCCAGCAGCGAGAGCCAGCCGGCAGTGATAAGAAGCCGATGATGCTCCCGCAGCGTTGTACGCGCCTCGACGAGACACATCACATAGCTCAGGTATCGGCGTACGTCAGTGAGTAATTCTGCGGGTGGCGCGGTGGGATATTTGGTCGCCAGGTCGTCCACCGCCAGTTCCAGACGGCTGACGGTCTCGTGCCCGACGTCACTGGCGGCCGCCCGGCGGGCCAGCTCAAGAGCTTCATGTTCGCCGTCGAGAACGGGCGCAGCGCCGTGGTCCGCGGCGAAGAAGCGGGCGCGCTGGGCGTCCGAGGCATTCTCCAGGGCGAGATCCAGCGCGCGGCGCAGCGCCAGGCACTCCATGAGCGGAGCGTAACCCAGCTGCGGTAGGTCCTCAGACAGCGCAGTTGTAGATCAACGGTAGAGATCCGTCGCGCTGGCGCAGGTGCAGGAACAACTCCACCGCGCGCCGTTTGGCCTCGGCCATGCTGATGTCGGGTCCGGCGAGCAGCATGTCCGGCGAGGTGTCGATGTCGGCGCCGGCGGGATGCCAGTGCCAGCCGTCGGCGGTGACGGTCAGCTCGGGCACGGTGTTGTCGGTGGTGATGGCCACCCCGTCGGCGGAATGGCCCCGCTTGACCAGCGGCCGGACCGCGAAGTCCGCGCCACGGATCCCCTTGGTGGCCAGCAGCGCTCGCAGCGGCTCAATCTCGGCGGAGTTCTGCGCCGTCTCGGTCATCCCGACCCGCACCGGCAGGCCCAGCGACAGTGCCAGGTCCAACCCCTCCATCGCCCTGGCCCAGGCGCCTGGCCCGCGATTGGCGTCGTGGAAACGAGGCCGGGCGCCGTCCAGCGAAGTCTGCAGGATCAACCGTTGCCGGCCGGCAAGACGCTCCAGCTGCGTGCGTCGCCAGCCCTGATACAGCATCGCGTTGGTCAGGCACACCACGTTGAGCCGCTCGGTGGCGTAGAGCAGCATCTCCACGAGGTCACGTTCAAGGAAGGGCTCGCCGCCGGTGACGTACAGCTCGGTGAAGCCCTCCGCGGCCGCTGCGTCGACCAGCTCGCAGAACCGGGGCAGGCCCAGCGACCGGCGGCGGGCCTGCGGGGACGAGGCGACGGAGCAGTAGCAGCAGGCCAGGTTGCAATGGAAGTTGGTGTAGACCCACAGCCGGGGCGGGAACAGTGCGGAGCCGAACAGCGGGAGTACCGGAACGCCGTCGTCCGGGATCTCTGGCGCAGCGCCCCAGGACACCTGCTCGCCAGCGAAGGCGGGCATCGCCGATTTATAGAGCTGGAAGCGGCCCCGAGAGCGCTCTACTGGAGGCACTATCTCCAGGCAGGTGGTCCACCACCCAGTCTCCACGGTCTGGGCGAATGCCTCCGGTAGCCCGGCGTTGCGCATCGAGGTGGCGTGCGACCGCCAGTCGTAGTCGAGCACCACCAGCTCCGCGGTCGTGCGGCCGTCAGCGATGTCGAGCAGGGCGTACCAGACATGCTGACCGCCATCGTTGGCCGGCCGGCCCAGCACCCCGACGTTGACTACCAGCGTGTCTCGGCCCGCACCGGCGAAGCGCCTGGTCCACGGCAACCCGGAGTGCGTACAGCAGATCACGTCTGCGCCCGACGCCTCAATCCGCATCCGGTGCGCCTCGTCGGACAGCGATTCCCACCAAAAGTCGTTGACGGCCAGCGGGGAGCCGTGAACCAGGTGCAGCGCTACCCCATCGAAGGTCTTCCGGTGCTCGGTAGGCAAGGTCCGCATCCATGCGGCGAACTCCGCGGAGGTGTGCCGCAGCGTGTAGTCGTAGGCGATCGCGGCGAAGGCGTTGTCGTCAGCGTCGGCGTATCCGCAGCCGCAGTCAGGATCCCCTCGGCCGATAGCGAGTTCATAGTTACCGGCGATGCACTCAATGCCGTTGTCGATCAGCAACGGCCAGATCGCCTCCGGCTCAGCGCCGTAGGCGCCGAAGTCACCCAAGCACCACAGCCGATCGGCGCCGCGGGCCCGGGCGTCGCGAACGAAGGCCCGCAACGCATACGGGTTGGAGTAGGTCCCACCGCACAGTGCCAACCTGGTCATAGGGCCAACCTGGTTATAAGGGCCAACCTCGTCATGGACATACCTTTCGTTCGGGCCGCTATGGTGGGTGTTCTTACCGTGTCGGTGAACCGGTTCGACCCGATCAGCGAAATCAAGGGCATCTGCCTGCCGCGAACCGCGCGGCCGCTGGCGAAGGCGTGGTGCACATGGGATTGATCGATATGTTGCGGCGGTTCGAACGCCGGACCCGGCCGGTCGATCCGGAATTCGCCGCTGTGCTGCACCACCGCTGGGCAGAGCTTCCCCAGCATGTCAAGACGCCGGGCCAGTTCCTGGGCAGGCATGCGGTGGGCTGCGAGGGCACCCACGGGGTGTTCCCACGCTGCAATCTGGCGTGCACACCCTGCTACCACTCGCGCGACGCCAACCGGGTACGCGTCGACGGGTCACACACCATCGCCGAGGTCGACAAGCAGATGGCGTTGCTGCGCCGGTTGCGCGGGCCCCGCGCTCATGCTCAACTGATCGGCGGGGAAGTGACGCTGCTGCACCCGGACGACCACGCGGAAACGCTACTGACGATGCGCCGGTACGGGCGTGAGCCGATGAGCATGTCCCACGGGGACTTCGACTACGACTACCTGGAACAGCTGGCGCTGGACAAGCACGGACGGCGGCGGCTGCGCCGGCTGTCCTTTGCTGGACACTTCGACATGCTCATGTTCGGCCGGCGCGGCATCCCGCGAGTAAACAGCGAACGGGAACTCAATCCCTACCGGCAGCGATTCGTCGACATGTTCTCCCGGCTACGCACTCAGCACGGGGTGCGCTTCTTTCTGGCGCACAACATGACGGTCACTCCGGCCAATCTCGGCCAGGTTGCGGATGTGGTGCGGGACTGCCACGCGATGGGGTTCGGCATGTTCTCCTTCCAGCCGGCAGCGTTCGTGGGGGACGACCGGCGCTGGCACGAGGACTACGAGCAGGTCGGAATGGATCAGGTATGGCAGGAGATCGAAAAGGGCGTGGGCACCACGCTGGACTACACCGTGATTCAGCACGGCGACCTGCGGTGCAACCGGGCGGCCTACGGATTTTACGTCGGCCCACGGTGGCACCCGTTCCTGTCCGGTGATGATCCGCGTGATCTCGCCACCAGGGAGGCCTTCTTCCGCTACCTCGGTGGGGTCAACTTCACCGGCGTGGAGATGCCGGACCTGGTCGGCAAGCTGGTGCGCTCGATCGTGCGCCACCCGGTCCTCGTGGTGATCGCGATCCAGTGGATCGCCCGAACCCTGCGCCGCGTCGGTGGGGTGCGGGTTCTGCTGCAACACGGCCTGCGACCGGTGTCGTTCGTCGTGCACCAGTTCATGAACGCCGCGGACGTCGCGCCGGCCTGGCAGCTGATGAAACGCGGCGAGAAAGCGTCTGAGCCGCGGATTCTCGCCACCCAGGAGCGGCTAGCGTCCTGCCACTACGCGATGGCGCATCCGGAGACTGGTGAACTTGTCCCCGCCTGCGTTCAGCACTGCGTGCTTGATCCGGTCGAGAACATCGAGCTGCGCCGGTTGCTGCCGATCGTGGACATCCATGCCTCGTGAGCTCGACCAGCCCATACCGCTACACGATCTCGTGCTACCCGACGCGCGCACCGCGCAAGCCGTGGATCTCGGCGCGCTGCCCGACGCCTACCTGCCGTCGTGCGCCGCTGGCTGCCGCGCATGCCAGATGACCGGGTCCGCCCCGCATGCCTGCTGCAAGCAGCCACATGCCGCTGAGGGAGACAACGCAAATGCCGTCCTTCGACTACGACCTGGCGATCATCGGCGCGGGATCAGGCGGGCTGATCGCCGCCCGGGTCGCCCACTTCTTCGCCAAGCGGGTCGCATTGATCGACAAGGACCGGCTGGGCGGGGACTGCCTGCATTACGGCTGTGTCCCCAGCAAGGCGCTGATCAAGGCATCCCGGGTGGCCCACGAGGCCGCCACCGCGCAGCGGTGGGGACTGTCCGCGCAGAGCGTGCATAAGGGGCTCGCCGCGGTCAACGCCCGGGTGCAGCAGGCCATCGCCGACATCGGCAAGCTCGACGACGCCGAGATGCTGTCCGAGCTCGGCGTCGATGTCTTGCTTGGTGGCGCCACCTTCCGCGACCCACACACGCTGCGCGTCGGAGCCCGAAACATCAGCGGCAGAGACAGCGCAGGCAAAGACATCACCGCCAAGTTCGTCCTGATCACCTCGGGTAGCCGACCGGCGGTACCTAACATCGACGGGCTGGCCGAGGTCGGCTACCTGACCAACGAAGACGTCTTCGACCTGAGCGACCTACCGGGCCGGCTCGCGGTGATCGGTGGTGGTCCAATCGGCGTGGAGCTCGCCCAGGCGTTGCACCGGCTCGGCTCGACGGTGACGGTGCTGCAACGCAGGCCGCATTTGATCCCCCGCGATGATGCCGACATGATCGACATACTGGAGCGTCAATTCACCAATGAGGGAATCGGTGTGCGGCTTAATACTCAGCCCAGCGCAGTGCACCGCGACAGCGGGGACATCGTGCTCACCCTCGGCCCCGCCTTTGACGCTGGGGAGCTGCGGGTGGACGCGGTCCTGTGCGCGGTCGGGCGGGTGCCCAACCTGGAAATGCTCGGACTCGACGCCGCCGGAGTCACCACCAATGACCGGGGGATCGCCGTCAACGACCTGCTTCAGACCAACCAGTCGCACATCTACGCCGTCGGCGACGTAACCGGCGGGCCGGCGTTCACCCATTACGCCGGCCACCAGGCAGCGCATGCGGTCCGTAACATCTTTGTCCCGATCAAGGCGGCCTTCGCCCCCGGGCACCTGCCATGGGTTACCTTCACCGACCCGGAGATCGCGCACGTCGGCCGGACCGAAGCCGAGATACCCGCAGCCGGCGAGACCTGCGAGGTCATCCGCCTCCCCTACAGCCACAATGAGCGTGCAGTGACCGACGCCGAACCCGTCGGCCTGATGAAGTTCCTCATCGACAGCAAACGGCGGCTCATCGGAGCGCACATCGCGGGTCACTGCGCCGGCGAGTTGATCAATGAGCTGACGTTGGCGATGAACAACGATCTCACCGTCGACGCGATCATCGGCTCCATCCACGCCTACCCGACCTACTCCTTCGCGATCCCGATCGCCCTCTACGACTACGCCCTCACCCAAAATCCCAGTACAGCAGCCAAAGTCGGCCGTTTCCTCAGCCGACTCACCTAGTGTCGGGCGCGGGGTTTAGCCTCCCCGCGTGTCCAAACGAACGCGCCGCGAAAAGCGCCGGCCCGCGAAGCGACGGCCAGGCCACGGCAAGAACGCTCAGCGGCTCGCCCGCCCTGACGAGCCCGATCTCATGGGAAATGTCGCGGCCGCCCTCGCTGACGGCCACCCACTCACGCTGATGTCGCTAGTGAGCTCGCTGGTTGCGGCGCTCGAGCCGCAGCGGGCCAACCCGTTCATTCAGGAGCCCGAACCCGAGCTGCCAACCCGCGACGAGCTGGTGCGGATGTTCCTCCACATCGACCTGCTTGAGACCTCGGCGCTGCTGGCTGTGATCGCCGAGCTGTCCGGTGATGAGATAATGCGACGTCGGGTCCGCCGCGAGATCATCGAACGGGCGCACGCCTTACCCGACTGGCTCACCAACCTCAGCCAGGCGACGGTCGATGGGGTCGTCGAGATGGTTCACGTGCTCGGCGATGGCGACAACATCATGATCGGGGTGAGCCTGCCCGGCGGTTTCGCGCTGTCGCTTGTGGTCTACATCGACCACAACATGGGCACGCTGGTCAAGGACGCCTTCGCTGTCGCCGAACCGCTGGACGCACTCGTCGCGCAGATGCGCCGCGCTGCCGGCGGCAACCCGGACACGACATGGACGGACCTTGCCCCGGCCGACGCCCGCACCCGGATCTACGACGCGATCGAGCGCAGCGCCATCACCTTCCCGCCGTTCGAGACCGAGACCTGGCCCGCCTGCCGCCTGCTCCTCGAATGGGCCATCGGCATGCTGCCCGATGGTGGCACCGGATACCAGCGACCGCACTGGGATGGCGACGCGCTGCAGGAACTCACCGAACGCTTCCTCGCCTCCCCCTTTGGGGCCGGTCTTGACGACGCCGATCACCGCAGCCTGCTCGGGTCGGTGCTGTGGTTCGGCACCGACTACGGGCCGGGTGACCCGCTGCGCTGGAGCCCGGTGGCCGTGGAGATCCTGCTCGTCGACTGGATTCCACGTAAGATCGTCGCCGATGCAGCCTACCTCGCCAAGGCCCCCGACCTGCTGCGCGCCTTCGTCCGCTTCTGCCATCACGAGCGGGGCATCCGGACCGCACTCACCGCCGATACCCTCGCCGTGGTCGATAGGTACGAGCCGGAGTACCAGCAGACGATCCGGTCGCCACGACCACAGGGTCCAGCCGCACTGCTGGCCGCGATGGGCGCGCTCCATCCCGACGGCCCGTGGCCGCTACCCGAAGCCGAACCGCCAAGCTTCTCGGAGATCATGCTCGATACTCTGCGCCGCGCTGTCGGCGGCGAGGACGCCCTGGACAAGCTCGACACGGCCCCACTGCCCGACGAGCCCTTCGCGTGGGCCCCGATCCCAGCCGATATCCATGAGCGGGTGACCGAGGTGCTCCAGTTGATCGACCAGTGCTGCGATGAGCTGCTCGACGTGGAGTACCGCACGGCCTGCCGCCGGCACCTCGGCCGCGCAGCTGCCGCAGACCCGGATATCTTTCGGCGCCGCGGCCGGGCGGAGACCGCCGCCGCAGCGATCTGCTGGGTCATCGGGAAGGCGAACGATCTGTTCACCGATAAGATGCTGGTCAAGGACCTTGTAGGCCATTTCGGGATCGGACAGGGCAGCGTTTCACAGCGAAGCGAGCCCCTGCTGCGTGCCATTGGCGTCGATCCCCACGAGCAGTACGGGAGCATGAACCTCGGTTCTCCCGACTACCTCACCTCGGCCCGCCGGGAGCGGATCCTCGCCCTCCGCGACCACTACCGCGCCATGGTCGGCAGTTGAGCCGGCCGTCGTGCTAGCCGCCTGCCATCGCCCCGACGACCAGAAATGGCTGGGACCCTCTGGCGACCGCGTGGGGCAGCGGGGCGTCCGGCGGTTCATGGGACAGATCCTGCTCGCAGGCGAAGAACCGCACGAACGCCCGGCGCCGCCCGGTGACGTGGTCGCGGATCGTCCCGCGCAGCACCGGATAGCGGGCCTCGAGCGCGTCGAGGACCGAGCGCTGCGTGGCCTGACCCGCAACGTGCAGCTGCACCTCGCCGTCGACGTGCGCGAGCATCCGCAGATGCGCCGGGAGTCTGACGCGGATCATGGCTGTGTTCGTTTCCGGGTTCATGACAGGGTCTGGACTTCGACGGACAGCACCGCCGGAAGGTCTCGGACGATGGGCGCCCAGCTGTCCCCAGCATCGGCCGAGACGTACACCTGCCCGCCGGTCGTCCCGAAGTACACACCGCAGGAATCAAGCGAATCAACGGCCATCGCGTCGCGCAACACGTTGACGTAGCAATCGCTCTGCGGCAGACCGTTCGTGAGCGCCTCCCACTCGTTGCCGCCCGTCCGGCTCCGGTACACCCGCAGCTTTCCCTCGGGCGGGTAATGCTCCGAGTCGCTCTTGATTGGAACGACATAGATGGTGTCCGGCTCGTGCACGTGCACGTCGATCGGGAAACCGAAGTCGGTCGGCAAGTTACCGCTGATTTCGTGCCACGACTCGCCGGCATCGTTGCTGCGCATGACGTCCCAGTGCTTCTGCATGAACAGCACGTCCGGACGCGACGGGTGCATCGCAAGGCGGTGCACGCAGTGGCCGACCTCGGCAGTCGGGTCGGGGATACCTTCGGAGTGCAGACCGCGGTTCGCCGGGCGCCACATCTTGCCGGCGTCGTCGGTCCGGAACACGCCCGCAGATGAGATGGCCACGAAGATCCGCCCAGGGTCGCTCGGATGCTGAATGATCGTGTGCAGGCACATCCCACCAGCGCCTGGTTGCCAAGCGGATGCTGAGTCGTGGCCGCGCAGTCCGGACAGCTCCTGCCACGTCTGCCCGCCGTCGATCGAGCGGAACAGGGCGGCGTCTTCCACCCCGGCGTAGACGGTATCCGGATCGGTCAGCGATGGTTGGAGATGCCAGACTCGCGCGAACTCCCATGGGTGCGGCGTGCCGTCATACCACTGGTGCGTGCCGGGGACGCCGTCGTAGGAGAACTGGTTCCCCACCGGTTCCCAGGTCGTGCCACCGTCATCGGAGCGCTGGATCAGCTGCCCGAACCAGCCCGTGCACTGCGACGCATACAGCCGACTCGGGTCAGCGGGAGATCCCGTGACGTGGTAAACCTCCCATCCCCCAAAGTAGGGACCGCTGATGTCCCACCACTCCCGCTTGCCGTCCGACGTCAGGACGAACGCGCCCTTGCGGGTCCCAACCAATACCCGTACCGCACTCATCCGTACTCCTTCTTCAGCTTCTCCAGCCGCACGCCGCCACCGTCGTATGGCGACCTGTCGGGCCATCACCATCACCGGTACGACGATCGCCAGGGCGCAAACTCATCGCTCACCCGCCCAGTGCAGGCTACGAGGCCCCGGGAAGGAATCGCCGCGTCGTCGTAGAGTTGGCATCTATGTCCGTCCGCTCTGACACTATCGGCAGCAGCGAGATCCGGCCGGAGGACCTGGAGCAGCATCGCCGGGAACTCACCGGTTACTGCTACCGGATGCTCGGCTCCTTCTTTGAGGCCGACGACGCCGTGCAGGAGACGATAGTGCGTGCCTGGCGGGGCGTTGACGGCTTTGCGGGCCGGTCAACCCTGCGGTCATGGCTCTATCGCATCGCCACCAACGTGTGCCTGGATCTCCTGCGGGGCCGCGAGCGCCGGGCCCGGCCGATGGATCTGGGGTCGTCTTCGACGGCTGATTCGTCCCTCGGCCCGGCTCTTCCCGACCACGCCTGGGTGCAGCCCATTCCGGACGCCCGCATCCTGCCCGACAACGGCGACCCGGCCGAGCTGGCGGTGTCGCGGGAGACCATTCGTCTGGCGTTCGTCACCGCCCTCCAGTACCTTCCCGCCCGGCAACGAGCGGTGCTGATCCTGCGCGAGGTACTGCGCTGGCAAGCAACCGAAGTGGCTGAACTACTCGACACCAGTGTGGCGTCAGTCAACAGCGCCCTCCAGCGAGCACGAGCGACCCTCGCGGCGCGCGAAGTCAGTGACGCCGGAGCCTCTCACTCGCATGCAGTGGACACCGACCAGCAGGCGTTGCTTGCTCAGTACGTGGACGCCTTCGAGCGCTATGACATCACCTCCCTGGTATCGCTTCTCCACGACGACGCCGTTATGTCGATGCCGCCCTACGACTTCTGGCTGCGCGGGCCGGTCGAGATGGGCCGGTGGTTCCTCGGCCAGGGAATCGGATGCCGTGGCTCGCACCTGGTGCCGACGGCGGCCAACGGCTGCGCCGCATTCGGCTCGTACCGCCCGGACGCCGACGGTGGCTACCGACCGTTCGCCCTGCAGGTCATCGAGGTCTCCGGCGGCCGGATCGTCGGGCACCACAACTTCCTCGACACTAACCTGTTCTCCGCCTTTGGCCTCCCGGCTCGCCTCCAGGCGTAGCTGTTCGAGCGCTGCGACGCCGTCGCGGGTAGCTTTCGAAGCCGCAGGGTTGAAGATCACCTCGGTCACTCCTGCCGAGCGCGGGAACTCACTGATCGCTGTACTGTGCTGTGACCTCAGCAAGCCTCACACCCGGCGCTTGAGCGCCCACAATGACAGCGGAGCGAAGACGACGACGATCACGGCCGCCCACAGCAACGACCCGAGGACCGGCCCCGTGACGGGCCCACCGACCATGAGTCCACGGGATGCGTCGGAGAGCAGCGTCACCGGGTTGATACTCACGAACGCCTGCAGCCAGCCCGGCATCGTCTGGGTCGGTACCAGCGCGTTGCTGACGAACGTGATCGGGAACAGCGTGGTCATGCCGAAAAGTTGCACTTTCTCCGGGTCCTTGGCGAGCACGCCGACCAGCACCGAGACCCAGGAGAAGGCGAGCGCGAAGACAAGGATCAGTGCGACCGCGGCGAGGACGTCGACAATCGAGGTGCTGACCCGGAAGCCGAGGACCGCGCCAATGCCGAGTAGTAAAGCGACTGACCAGCCCTGCTTCACCAAGTCCGCGGTGATGCGGCCGGTCAGTGGCGCCCACCGGGCGAGCGGCAGCGAGCGCAGCCGGTCGAACACGCCCTTGGTCAGGTCGGTGTTGAGCCCCATGCCAACGTACATGGTGACGAAGAACATGTTCATCACGATGAGCCCGGGCAGCGCGAAGGTCAGGTACTCGCCGGTCGATCGGGAGATCGCGCCGCCGAACACGTAGGTGAACAGCAGCACGAAGATGATCGGCTGGATGCTGAAGTCCCCCGACTCCCACGGGTTGTGCCTGATCTGCACCAGCGTGCGCCACGCGAGGGTCATCGTCTGCCGTAGCCCTTCGACGGGACTGACCCTGGGAGCCACTTCCCGCGCGGGAAGTGCGGTCGCGGTCGCGGCGGTCATGCGAGTGCCCCTTCGGTCTCTTTGGTCTGGGCGGTCTCCTCCGCCGGATGCCCGGTCAGGGAAAGGAACACCTCATTCAGGCTGGAGTTGCGCAGCGTGAGTTCGGTGATGACCACTCCGGCGTTGTCGAGCCGGCGCACCACGGCCGGCAGCACCGTGGCATCGGTGACCGGCGCCGTCACCAACTGGCCATCCACCTCCGGTGCGACCCTGGCGAGCTCCCCCACCACGGAGATCACGACGGGCAGGTCCGCTTGATCCGCCGGTCGCACGGCGAGGGATCGGGCGCCGGTCCTGGCCTTCAACTCGTCCGGTGTGCCGGTCACGATGACCCTGCCATCGTCGATAACCGCGATCTCGTCGGCCAGCTCGTCGGCCTCCTCCAGGTACTGCGTGGTGAGCAGCACTGTCACACCGTCGGCCACCAGATTGCGCACCAGACCCCACAGGTCGAGACGACTCCGCGGGTCCAGCCCCGTGGTCGGCTCGTCGAGGTAGAGCAGCTCCGGCCGGCCAACGAGGCTCGCCGCCAAGTCGAGTCTGCGGCGCATGCCTCCGGAGTAGGTCTTCGCCGCTCGTCCCGCCGCGTCCGTCAGCCCGAATCTCACGAGCAGCTCGCGGGCGCGCTGCTTTGACTCACGCCGCGGCATCCCGAGCAGCCTGCCGATGAGCTGTAGGTTCTCCGTGCCGGTAAGGGCTTCGTCGACTGACGCGTATTGCCCGGTCAGCCCGATCAGCTGGCGCACCTGGTGGGCGTTGCGGACCACGTCGTAGCCGCCGACCATGGCATACCCGGCGTCTGGCCGGAGCAAGGTGGCCAGGATGCGAACGGCGGTGGTCTTGCCCGCGCCGTTCGGGCCGAGCAAGCCGAGGACGGTGCCGGTGCGGACCGCGAGATCCACCCCGTTGAGGGCGGTGGTTTCACCGAAGCGCTTGACCAGCCCCTCGGCCCAGATCGCATGATTCATCGGTTGGCTCCTGTACCGTGTCGGTCAGCTCAGCCTGGCGGACGGGTCTGACAAATCCTGACGGCGCGCAAGCGCGTCAGCGACCGGTTTTCGGTCCGGCCCCTGGCGTCGTTACATGTGACGCTAAGACCTCAACTAAGATCGAGGTCAAACATTGTGCTCCCAAGCGATGAACAATCGGCTCCGCCGATGGCGTTGATCAGCAGCCGCAGGGCACCCTGATGCGCGGAGAGTCGGGGACACCAGGTTGCAGTCGCACTCGCACGTGGCTCCTCGGGATCCTGTGCTGAGCGGAGCGCCGGCACTCGTACGGTCCAGATGTGGAGCCGAGAGAGCGGGTTCGATTCAAGGTCTGTTGCATCGCCAGTTTGGACGAGCTCGATGCGGCGATCGAGGCGGGTGCATCAGCAGTCGGGTTGGTGTCGAGCATGCCGAGTGGGCCTGGCGTCATTCCAGATGAGCGGGTCGCTGAGATCGCTGACCGGGTGCCGCCGGGTGTGGACAGCTTCCTGCTGACGTCCCAGCAGGATGCTGAGTCGATCATCGAGCAGCATCGGCGTGCGCGGACGAGCACGCTTCAGCTCGTTGACAAGCTGCCCGCGGGTGCCCATGGCCAGCTCCGCGCCGCTCTACCAGGTATCCGTCTGGTCCAAGTCGTGCACGTCGTCGACGATCGTGCGATCGAGGAGGCCGCAGCGGCGGCGGAGTTCGTAGACGCGGTATTGCTCGACTCCGGTAATCCGACGTTGGACGTCAAGGAGCTTGGCGGCACCGGCCGGCGGCACAACTGGGCGGTGAGTGCACGTATTCGCCGCCAGCTCGATGTTCCGGTCTTCCTGGCAGGCGGCCTGAATCCGGACAACGTGGCCGAGGCAATCGACACCGTGCAGCCGTTCGGGCTCGACGTGTGCACCGGCGTGCGAGACGAGGCATTCGCTCTCGACCGCCAAAAGCTCGACCACTTCGGGTCGGCGATCACATCGGCAGGCGGGCGCTGATCACCTCAGGACGGCGCGTCCCCAGCGGGGGCCTCCCAAACGCGGCTCAGCCCGTGGGCACCTCGGTGCCCGTACGATTTCGGCATGTGCCGCAACATCCGCCCGCTGTTCAACTTCGACCCGCCTGCGACGCAGGAGGAGGTATATAGCGCGGCGCTGCAGTACGTGCGGAAAATCAGCGGGTTCACCGAGCCGTCGCGGAGCAACGCGGAGGCATTCGAACGGGCGGTCGCTGCGGTCGCCGACGTCTCGATGCGCCTGCTGAACGAACTGGTGACCGCTGCGCCACCGAAAGACCGAGAAATCGAAGCCACCAAGGCCCGCAAGCGCGCCGCCGCCCGTTTCGCTACCTGAGCACCGCCGGGTTCCCGTCCTAAAGCAGCACCGAGTCGACGGCGATCGCCACGAACACCAGCGCCAGGTAGGTGTTGGATAGATGGAACAGCCGCATCGGGTTGACCGTCACACCGCGCCGAACCGCGGCGTGCAGCCGGTGCGCCATCGCCACAAACCAACCGCCGGCGAACACCGCCACAGCAGCGTAGATCCATCCCGTGGCCAGCACCAGCAGCAGGCTCCAGGCCACCATCAGCCAGCTGAACACCACAATCCGGCGTGCCACTGATACAGGAGACGCCACCGCGGGCAGCATCGGCACGCCCACCCGCTGGTAATCTTCACGGAACTTCATCGCCAGCGCCCAAGTGTGCGGCGGCGTCCAGAAAAAGATCACTCCGAACATCACCAGCGCGGGCCAATCCACCGTGCCGGTGACGGCTGACCAACCAATCACCACCGGCATGCATCCGGCGGCACCGCCCCAGATGATGTTCTGCGCTGTGCGGCGTTTGAGCAACAGCGTATAGACGAAGACGTAAAACAGAATCGTCGCGACCGCCAACAGCGCTGAGAGCAGATTGGTGGTGACCCACAGCAAGCCGAAAGCAGCCACTCCCAGTACGATCCCGAAAATCAACGCATGCCGGATAGGCACCTCGTGGGTGACCAACGGTCGTGCTTGGGTCCGGCGCATCTCGGCGTCGATATCGGCGTCGGCTACGCAATTCAGCGCATTCGCACTGCCCGCGGCCATGCTGCCGCCCAGCAGGGTGGCCAGAATCAGCCACGGGGACGGCACCCCGCGGGCGGCGAGCAACATCGCCGGTATGGTGGTGACCAGCAGCAACTCGATCACTCGCGGCTTGGTTAAGGCGAGGTAGCCGCGCAGCACACCGCCACGGCGCCCGGTTCGCGGTGGTGCAGGGGCTTGAACGGCGCTATTCACCGCGCTCCCCGAGGCCGGGGTGCTGCGCTCACCGTCGCCCCTCCCGATAACGAATTACGGACAGCAGCAGGAATGAGCAGCGGTCCGGGCGGGTATTGCTTTATACAGAGATGGTAGTCGCGTGGCGCGTGTCACCCCCAATGGGGGCTCCTGGTTGAACAGAGCCACAGGGTGTCGCCACCTCGCTAGGGTGGATCGCAGAGATCGGCCCAAGCAGGCGATCCGCGCCACGGGCCAGCCGCACCGAGCACAGTCAGGAGCAGAGTGTGTCCGTCATCGACGATCTGACCCAGCGCACCACCCGCCACGTGCCAGACGACTGGACCGATGTGGACACCCGTGCGGTTGACACCATCCGGGTGCTCGCCGCTGACGCTGTGCAGCGCGTCGGCAGCGGCCATCCGGGCACCGCCATGAGCCTCGCGCCGCTGGCATACACACTGTTCCAACGAGTGTTGCGGCACGATCCCACCGATCCGGCCTGGACCGGCCGGGACCGGTTCGTGCTGTCCGTCGGCCACTCCAGCCTGACGCTGTACATCCAGCTGTTCCTGTGCGGCTACGGGCTGGAGCTGGAAGATATCGAGCAGCTGCGCACCTGGGGCTCCAAGACCCCGGGCCACCCCGAGTACGGGCACACCGTCGGCGTGGAGATCACCACTGGACCACTGGGTCAGGGTCTGGGTGCCGCGGTCGGGATGGCCATGGCGGCTCGTCGGGAGCGTGGCCTGTTTGATCCCGATACCCCGCGGGGGGAGAGCCCCTTCGACCACCACATTTACGTCTTCGCCTCCGACGGTGATATCCAGGAGGGCGTCACCTCGGAAGCCTGCTCGCTGGCCGGCACCCAGGAGCTTGGCAACCTCGTAGTGATCTACGATTCCAACGAGATCTCCATCGAGGACGACACCAAGATCGCGCTGTCGGAGGACACTGCTGCCCGCTACCGGGCCTACGGATGGCACGTGCAGACCGTCCAGGGCGGCGAAGACGTCGTCGGCATCCTGGACGCGCTCAAAGCAGCCAAGGCCGAGACCGGCCGACCCTCGCTCATCGTGCTGCGCACCGTGATCGCCTACCCGGCGCCGAACAAGATGAACACCGGGGCTGCGCATGGCTCCGCGCTGGGCGCCGACGAGGTGGCCGCGGTGAAGGAGATATTGGGCTTCGACCCGGAGCGCTCTTTCGTGGTCGAGCCGGAAGTGCTCAAGCACACCCGGCAAGTGATAGCCCGCGGTCAGGACATGCACGAGCAATGGCAGCGCTCCTTCGATTCCTGGCGACAGGGCGACCCCTCCAGGGCCGCGCTCTTCGACCGCCTAACCCGCCGGGAACTGCCGGCCGGCTGGGCGGAAAAGCTGCCCACATGGGAGCCCGGCTCGAAAGACGTGGCGACTCGCAAGGCGTCCGGGGAGGTGCTGTCGGCCATCGGCGAGGTGCTCCCAGAGCTGTGGGGTGGCTCCGCCGACCTCGGCGAGAGCAACAACACCACGATCAAGGGAGCCGACTCGTTCGGCCCCGAGAAGACTTCCACGAAGATGTGGACCGCGCATCCCTACGGGCGCATCCTGCACTTCGGCGTGCGCGAGCATGCCATGGGCGCGATCCTCAACGGGATCGTTCTGCACGGGCCGACCCGGCCCTACGGCGGCACGTTCCTGATTTTCAGCGACTACATGCGCGCCGCGGTGCGGCTGGCTGCACTGATGCAGGCACCGACCACCTACGTCTGGACCCACGACTCCATCGGGCTCGGCGAAGACGGTCCCACTCATCAGCCGGTCGAACACCTGGCCGCGCTGCGGGCTATCCCCGGGCTGGACATTGTCCGGCCCGCGGACGCCAATGAGACTGCGGCGGCGTGGAAGGCACTGCTGGAGAAGGGCACCCGGCCTACCGGCCTGTGCCTAACCCGGCAGAACGTGCCGGTGCTGGAGGGCACCGACGCCGCGGGCGTCGCCCGCGGCGGTTACGTGCTGTCCGACACCTCATCCGACCTCGGCGGAGGGCTGCCCGACGTGCTGCTGATCGCCACCGGCTCCGAGGTGCAGTACGCCGTCACCGCCCAGCAGACGCTCGCGGCCGAGGGAATCAAGGCACGGGTGGTATCGATGCCGTGCGTGGAGTGGTTCGACGAGCAGGGCGAGGCGTACCGCGACCAGATACTCCCTCCGTCGGTGCGGGCTCGGGTGGCCGTCGAGGCCGGCGTCGCGATGCCGTGGCACCGCTTCGTCGGCGATTACGGCGAGGTGGTTTCGCTGGAGCATTTCGGCGCGTCGGCCGACTGGAAAACCCTGTTCCGGGAGTTCGGCTTCACCGGCGAGGCGGTGGCCGACGCGGCTCGCCGTAGCCTCGGACGCGTCAAGGATTGACCCCTCTGCGGGCGGGAGGAACCCTCGTGAGTAGCACCAATACCCTGCAGGCTCTGTCTGAGGCGGGCGTGTCGATCTGGCTGGACGACCTGTCCCGGCAACGGATCAACTCGGGTAATCTAGCCGACCTGATCACCAACAAGCATGTGGTCGGGGTGACCAGCAATCCGACAACCTTCACCGCTGCGGTGGCCCACGCTGAGGATTACGCCGAGCAGGTGCGGGGGCTGGCGGCCCGCGGCGCTTCGGTTGATGAGGCCGTGCGTGAAATCACCGTCGCGGACGTGCAACTGACCTGTGACGTATTCAGTGGAACCTGGGAGGCCACCGGCGGGCTGGACGGCCGGGTGTCGCTCGAGGTCGATCCCCGGCTGGCGCACGACACCGACGCCACCCTCGCTCAGGCCGCAGAACTGTGGAAGGTGGTCGACCGACCCAACCTCATGGTCAAGATTCCGGCGACGGTGGAGGGCTTGCCAGCCATCACCGGGACACTGGCCGACGGGATCAGCGTCAATGTCACCTTGGTCTTCTCAGTGCAGCGCTACCGCCAGGTAATGGACGCTTTCTTCGCTGGTCTGGAGCGGGCCAGAGCCAACGGGCATGAGCTGGCCACGATCGCGTCGGTCGCCTCGTTCTTCGTGTCCCGGGTGGACACTGAGATGGACAAGCGGCTCGACGCGATCGGCACGGAGCAGGCCCTGGCGCTGCGCGGTCAAGCCGCGGTGGCCAACGCCCGGCTGGCCTATGCGGCCTACCAGCAGGAGTTTGCGACGCAGCGGTGGGCTCTGCTGGAAGAAGCCGGGGCACGGCCGCAGCGGCCGCTATGGGCGTCCACCGGCGTGAAGAATCCAGCCTACCCGGACACCAAGTACATCACCGAACTGATCGCCCCGGGTGTGGTGAACACGATGCCGGAGAAGACGCTGCTCGCCTTCGCCGACCACGGCCAGGTGCCCGGTGACCAGGTATCGGGCACCGCCGAACAGGCCCAACGCACCTTCGACGAGCTGGTCGAGGCCGGAATCGATCTCGACGACGTATTTGTTGTGCTCGAACGCGAAGGGGTGGAGAAGTTCGCCGCATCCTGGACCGAGCTGGGCGAAATGGTGGCTGAGCAGCTGGCCAAGGCCGCACCACGTCCGGGAGACTGACCGTCGATGTCACAGCTCCCATCGATGTCGCAACTCGCCGTCGACATCCGCGCCACGAGTTTGGCCGGCGCAGCGGATTCGTGGGTGGACAAGCTTGTCGCGGAGCGGGTGGCGTCAGCGCTGGCGAAGCAGGACCCCACCCTGTGGGGACCACAGGCGCAGCCGGAAGCCGCGCGGCGACTCGCCTGGGTGGCGCTACCTGAGACCTCCCGGCCGCTGCTGGCCACTATCGAGGCACTGCGGGCCGACCTACATTCCGACGGCATTGATCGGGTCGTGCTGGCCGGGATGGGTGGCTCGTCGCTGGCCCCGGAGGTTATCTGCGCCACTGACAATGCGGCGCTGACTGTGCTGGACACCACCGATCCCGGCCAGGTGGCCGATGCGCTGGCCGGGGACCTGGAGCGCACCGTGCTCGTGGTGTCGTCCAAGTCGGGCTCCACGGTGGAGACCGAAAGCCACCGGCGGGTGTTCACCGCCGCATTCGCCGCCGCCGGGCTGGATCCGGCGGCGCACCTGGTGGCGGTGACCGACCCGGGATCGCCGCTACAGGAAATCGCGGAGGCGCAACGCTACCGGGCGGTGATCACCGCTGACCCGAACGTGGGTGGGCGCTACTCGGCGCTGACCGCCTTCGGCCTGGTCCCCGCCGGTCTGGCCGGGGCGGATATCGCGAAGCTGCTGGATGATGCGGCGCAGGCCGCCCCGTTGCTAGCCGTCGACGATCCAGCGAACCCGGCGCTGCGCCTGGCCGGCGCGCTGGCTGCTGGGCATGCCGCCGGTGCTGAGAAGGTGGTGCTCGCCGACACCGGCTCGGGGATCGTCGGTTTCGCCAATTGGGCCGAGCAGCTCATCGCTGAGTCCACCGGTAAGGAGGGCACCGGGCTGTTGCCGGTCGTGGTGGAGGGCCCGGCCGCGCCGGGCTTCGCCGACGCCAGACCGGACGCTATCCCGGTCGCAATCGGCCCGGGCGGGTCAGCGGCCGTGGCCGTCACTGGCACCCTGGGTGCACAGTTGCTGCTCTGGGAGCACGCTATCGCGATAGTCGGGCGGCTACTGGGAATCAACCCGTTCGACCAGCCCGACGTAGAAGCCGCAAAGGTCGCCGCACGTAGCCAATTGGAGAGCGCCACCAGGCCGGTTGTTGAGCCCGCGTTCGTCGATGGTGACGTCGCGGTGTATCCCGTCGGCTACTGGCTACCGGCCGACGTCGCCACCTTGAGCGACGCGCTGCGGGCGCTGGTCGCCGCGACCCCAGAGTTTGGGTACCTCGCGGTGCAGGCGTATCTGGATCGCGTCGCCGACGCCTCCGCCGCGGTGCTTCGCCCAGAGCTGGCCCGTCGCACCCAGCTGCAGATCACCTTCGGATGGGGTCCCCGCTTCCTGCACTCAACGGGCCAATATCACAAGGGCGGCCACCAGAACGGGGCGTTCCTACAGTTAACCGGGGCGGTCGAGGCGGACATCCCGGTGCCGGGTACCGAATTCACCCTCGGTGACCTGCAACGCGCCCAGGCCTTGGGTGACGCCGAGGTGCTGGCCGCACACGGCCGCCCCGTGCTGCGGTTGCATCTACTCGATCGGCCGGCCGGACTAATCAAGTTGGTGCACACGCTGCAGGAGCTCAGGTGACCGCTGGACGCAGGGCCCCGGGCAGGCGGTGGGTGAATCCACTGCTGGACAGCCGGGACAAGCGGCTGCCCCGGATCGCCGGCCCGTGCGGTGTGGTCGTCTTCGGCGTGACCGGGGACCTGTCCCGCAAGAAGCTGATGCCGGCGATCTACGACTTGGCCAATCGCGGGCTGCTACCCCCGGGCTTCGCGTTGGTCGGGTTCGCCCGCCGGGATTGGGCCGACGAGAACTTCGCCGAGCTGGTCCACGATGCGGTCCGGGATCATGCCCGCACCCCGTTCCGGGAGGAGGTCTGGGCGCGGCTATCCGAGGGCATCCGGTTCGTGCCCGGCAGCTTCGAGGACGACGCGGCTTTCGACGGCCTTGCATCTCTGGTCGCGGATCTCGATCAGGAGCGCGGAACCGGCGGCAACCACGCCTTTTACCTGTCCATCCCGCCCGCGATGTTTCCGGTGGTCCTCAAACAGCTCGCCCGCACGGGGTTAGCCGCGCAGAACGGCGACCAGTGGCGTCGCGTGGTCATCGAAAAGCCGTTCGGACACGACCTGCGCAGCGCCTGTGAACTCAACGAGATCGTCAACGATGTCTTCCCCGAGGAATCGGTATTTCGCATCGACCATTACCTCGGCAAGGAGACCGTCCAGAACATTCTCGCGCTGCGCTTTGCCAACCAGCTCTACGAGCCAATCTGGAACAGCCACTACGTAGACCACGTGCAGATCACCATGGCCGAGGACATCGGGCTGGCTGGTCGTGCCGGCTACTACGACGGCATCGGGGCAGCCCGGGACGTGATCCAGAACCACCTGCTCCAACTGCTGGCCCTCACCGCGATGGAGGAACCGCTGTCCTTCTCCCCCGAATCGCTGCGTGGCGAGAAGATCAAGGTGCTCTCCGCCACCAAGGTCGTGGAGCCGTTGGATGAGACCACCGCGCGCGGCCAATACACCGCTGGCTGGCAGGGCGGTACCAAGGTCGTCGGGGTGCTCGAAGAGCCGGGCTTCCGTCAAGACTCCACTACCGAGACCTTCGCCGCGATCACGCTGCAGGTGGACAACCGGCGGTGGGCTGGGGTGCCGTTCTTTCTGCGCACCGGCAAGCGGCTGGGGCGGCGGGTCACCGAGATCGCGGTGATCTTCAAGCGAGCCCCCTACCTGCCCTTCGAAAAAACCATGACCGAGGAGCTGGGGCAAAATGCCCTGGTCATCCGGATCCAGCCGGATGAGGGCGTCACGATCCGGTTCGGCTCCAAGGTGCCCGGAACCGCGATGGAGGTCCGTGGCGTCACGATGGACTTCCGTTATGGCACGGCGTTTACCGAGTCCTCGCCCGAGGCCTACGAGCGGCTGCTGCTGGACATGCTGCTCGGCGAGCCGTCGCTGTTCCCGGTCTCCACCGAGGTGGAGTTGTCCTGGGCGATCCTCGACCCGGTGCTTGAGCACTGGGCGAAGCAGGACAGGCCCGAGCCCTATCCTGCGGGTACCTGGGGGCCGCCATCCGCGGATCGGATGATCACCAGGACCGGCCGAACCTGGAGACGGCCTTGATTTTCCCTCGCCGACGGCAGGTAATGGCCCCACCCGGAGGCGAGCGATGATCTCCCTTGCCGGAGGCAAGAAATGATAGTCGATCTGCCTTCGACGACCACGTCGGCGGTGAACCACGCGCTGATCGACGTCCGAGAGCGTGGTGGTGCCGTCGCCCTGGGTCGGGTACTCAACCTGGTGATCATTACCGATGACTCCCAGCAGGTGGAGCAGTCGATTGAGGCCGCCAACGAGGCCAGCAAGGAGCATCCCTGCCGGGTGCTCGTGGTGGCCCGGGGTCTCAAGCGAGCCGGGGCCCGGCTGGATGCGCAGATCCGCGTCGGTGGTGACGCCGGCGCTTCCGAGGTGCTCGTGCTGCGCCTGTATGGTCCATTGGCCGACCACGGCGACAGCGTGGTGGTACCGCTGCTGCTAGCGGACTGCCCGGTGGTCGCGTGGTGGCCTGGGGTGGCCCCGGCGATTCCGGCGGAGGATCCCATCGGAAGGCTGACGCAGCGCCGGATCACCGATGCCGCCGCAGCACACCATCCGATCAAGGCACTCGAGAGCCGCCGCACCTCCTACGCCGACGGGGACACCGACCTGGCGTGGTCCCGGATCACCCCGTGGCGCGCGCTGCTCGCCGCGGCCCTGGATCTACCGCCCTATGAAGATGTCGAAGCGGCCACGGTCACCGGCGCCGCAGATAACCCGTCCGTTGACCTGCTCGCCGGCTGGCTGCGGTCCCGCCTGCCAGTCCCGGTACGGCGTCGCCCCAGCCCTCCTGGTGGCGGGGTCAGCTCAGCGGTTCTGGAGCGTCGGTCTGGCCCGGTGGAATTGATTCGACCCCACGGGAAAGTAGGCACGCTGCGTCAGCCGGGGCAACCGGACCGCCGGGTGCCGTTGAGACGGCGCCCAGTGCGCGACTGCCTCGCCGAGGAGCTGCGCAGGCTAGATAATGATGAGATCTACCATGCCGCGCTGCAGGCGCTGACCGAAGTGGAAGGTCGCCGCACCGGCGTGGCGAAGAGCATCCGATCGACCGAGACACGGACCAAGCCGTGAGCCGTCCCGATGTGGTGGTGCACGCGACCACGGAGATGCTGGCTGCGGCCGCAGCCGCCCGGCTGATCACCCGGATCGTGGACATCCAGACCGCCTCGGGTTCCGCATCACTGGTACTGACCGGGGGAGGCATCGGTATCGCTGTGCTCCGTGAGCTAGCGAGCACCCAGGCAGCTGCGGCGGTGGACTGGCGACAGTTGGATCTCTACTGGGGCGACGAGCGTTTCCTCCCCAGTGGCCATCCGGAGCGCAACGAAACCCAGGCTCGCGAGGCGCTCCTCGACCACGTCGATGTGGACCCCGCCCGGGTTTACTCGATGGGGGCTTCGGACGGCCCCTGGGGGGACGACCCGGACGCCGCCGCCCAGGCCTATGAGGACCTACTGGTGAGCCGACGGCGACCGGAGGATCGCGGCCCGGCGCCATCGTTCGATGTCTGCCTGCTCGGCATCGGCGAGGACGGCCACGTCGCCTCGGTGTTCCCCGGCTCTCCCGCGGTCTACGAGACCGAGCGCGCGGTGATCGGCGTACGGGGCAGTCCCAAACCGCCACCCATCCGGATCAGCATGACCCTACCCGCCATCCGGTGTGCCACCGAGGTGTGGTTGATCGTCTCGGGCTCGGAGAAAGCCGCAGCGGTGACGATGGCGCTGCGCGGCGCAGGAGAGGTGCAGTTGCCCGCTGCCGGCGCGACAGGTCGCCGCCGCACGCTGTGGTTGCTGGACCGGGCCGCCGCCGCCAAGCTCCCCACAGAACTCCTCAGCCGCTAATCCCGCGGAGCTGTGATGCTTCTGCTGCGGCCCGCCGCGTTGCCCAAGGCCTCACGGTCATGAGTCACCTGGGTTGGCCGTCGTTGAAAACGCTTAGCATCGGGGGTGGCGGTGCTTGAAGGGTGACCAGCATTAGGGCTCGCGGGATGCCTTCAGCCTGGCGAGTGCCTCCGCGAGGATGGCCTCGCCGTCGGCGTCGGAGCGGCGCTCCTTTACGTAGGCTAGGTGGGTCTTATACGGCTCGTTGCGCGGCGCGTCGGGTGGCCGCTGCTCGTTGCGCCCAGCCGGGAAACCGCACCGCGGGCAGTCCCACATTTCGGGTTCCTCGACGTCGACTGCGAATGAAGGCCGAGACTCGTGTCCGTTCGCGCACCAATAGGACACCCGACGGCGGGGAGCAGTCTCCCCCCGCTCGGACTCTCCCATCGGACCTGCTCCGACCCGCGTACCGCGGATCGCGTTGCCACTTGCCATCGATCGCCTCACCTTGCGGAACTGCCCGGGCACCACCCGGGGCTGCTCAGCCGATCTTGATCAGAAGTCCGACCCCCACGATGCAGATCACCCACACCGAGCTGACGAACAACGTCAGCCGATCCAGATTCTTCTCCACGACGCTGGACCCGGACAGGCTTGATTGCACGCCGCCACCGAACAGACTGGACAACCCTCCGCCGCGACTTCGATGCAGCAAGACCAGCAAGATCAGCACAACGCTGGTGACCAGGAGCAGGATCTGCAGGAAGAGCTTCATCACACCCTCGTCGGACGACGGCTGCTTGGCAAGGTTACTCCGTCACGGTAGAGGACCGCCCGCGGCAAGGGCACAGAGCTTGGCGAACTCATCGGCGTCCAGGCTGGCACCGCCCACCAAGGCGCCGTCGATGTCGGGCTCGGCGACCAGATCGGCGACATTGCTCGATTTGACCGACCCGCCGTAAAGAATCCGGACGTCGTCGGCGACCGCGGCGCCGTACTTATCCGCCAGCGCCTCCCGCAGCGCACCGCAGACCTCCTGCGCGTCGGCCGGGGTAGCGACCCGCCCGGTGCCGATCGCCCAGATCGGCTCATAGGCCACGACGACGGTCCGGACCTGTTCAGCAGACAAACCTTTCAACGCAGTACGCAGTTGCTCGATGCTGTGCTCCAGGTGCCCGCCGGTCTCACGAATCTCCAGACCCTCACCCACACATAGGATGGGGACCAGGCCATTGCGCAGCGCGGCCCGCACCTTGCTGCCCACGAGCGCGTCGTCCTCACCGTGATGTTCGCGCCGTTCAGAGTGCCCCACGATGACATAACTGCAGTCCAACTTGGCCAGCATCGGTCCGGACACGTCGCCGGTGTAGGCGCCGGAGTCCTTCGGGGATAGGTCCTGCGCGCCGTAGCGCACCGGCAGCTTGTCCCCCGCAACGAGGGTCTGCACGCTGCGCAACGCGGTGAACGGCGTCAGCACGGCCACCTCGACCTTGGCGAAGTACTTCTCCGGCAGGGCGAAGGCGAGCTTCTGCACCAAGGCGATGGCCTCCAGGTGATGGAGGTTCATCTTCCAGTTGCCGGCGATCAACGGTTGGCGGGTCACTCCTTAGCCTCCAACACCGCGACACCGGGCAGGACCTTGCCCTCAAGGAACTCCAATGACGCGCCACCTCCGGTGGAGATGTGCGAAAACCTGTCCTCGGGAAGATCCAGCAGCCGCACCGCTGCGGCCGAGTCGCCGCCACCGACCACGCTGAACGCGCCCGACTCTGCGATGGCTTGCGCGACGCCACGGGTACCCGCCGCGAAGGGGGCAAGTTCGAACACGCCCATGGGACCGTTCCAGAACACTGTGGCAGCTCCGGCCAGCGCCGCGGCGAAGTCGCGCACCGTCTCCGGGCCGATGTCCAGGCCCATCCACCCGTCGGGGATGTCCTCGGCCGCAACCGTGCGAGTGTTTGCGTGCGCCGCGAACTCATCGGCAATGACCACGTCATGAGGCAGCCGGATGGTGTCACCGGAAGCTTTCAGCAGCCGGGCGCACACCTCCACCATGTCCGGCTCCACCAGCGAGGCGCCGACCGGATGACCGGCAGCGGCAAGGAAGGTGAAGCACATCCCGCCCCCGACCAGCAGGGTGTCCACCTTCGGTAGCAACGCCTCGATCACGGCGAGCTTGTCCGACACCTTCGACCCGCCCAGCACCACGGTGTAGGGACGCTCCGGTGCCTCGGTGAGCCGCCGCAGGGTGGTCAGCTCGGTAAGCACCAAGGTGCCGGCGTAGGCGGGCAGCCGTTGGGCGATGTCGACGACCGAGGCCTGCACCCGATGTACCACGCCGAACCCGTCGGAGACGAACGCGCCGTCCGGACCCGCCAGGGCGGCCAGCGCGTTGGCCAGCTCACCCCGCTCGGTGGTGTCCTTGGATGTCTCCCGCGGATCGAAGCGGACGTTCTCTAATAGCGCCACCGCACCGTCGGGCAAGTCGGCGACCGTGGCATGAGCAGAGTCGCCGACGACGTCGGTCGCCGCCGCTACCGGACCGCCCATCAGCTCCCCGAGCCGCGCGGCGACCGGAGCGAGCGAATACGCTGGGTCGGGCGCCCCTTTGGGACGCCCCAGGTGGGCGGTCACCACCACCCGGGCGCCAGCACCGGTCAGCGCCCGCAGGGTAGGCAGTGAAGCCCGAATCCGGCCGTCATCAGTGATACGCGGCCCGTCCAGGGGCACGTTGAGATCGGCGCGCACCAGCACGGTCCGGCCCGACACGCCCCCGGCGAGCAGATCGTCGAGCGTCCTCACAGCTGCGAACCGACCAGAACGATCAGGTCCGTCAGACGATTGGAATAGCCCCATTCGTTGTCATACCAGCCGACGATCTTGACCTGCTTGCCGATCACCTTGGTCAGTGGCGCATCGAAGATGCACGACGCCGGGTCAGTGATGATGTCCGAGGACACAATCGGCTCCTCGCTGTAGCGCAGGATGCCCTTCATCGGGCCGTCGGCGGCGGCCCGGAAAGCCTCGTTGACCTCCTCGACGCTGGTCTCCCGGGAGACCGACGCGGACATATCGGTGATCGATCCGGTGGGCACCGGGACCCGCATCGCGTAGCCGTCGAGCCTTCCGTCGAGCTCCGGCAGTACCCGCCCGATGGCCTTGGCGGCCCCGGTGGAGGTTGGCACGATGTTGATCGCAGCGGCCCGGGCCCGGCGCAGGTCCTTATGCGGTCCATCCTGCAGGTTTTGGTCCTGCGTATAGGCATGGATCGTGGTCATGAGGCCCCGCTCGATGCCCAGCGCGTCGTTGAGCACCTTGGCCATCGGGGCCAAGCAGTTGGTGGTACACGACGCGCAGGAGATCACCGTCTGGGAACGATCCAGCCTGGAATCGTTGACTCCGGGCACCACGGTGAGGTCCTCGCCCTCGGCTGGCGCGGAGATGATGACCTTCTTCGCACCGCCAGGGTCGACATGCTTGCGAGCGTCCTGCGCGGTGGTGAAGAAACCCGTCGACTCCAGCACCACATCGACGCCCAAGTCGCCCCAGGGCAGGGCACCCGGGTCCCGCTCGGCGAGCGCCTTGATGGTCTTGCCGCCCACCGCGATGCCATCGTCGGTGACGCGCACGTCCTCGTTCAGCCGACCCAGCACACTGTCGTACTTAAGCAGATGAGCCATGGTCGCGACGTCTCCGAGGTCGTTGAACGCCACCACCTCAATGTCGTGGCCGCTGGACTGCACGGCACGCCAGAAGTTCCGCCCGATGCGGCCGAACCCGTTGATCCCTACTCGAACGGTCACGATGTTGTCTCCCTCTCCACACTCCAGACGTCGGCCGCCACAGCCGACACGACTTCGTTGCCTCTCTCCAGGGGCCACCCTATCGGCCGCCACCCACCGCGCAGGCCCCCCAGGAGGGGGAGCTACGGGGTGTTCGTCATGCCTCCAACATGTCGGGGGTGACTGCGGATTCGGTGTCCGGCACCCCGAGCTCTTCGGCCCGCCGGTCGGCCATCGCCAGCAGCCGGCGGATCCGGCCTGCTACGGCGTCCTTGGTCAGCGGCGGGTCGGCGAGCTGGCCCAGCTCCTCCAGTGAGGCCTGCCGGTGCTCCAACCGCAGCCGACCCGCCGTAAGTAAATGCCCCGGGATGCTCGTACCAAGCAACTCCAGGGCCCGGCTGACCCGCGCCGCAGAGGCCACCGCCGCGCGTGCGGATCGGCGCAGGTTAGCGTCATCGAAGTTGGCCAGCCGATTGGCGGTGGCGCGGACCTCCCGGCGCACCCGGCGTTCTTCCCAGGCCAGCACCGAGTCGTGCGCGCCGAGCCGGGTGAGTAGCGCCCCGATGGCGTCGCCGTCGCGGATCACCACCCGATCAGCGCCTCGAACCTCGCGTGCCTTGGCCGCGATGCCCAGCCGGCGAGCCGCCCCGACTAGGGCCAACGCCGCCTCCGGCCCAGGGCAGGTCACCTCCAGCGCGGCCGAGCGGCCAGGCTCGGTAAGCGACCCGTGCGCGAGGAATGCACCGCGCCAGGAGGCCTCAGCATCGCAGATACCGCCCGAGACGACCTGGGGGGGCAACCCCCGCACCGGACGGCCGCGCAGGTCCAGGAGCCCAGTCTGGCGGGCCAGACCCTCCCCGTCACGGACCACCCGCACCACGTAGCAGGTGCCTTTGCGCAGCCCACCTGCCGTGATCAGGTGCACATCGGAGTTGTGCCCGTACAGCTCGTGCACTTCCCGGCGCAGCCGGCGGGCGGTGGAGCCGGTGTCTAGCTCGGCTTCCACCACTACGCGCCCCGCGATGATGTGCAGGCCTCCGGCGAAGCGCAGCAGCGAGGAGACCTCGGCCCGTCGGCAGCACGTCTTGGTCACCCGCAGCCGGCTCAGCTCGTCCTTGACGGCGGAGGTCATGGCCACTGGCGCTTCTCCTCCCCTTGCAGGTGCGACCCTTCGTCGAATTGTTCGCGGTCACACAGGCGCGATGTTCGTTCGCGGTTGCCAGGCTCGTCCACCAGTATCCGACGCAGCGCTGCGGCCAGTGCTACCGGATCGTGACGATCGGTGGATCCGTCGTCTGCGACCCGGTCAAGGTACGCGTGCCCGCTCAGCGCCGTTGCACACCGGTGCAACCGGGCGGGCACCGCGACCGCGTTGATATCGGCGAGGATCGCGTGCACGGTGAATCCGGGTGGTGCGTGATCACGCAGGACGGTCAGGTGCTGCTCCGGTGAGAAACCGGCGGTCTCGCCCGGCTGCGGGGCAAGGTTGAGTACCAGTATCCGGCGGGCCGCGGTGTTAGCCAGCGCGCTAGCCAGGGCGGGGACCAGCAGGTGCGGCAGCACACTGGTGAACCATGAGCCTGGCCCGAGCACGACGACGTCGGCTTCACCGACCGCACGGACGGCTTCCGCGCAAGCCTGCGGCCGCTCGGGACGCAGCCACACCCGGTGCACCCGACCCGGCGTGGTGGCCACCGCTACCTGCCCCCGGATCCGCCGCAGGGTCTCCGGGTCACCGTCCAGGCCGGCCACGTCGGCTTCAATGTCCAGTGGCTGCACGGTCATCGGCAGTACCCGCCCGGTCACCCCGAGCAGTCCGCACACCTCGTCCAGCATCACCACCGGATCGCCGAGTACCTCCAGCAGCCCCGCCATCACCAGGTTGCCCACGGCGTGCCCGGCCAGTGCCCCGGTGCCACCGAAGCGATGCGCGAACAGCCGGCGCCAGCGCGCCCCATCCCCATCGTCAGCCGCCAGTGCGGTCAGCGCCATCCGCAGGTCACCTGGCGGAAGCACGCCCAGTTCCCGGCGCAGCCGACCGGACGAGCCACCATCATCAGCGACCGTGACTATCGCAGTGATGTCCTCGGTGATAACCCGCAACGCCAGCAGCGTGGCATACAGTCCGTGGCCGCCACCCAGCGCGACAGCCTTGAGCGCCCGGGTCACTCGCGACCCACGTCCCGGTGCACCACCTTGACGGTGACCCCGTCCTCCTGGCCGAGCCGGGCGGCCAGCGCCTCCGAAACGACCACACTGCGGTGTTTACCACCCGTGCACCCCACCGCGATGGTGAGGTAACGCTTGCCCTCCCGCCGGTACCCACTGCTGATCAACCGCAGCAGCTCCAGGTAGCGATCCAAGAACTCTTCGGCGCCCTCCTGGGACAGCACATAGTTGCGGACGTCAGCGTCCAGACCAGTGAACTCGCGCAGTTCCGGAATCCAGAACGGGTTGGGCAGGAACCGCACGTCGATCACGAGGTCGGAGTCCATCGGCAGCCCGTATTTGTAACCGAAGGACACCACGGTGATCCGGGTACGGGTGCTGGCTTCCCCACCGAACGCGTGCTCGATCTTGGCTCGGAGCTGGTGCACGGACACCCCGGTGGTGTCCAGCACCAGGTCGGCCTCGTCGCGCAGCGGGGCGAGCAGCGCCCGCTCCGCGGCGATCCCATCGGCCAGCCGGCCATCGCCCTGCAGCGGGTGGCTGCGCCGGACCTGCTCGAAGCGACGGATCAGCACCGCGTCGGTGGCTTCCAGGTACAGCACCTTGGGCCGGTAGCCGCGGGCGTCTAGATCCTTGATCACCGCGGCGAGGTCATCGGTGAACGCCCGGCTGCGCACGTCCATGACCACCGCGACCCGGGTCACTACGCCCTGGGAGCGGGCTCCGAGCTCGACCATGGTGGCGATCAGCTCGGGCGGCAGGTTGTCCACCACGAACCAACCCAGGTCCTCCAGCACCTTGGCGGCCGTGCTGCGACCCGCCCCGGATAGCCCGGACACCACAGCGACCTCGATACCGCCCTGAGCCCCGGTCACGGCGCCGCCCCGTTGTCCCCTTCGCCGTTGCTGTTCAATTCTCCGGTGCTACCCAGCGCGGCGAGCACTGCCCGGGCCGTGTTCGGACCAACCCCGGGTACCTCGGTGAGCTCATGCACACTGGCCTGCCGGATGCGGCGCATCGAGCCGAAGTGTTTAAGCAGCGCAGTTCGCCGGGTCTGCCCGAGGCCGGCGACATTGTCTAATTCGGAGCTAGTCATCCGCGCCGACCGTTTCTGCCGGTGGTAACTAATTGCGAACCGGTGCGCCTCGTCCCGCACCCGCTGCAGTAGATAAAGCCCCTCGCTGGTGCGCGGCAGGATCACCGGATCGGCCTCGCCGGGCAGCCAGATCTCCTCTAGCCGCTTGGCCAGCCCGGCGACCGCCACGTCGGTCACGCCGAGTTCGAACAGCACCTCAGCCGCCGCGGCTACCTGGGCCGGGCCACCGTCGACAATGAGCAGGTTTGGCGGGTAGGAGAATTTGCGCGGATGCCCCGTTTCCGGATCCAGGCCGGGCCTGTCGTTCGACTGATCCGGCTCGTTTTCCCGCAGGTAGCGGGCGAAGCGCCGGCGGACCACCTCGGCGATGCTCGCCACGTCGTTGGAACGGCCTTCCCCGGCCGCGTCCCGGATCGCGAAGCGCCGGTAATCCGACTTGCGCGGCAGCCCGTCCTCGAAGACCACCAGCGAGCCCACCACGTCGTTGCCCTGCACGTGGCTGACGTCGATGCATTCGATGCGCAGCGGGGCGGTGTCCAACCCCAGGTACTCGTGGATCTCCTGCAGCGCCGCGGCGCGGGCGGTCAGGTCGCCAGCGCGGCGCAGCTTGTGCTGCGCGAAGGCCTCTGCGGCGTTGCGCGCTACGGTGTCGGCCAGCGCCCGCTTGTCCCCCCGCTGCGGCACCCGCAGCTGCACTCGCGCGCCGCGCAGCCCGGAAAGCCACTCGGTCAGGGTGTCGGCGTCCTCGGGTAGCTCGGGAACTAGCACTTCCCGCGGCACCGGCTGGGTGGCATCGTCGGCCGATCCGGCCAGCGCGGCTTGTTCGCCATAGAACTGGGTCAGGAACTGGCCGACCAGATCGACCTGCTCGACCCGCTCGATCACCCAGCCGCGCTGGCCGCGGACCCGACCGCCGCGGACGTGGAACACCTGCACCGCCGCCTCGAGCTCATCGCAGGCAAACGCGATTACGTCCGCGTCGGTGCCGTCACCAAGCACCACTGCCTGCTTCTCCATCGCCCGGCGCAGCGCCCCCAGGTGGTCACGCAGCCGCGCGGCGCGTTCGAACTCCAGCTCGGCAGCCGCCGTCTCCATCTCCCGCTCCAGCCGCCGGATCATCTTGTCGGTCCGGCCGGACAGGAAGTCACAGAAGTCATTAACGATGGCGCGGTGTGCCTCAGCGGTGACGTTTCCCACGCACGGCGCCGAACACTTGTCGATGTAACCCAGCAGGCAGGGCCGGCCGATCTGGCCGTGTCGCTTGAAGACACCCGCTGAACACACCCGAGCCGGGAACACCCTGGTGAGCAGGTCCAGCGTCTCCCTGATCGCCCAGGCGTGGGCGTACGGTCCGAAGTACCGGACCCCACGCCGCCGGGGCCCTCGGTACACGTGTAACCGTGGATACTCCTCATTCAGCGTCACGGCTAGTACCGGATATGTCTTGTCATCGCGGTACCGGACGTTGAACCGCGGATCGAACTCCTTAATCCAGTTGTATTCCAGCTGCAGGGCCTCGACCTCGGTGCTGACCACCGTCCACTCCACCGACGCCGCGGTGGTGACCATTTGCCGGGTCCGCGGGTGCAGTCCGGACAGGTCAGCGAAGTAGGAGTTCAGCCGGCTGCGTAGGCTCTTCGCCTTGCCGACGTAGATCACCCGGCCGTGCTCGTCGCGGAAGCGGTACACCCCGGGTGCGTCAGGAATCGTCCCCGGTGCGGGGCGATAGGTGCAGGGATCGGCCATCGATTGGCAGCCTACGGCTGCCCCTGTGAGCGGCGTTGCGAGCTATAGCTCTGTTTGCCGCTCACGGGTTGAGGGCGATAGCCCTCAACCCGGCGCAGCAGCGATCGGATGCGCCAGCCCCACAGCGGGGACAGCGCGTAGCCGGGATAGGAAGCCAGCCAGCTCGCGCTGCCCAGGCTGACCGCGTCCGCACCGGCCCAGAAGTACTCCCGGCAGTCGTCGAAGGTGCGGATCCCGCCGCTCGCGATCACCGGCAGGGTGATCCCCGCATCGCGTAGCTCCGCGACTACCCGCAGCCCGATCGGCTTTACCGCCCGACCGGACAACCCGCCGTAGCGGTTGGTCAGCCACGGTTGGCCGGTCCGCGGATCCAGCCGCAGCGCGCGCACGGTGTTGATCGCGGTGAGTGCTGAGACTCCGGCGGCGGCAGCCTGCCGGGCATGCCCGAGGTAATCGCGATCCGGCGACAGCTTGAGGATCACCGGGTGGCTGCTGCGAGGCACCGCGTCGGCGAGCACGCCGTCCAGGATCGGCTCGAAGTCGTGATCGACATTCGGGCAGGAGACGTTGAACTCCACGGCCGCGATCTCGCCTGGGGACACCGCTGCATTCACCGCGTCGACGAGGGCGACGAACTCCTCGGCCGCGAACCCGCCCACCGATATGATGGTGTTCTGGTCGCGAGTGCGCGGGTAGTAGTCGCGCAGGTAGGCATCGATCCCGACGTTGCACCAGCCGAAGGCGTTGATCCAGCCGGCGTCGGCGCGGCGCAGCACCGTGGCGTAGCGGCGCAACAAGCTAGGCAGTGCCCGAAGTGGCCAGTCGGTGCGGTTGGTGAAATGCCCGTCGCGGGACTGCACCGTCAGGGTGCGGGTGGTGACCGCACCGAATCGCTCCAGCGGCACGAACCGGGAGATCGGGCTCATCCCGTACGGCACCAGACCGGGGTCAGAGGCACCGTAGCCGAGCAGGCTGGCGGAGGTGACCAGCCGGTTGCGCAGCCGGATATCCCCCAGCCAGACCTCGCCCACTGTCCTCCTCGTGATTGCAGACCTTCGCCAGAATAGGTCGCTTGCCTTGACAGGTGATGCGGCTGCCTGGGGGCTCACTTCGCGATCAGGGCGGGCCGCGGTAAGTGATCTGGCTCGGGGACGGTTCTCGACAATACGCTCATATAGGATAAACCTAGCAAATTGACCTCAACTTAAATTGAGGTTTTAGCCTTCGTTCGGGTAGCCAGCCGAGGACGGCGGCGATCTCAGGACGCTTGGCGAGAACCCGGTGGTGTGCGATGGACATGGAAGTCACCGCATGGATGTCGATGTACAACGCGATGCATGCGCAGCAGGAGCGGCGCCCGTTTTCCATGGCCACGCTGCGGCGCATCGGTGGGTTCGCCCGGCCACACCGTACCCAATTGGCGTGCTTCTTGCTGCTCAGTGTCGCCACGGCGGTGCTGGCGGTCGCGACACCGGTACTCGCAGGTCGGGTCGTCGACGCGATCGTGCACGGGGCGACGCCAGACGTCGTGATCGCACTTGCGTCGCTCATCGCCGCCATCGCGCTGGCGGAAGCCGGGCTCGGGCTGGTGACCCGGTGGCTGTCAGCAAGCATTGGCGAAGGCCTGATCCTCGATCTGCGCACCGCGGTGTTCGATCACGTGCAGCGCATGCCGATCGCATTTTTCACCCGCACCCGCACTGGCGCACTGGTCAGCCGGTTGAATAACGACGTGATCGGCGCGCAGCGGGCATTCAGCGACACGCTCTCCGGGGTAGTCGGCAACCTGGTGACGCTGGTGCTGACACTGGTGGTGATGATCGGGATCTCCTGGCAGATCACGCTGCTTGCCCTGTTGCTGCTCCCGGTGTTCGTCTTGCCGGCGCGGCGGATGGGCACCCGGCTGGCCCGGCTGGAACGCGAGTCGGCACATCACAACGCGGTGATGAGCACGCAGATGACCGAGCGGTTCTCCGCGCCCGGCGCCACGCTGGTGAAGCTGTTTGGCCGGCCTGCGCAGGAATCGGCGGAGTTCGCCGCGCGGGCCAGGCGGGTGCGCGATATTGGGGTGCGCACCGCGATGGTGCAGTGGGTGTTCGTCACCGCGTTGACGCTGGTGTCGGTGCTGGCGCTGGCCGTGGTCTACGGGCTCGGTGGGTTCTACGCGCTGCGGGGGCAGCTGGAGCCGGGCGCGGTGGTGGCGCTCGCGCTGCTGCTCACCCGGCTCTACGCGCCGCTGACCGCGCTGGCCAGCGCGCGGGTGGAGGTGATGAGCGCACTGGTCAGCTTCGAGCGGGTGTTTGAGGTACTCGACCTGACGCCGCTCATCCAGGACAAGCCCGATGCCGGACGGGTGCCGGACGGACCGGTGTCGGTGGAGTTCGACCGTGTGCGCTTTGGCTATCCCTCGGCGGACAAGGTGTCGCTCGCGTCGCTGGAGGAGGTCGCGAAGCTCGACGAGCGCGGTGGGGTGGAGGTGCTGCACGACGTATCCTTCCGCGCCGAACCGGGGCAGATGGTGGCGTTGGTGGGATCGTCGGGCGCCGGGAAGTCGACGATCGCACAGCTGGTGCCGCGGCTGTATGACGTCGAGGGTGGTGCCGTGCGGCTGTCCGGTGTGGACGTTCGTGACCTGTCCGCCGAGTCGATCCGCGAGACGCTCGGGATGGTGACCCAGGATGGGCATCTGTTCCACGAGTCGGTGCGGGCCAACCTGCTGCTGGCCCGGCCGGAGGCGACGGAGAATGAGCTGTGGGAGGTGCTGCGCCGGGCCCGGCTTGCCGACCTCGTGGCGGGGCTGCCCGATGGGTTGGACACCGTCGTCGGCGAGCGTGGATATCGGCTCTCCGGCGGTGAGCGTCAGCGGTTGACGATCGCCCGACTGCTGCTGGCCCGCCCTCGGGTGGTGATCCTCGACGAGGCCACCGCGCACTTGGACTCGACGTCGGAAGCGGCGGTGCAGGCAGCGTTGGGCGAGGCGCTGGCCGGTCGGACCGCGGTAGTCATCGCACACCGGCTCTCCACCGTCCGGGCCGCGGACCTCATCCTCGTGATCGAGGACGGCCAAGTCGTGGAGCGTGGGACGCACAACGACCTGGTCGCCGCCGGTGGCCGGTACGAGGAGCTGTATCGAACCAGTTCGACCAGCCGCCCGCCATGGCCACAGTCTGGTGACTCGCCGCTACTGCGAGCCATGCCAGTGAGCGCGCTCTGGCAGACCTCCTCATAGCGATCGCGGGATTCACCGCACGCGCTGCGGGCGAGGTGGTTTGCCCTGCCCCAAATTTGGTGGTACCCCGTCAATCGGCAGGTCGTCACGTCAGGAACGTGGTGGCACCAGCCAGGTGGCGACAGCGGCAACGAAGTCGTCGAGGTCCGCAAGATTCGCGAGCCGTTCGAGCACGATGCCATCGTCGACCTCGACGTAGTCGTGTACGAGCACATTGCGGAACCCCACCGCGCGGCGCATGCGGTCCGCGAGGTCGGCGGGCAGCACTCCGTGGGCGCCCAGCAACCGGATCGCGTCACCATTGTCCCGCGGCGGACCCCACCCCTCCGACGCGCACACGTGCTGAGCGACGTCGACAGCCGCTTCGATCGCCGTCACGAAGGTGTACTTGACGCCACGCAGCCACAGCGGATCGGCCCGCCGCCCGGCATCGGCCGACGCCTCGGCGCGGAGCACAGCAAGGTCGTCGCTGATCGACCGGAGCAGCCGAAGAACCCGGACCTCATCGACCACGTCGGACGGCCTCGGCAAACTCGCGGTGACTGCGCCGCAGCCGCGGCTGCTCGTCGGCGTAGATCTTGCGCATGGTGGCGATCCAGCGGACCCGCGCCGGCGGATCGTCGTCGAAGAGAACGCAACCATGCAGCGCGATCCTGCCAGCCAGCTCGAGGGGGGCGCCGTTGAGCACCACGAGATCGACCCCTGGTGGAAGCAGTACCTCAAAGGCCGGTGGAGGGTCGAACGGCCACCAGGCCGCGACGTCGACATCGGAGTCCGCTCGCGGCGAACCAACCGCCCGGCTGCCGTGCAACAACCCGAACCGGGCCCCGGCACCGCGCAGCACCGCGACGATCTCGGCGGCAAGCGCGTCCGGCATGGCGACGGTCATAGGGCAGAGTCTCGCACGGGTCCCGCCCGCCACGAACGCAATCTCACAGCACCCACCGCACGCCTGTCGATCGGCGGCTGGCATGGGAAACCAGTCCGTTCAATTCACTGTGCAATGCTCAGCGGTTTTGAGAACTAACGGAGCCACCGCCGCTCGAGGCTTCCCCGGGACCGGCGGCACTCCTTAGCCGGCGATGCGTCTGAGCTGGGCGGAGAGGTGCGGCTTCATGGGCAGCCCGCGCAGCGCCCGCTCCTCGGCGTAGGCCAGGTCACCGCCCTCCACAATGCCGTACAGCCGAGCAGCCGCGGTCGTCTCCCTGGCCGTGTCAGTTCGCGCGATAGTCTCGGTCTGAAGTTCCCACGCTGTCTCTCCGGTGCGCCCACCGTAGTAGATCTCGCAGATGCCGAACATGTGCGCGAGAACCACTTCGATGGTCTCCTCCTCGTCCACCCGCCACCACCCGACCTCACGGGCCGCCGGGCGCAGCACCTCGCCGGAGGGGCTGAGTAGCCACGCCCGCGCCTCGTAGACCAGAAACGGCCGGCCATCGTGGGCGAAGGTGATCTGCTGGCCGTAGTGAAACTCACCCAGCAGTGAGGGGTACAGGGCTAGCCCCTCGCCACGCCACACACCCACCAGTGGAGCCAGCAGTTCGCACTGCGGATGCAACTCGGTTCCGTGCCCCAGCTTGACGCTGTCCATGGCGATCGGCAGGCCGTCAAACTGGGGCGAGTTGCGGTTGGCGGCAACCTGCTGGGCGTCGGCGTCTGGGCCAGGCTCAGAAATGTCACTGTTCACCCCTCAATCGGATCACGAACTAGGCCACTCACGCTAGGCAACCAACGGCGCCGCAGCGGCGTCTCACGGTCGTTCTTCCCGGAGACTCGCCCGGGAGGCACCGCCCGGGGCCGAACCCGACGGGCGGGCGCGTCGGACCGGCCGAAACCGGACACCCCTCCCCGCCCGGGGACGGCCGGGCCGCGCGCGACCGGTAACAAAATGCTGCGAACGGGCTTTCGGAGCTGTACGCTTATGCCCAGTTACTGAGGGGGAGGATCTCTGTAATGCTTATTTTTCATCATACCCTGATATCGCTCACCATTGCCGCCGTGTGCACGGTGCTGGCTCCGACGGTGGCAGCAGCAGCCCAGTCGGCCGCGGCGCCGTGCGGGTCATCCGCGGCGGCCTGTGTCAGTCTCAGCAGGCAGCAAGCCTGGCTCATGAACGGTGGCCAGGTCACCTATGGGCCGACCCCGGTCAGGACCGGCATGGCGGGTTACCGGACCCCGGCCGGGACGTTCAAGGTGCTGTGGAAGGACCGCCACCACCGCAGCAGGGCGTTCAATAACGCCCCCATGCCCTACTCGGTGTTCTTCACCAACAGCGGTATTGCATTCCACCAGGGCAGCCTCAACGGCGCATCGCACGGATGCGTCCGCCTAGGCCGCAACGCCGCAGCGACCTTCTTCAACACGCTGTCAGTGGGCCAGGTCGTGCAGGTCGTGAGGTAAATCGTACGGTCGCTGCGAGGAATTGGCGCAGCGCGGGCAGCAGCGCGCGCAGCGCCCGGCCCCGGTGCGATACGGCATCCTTCTCGGCCGGGTCCAGCTCGGCGGAGGTGCGCTCATCGCCGTCCGGGACGAAGATCGGGTCGTAACCGAAGCCGTTGCTGCCGCGAGCTACCCGGGTCAGGGTGCCGCGCCACTCGCCGCGCACCACGGTCTCGGTGCCTGACGGCACGACCAGCGCCGCGGCGCAGACGAACGCTGCGCCGCGACGATTGTCCGGGACGTCCGCCAACTGATCGAGCACCAGCTGCAGGTTCGCGGCATCGTCGCCGTGGCGACCGGCCCACCTGGCCGAGAGCACCCCAGGCATGCCGTTGAGCGCGTCCACCTCAAGACCCGAGTCGTCGGCGACCGTGGCCAGGCCAGTGGCCGCCGCCGCGCCCCGGGCCTTGGCCAGCGCGTTGCCCTCGAAGGTGGCGGCGGTTTCCGGGAGCTCCGGGAACGGCGGCACGTCGTCGAGCCCGAGCACCTGCACCCCGCTGACGTCCGACGAGGCCAGGATCCGCCGTAGCTCGACCAGCTTCTTCGCGTTCCGCGTCGCGAGTAGCAGCCGGACTGAGCTCACGACCGGGGCAATTCGCCGGGGTAGGGATGGGCCAGCGCGGTGCTCTGGATCGCGGTCAGCTCCTGGCAACCCTTGAGCGCAAGGTCCAGCATCTGATCCAGGGTGGACCGTGCGAAGGTGGCGCCCTCCCCAGTGCCCTGCAGCTCCACCAGCGTGCCGGTCTCGGTGGCTACCACGTTCATGTCAACCTCGGCGCGTGAGTCCTCCTCATACGGCAGATCCAGCCGGACCCGGCCGTCCACCACGCCGACGCTTACCGCCGCGATCGAGCACGACAACGGATGCGGGTCGCGAAGCCGGCCAGCCGCCCGCAACCAGGTCACTGCGTCGGCCAGTGCTACGTAGCCGCCGGTGATCGCCGCGGTGCGGGTGCCGCCGTCGGCTTGGATGACGTCGCAGTCCAAGGAGACGGTGTTCTCCCCCAGCGCAGCGAGGTCGATGCACGATCGCAGGGCGCGCCCGATCATCCTGCTGATTTCGTGAGTGCGGCCCCCGAGGCGGCCCTTGACCGATTCCCGGTCACTTCGGGTGTGTGTTGACGATGGCAGCATCGCGTACTCCGCGGTGAGCCAGCCCAGCCCAGAACCCTTGCGCCAGCGCGGTACGCCCTCGACCACGCTGGCCGCACAGAGCACCCGGGTGCGACCACACTCGATCAGCACCGACCCCGCGGGCCACTGCTGGTAGCCACGGGTGATGCGGACCGCCCGGAGCTCCTCGTCGGTCCTGCCGTCCGCTCGTGCCACCGCGCCAGCCTACCCACGGTTGCTCACCCATAGCTGCCCATCCATAACTGCCCGGTCAGATTTCATAGTGCGCGCCGGGGTGGACCAACTCGGTGGGCCCGACAAAGGCCGCTTTCGCCTCGGTGAGCATCTGCTCGGCATCGGTCCAGGGCGGCACGTGAGTGATCAGCAGCCGGCCGACGCCCGCCGCCGCGGCGGCCTCGCCGGCTTGTCTCCCGGACAGGTGTATGCCGGACGGGTTACCCGGCCGGTCAGGCCAGGACGCCTCGGCGAGTAGGACGTCCGCACCGGTGGCCAGCTCGACGAGCTGCCGGCACGGGCCGGTGTCTCCGGAGTAGACCAGCGTCCGTGGCCCATGGCGCAGCCTCAGCGCGTAGGCCTCGCACGAGTGCTCGACCGGCGCGGTGCGCATCTCGAACGGGCCGATCCGGGCCGTCCCGCGGTAGGACCGGAAGTCGTAGACGTCGGAAAGGTCGGTCACCTTGCGCTCGTCGGCGTTAGGGGCATAGGCGGCCACCAGACGCTCGGCGACGTCCGGCGGCCCATACACCGGCAGCGCCTCGCATTGCGGTGGGTTCGGGTGGTAGCGGCGGTAGACGGTCAGCGCCGAGACGTCGGCGCAATGATCCGGGTGCAAGTGAGACAGGATCAGTGCATCGAGTCTGAAGGGGTCGAGGTAGCGCTGCAGCGCACCGAAGGCCCCGTTGCCCAGATCGAGCACCACGCTGGTATCCCCGGCTGAAATCAGGTAACCGGACGCGGGGGATTCCGGAGCAGGGACACTGCCGGAGCAGCCGAGCACCGTGAGCAGCATCTCGACCCTCCCTGTCAGCCCACGGTAGGCGCAGGCACCACTAACGACGGTCCCAGGAAGCGGCGGGCTAGCCGGGCGAAGAACACCGGATCCCCGGTGGCGGTGAACAGGTGCTCGGGCTCATCGGGCTCGGCGCGCAGCAGTTCGGCGTCGGTGAGCACCCGCAGCACGTCCTTGGCGGTTTCCTCGGCACTGGAGACCAAGGTCACGCCATCGCCCATAACAATCTGCAGCACACCGGTAAGCAGTGGGTAGTGCGTGCAAGCTAGAACGAGGGTGTCCACATCAGCCCGCTGCAGCGGTTCGAGATAGGACTGCGCCAGGCCAAGGATCTGACGCCCCGACGTCATCCCCCGCTCGACGAAGTCCACGAACCGTGGGCAGGCCACCCCGGTCACCTCAACGTGCGGGGCTGCGGCGAAGGCGTCGTGGTAGGCCCGGGACTGGATGGTGGCCCGGGTCCCAATCACCCCGATCCGGCCGGAGTGGGTGGCGGCGACGGCCCGCCGCACCGCCGGGCGCACCACCTCCACTACCGGGATCGAGTAGCGCTCCCTGGCGTCGGCCAGGCAGGCTGCAGAGGCGGAATTGCAGGCGATGACGAGCAGCTTCACCCCGCTTTCCACCAGCTCATCGGCCACCGCTAGCGCATGCGAGCGGATCTGCGCGATGGGCAGGGGACCGTAAGGGCCGTGCGCGGTATCACCGACGTAGCGCAGCCGCTCGCGCGGCAGTTGGTCGGCGATGGCGCGCGCGACGGTGAGTCCACCGACACCGGAGTCGAACACGCCTATCGGGGCGTCCGGGCCGTTCACGTGCCGTTCAACCAGGGTCGATCGATAGGGTGTCGATCGACCCTGGTTCGATGAGCTCGGGTGACCAGCTGCGCAGCGAGCAACCCACCGATCGCTCCGAAGAGGTGGCCCTCCCAGGAGATTCCAACTTCGCCCGGCAAGACGCCCCACAGCACACTGCCCCAGACCCCGAACAGCACCACTGCCAGCAAGATCTGCGCCGGACTGCGAGCGAAGAAGCCACGAGCGAGCAGGAAGACCAACCAGCCGAAGACCAGAACCGAGGCGCCGAGGTGTACACCGGGGCTTCCCGTCAGCCACGTCCCCAGGCCGCCGACCAGCCAGATCGTGGCGGTCACCGCAACGAATTGGCCGATGCCGCCGGCCAGCGCGAAGAACCCGAGTACCAGTACCGGAACCGTGTTGGCCGCCAGATGCTCCCAATCGCCGTGCAGTAGCGGCGCCCACAGGACCCCGTCCAGCCCGTCGAGGCTTCGCGGCCAGATGCCCTCAGCATCCAGAGTGCCGCCAAGCAGGGTGTCCAACGCCTCGGTGAGATACAGCACGCCGGTGAAGGCGGCAATAATCATCGCGGCCTGTCCGGGCCGAGCGGGTAACACCCGCGGACGGGCAAGATTTCCGGAGGGCACAGCCGGCACGTCCACCGACACTACCCCCCGTCCCTAAGAGAATCCTGTGTCCCGAGTGGTCCCCCGCATTCAGGGGCTGGGCGGAGGGGTTATGCCCAGAGTTGGGTGTCTAGGCGTATGGCGGCCTCCTCTAGGTCTCCTGTGTAGGCGCCGGTGGAGAGGTACTTCCAGCCTGCGTCGCAGACCACGAGGACGATATCGGCCGGCTCGCCAGTGCCGGCCGCCTTCTCAGCGACGGCAAGCGCGGCGTGCAGGATCCCACCTGTGGAGATGCCGGCGAAGATGCCCTCGACTTCCAGCAGCTCACGGGTGCGGCGCAAGGCGTCGAGGGAGCCGACGGAGAACCGGCCGGTGAGTACTTCCGGATCGTAGAGTTCGGGCACGAACCCCTCGTCGAGGTTGCGCAAGCCGTAGACAAGCTCCCCATAGCGTGGTTCCGCTGCGATGATCTGCACGTCGGGCTTGTGCTCCCGCAGGTAACGGCCCACGCCCACCAGGGTGCCGGTGGTGCCGAGCCCGGCGACGAAATGGGTCACGGTGGGCAGATCACGCAAGATCTCCGGGCCGGTGGTGCGGTAATGCGCCGCAGCGTTGGCCGGATTGCCGTACTGGTAAAGCATGACCCAGTCGGGGTGCGCAGCGGCCAGCTCTTTGGCGCGCGCCACCGCCTGGTTGGAGCCGCCCGCCGCTGGCGAGAAGATGATCTCTGCGCCGTATGCCTCGAGGAGCTGTTGTCGCTCGACCGAGGTGTTTTCCGGCATGACACAGATCAGCCGGTAGCCCTTGAGTTTCGCCGCCATCGCCAGCGAGATCCCGGTATTACCCGAGGTCGGCTCGAGGACGGTGCAACCCTTGGTCAGCCGACCGGAGCGCTCGGCGTCCTCGATCATCGCCAGCGCCGGGCGGTCCTTCACCGAACCCGTGGGGTTGCGGTCCTCCAGCTTGGCCCACAGTCGCACGTCGGACGCGGGTGAGAGGTGGGGCAGCCCCACGAGCGGGGTGTCACCCAACGCGTCAAGCAGCGAATTGTAGCGGGCCATGGTGCGCTCCGGCTTCAGCCGCCGGCAACGGCAGGCAGGATCGTCACATTGTCACCGTCGTGCACCGCGGCCGCCAGACCCCCGGCGAAGCGCACATCCTCGTCGTTGACGTAGACGTTGACAAAACGGTGCAGAGATCCGTCCTTCACCAGCCGACCCTTGATTCCCGTGTGCCGGGTCTCCAGGTCCTCGATCACCTCCCCAATGGTGGAGCCGGAGGCCTCCACGGACTTCTCGCCCCCGGTGTGGGTACGCAGGATGGTGGGAACGGAAACGGTGACGGCCATGGTCAGATCCTCCTCTGCGTGCAGGCGACTCACCAGTACCTCTACGCACAACTACTCCTGGTCATTCCAAGGACGGCGCGCTGGTCAGTGCGCGTCTGGGACGTCGTCAGCACCGGTATGAGAGAACATGTACGACTCGACAACTTTGACCGGCTCCTCGGTGACCACACCGTCGATGATCCGGTAGGAGCGCAATTCGTGCACTTCGGGATCGCGGGTGGAGATCAGCACGTAATGCGCCTCGGGATAGCCGGCTATGGCGACATCGGTGCGCGAGGGGTATGCCTCGGTCGTAGTGTGCGAGTGATAGATCACCACCCGCTCCTCGTCGCGGGATTCCAGCTCCCGCTCAAGCCGGATGTCTTCCATTGAGTCGAAGCTATGGAAGGTCGGGGAGCGCTCGGCATTGACCATCTCGATAAACCGCTCCGGACGGTCGGAGCCGACCGGGCCAGCGAGCACACCGCACGCCTCGTCCGGGTGATCCCGTCGGGCGTGCTCGACCATTGCATCGACGAGGTCACGGCGGATCGTCAGCACATCGTCATCCTACGTGCCGGCCAGCGCCTGGATTAGGGATTCCTGCACCCAGGTCAGCCAGTGGTACACCCCTAGGTGCGGCGCGCGGGGATCGTCGGGGGGAAGCTCCTCGGGCATGTCATCGGTGACCTCAAGCACCGTGCCCAGGGCCAGACGGACGTCGTTGAGCGCGGAGAGCCACGCCTGCGCCTGCTCGTCAGACAGGCGCACTCGCCCGCCTCGCGCCGGGCAAGTGTCCAGCAGGACGCTGGCCGCCTCGTCCTTGACGGCCACCAGCTCGGGCTCATGTAGCGCCCGCAAGCCGCCGGACAGCGTGGCGTCCTCGCGGTGAAAGTCGGGTAGCAGCCGAGCCAGCACCCGGTCAGTGGGAGCGGTGGTGGGGCCGGTGATGATGCCGGTGAGTTCGGCCAGCTCGTCCCGCGGGGTCGCCGCGACCCGCTCACCGAGCATGTCGCGGACCTGGCCGACCAGCCCGCGCAGCAGCCCGGCCTCACGGTCGGACAGGTTGGCCACCACCAGTCCGCCGCGGCGCCGCCAGCCGTTCACACGTCTCGCTGCATGGTCGCCCAGAGCCCGGCGCCGTGCAGCTTGGCGACATCGATCTCCACCTTGTCCCGAGAACCCCTGGTCACCACGGCCCGGCCCTTATGATGCACGTCGAGCATCAATTTGGTGGCTTCGTCGCGGCTGTATCCGAAGAGCTTCTGGAACACGTAGGTGACGTAGGACATCAGGTTCACCGGGTCGTTCCAGACGATCGTCAGCCAAGGCCGGTCCTCGGTTCCGACCTCGTCCACCGCTGGGTCGACCTGGGTCTGCTCCAGTTCGACTGGTGTGGTCATACACCCATGTTCTCACCAAGACCAGTCATACGCTTTCCCTATGCCCCTGTGCACCTCGAACAGCACAGCACTGCTCACTGACCAGTACGAGCTGACAATGCTCGCCAGTGCGCTAGCCGACGGTTCGGCCTGTCGGCGCTGCGTATTCGAGGTCTTCTCCCGTGGGCTGCGCGGCCATCGCTATGGGATCGTCGCCGGTACCCCCCGGCTGCTCGACGCGGTGGCCCGGTTCCGGTTCGGCGACGAGCAACTGGCGTTCCTGCACCGCATCCTGGACCCACGCACTCTGGACTGGTTGGCCGGCTACCAGTTTCACGGCGACATCGACGGCTACCCCGAGGGAGAGCTGTACTTCCCCGGCTCCCCCGTGCTGACGGTAACTGGCAGCTTCGCCGAGACGGTGATGCTGGAAACGCTGGTTCTCTCGGTACTCAATCATGACAGCGCGGTGGCCTCCGCAGCGGCCAGGATGACCAGTGCCGCGGGAGACCGGCCGCTGGTGGAGATGGGCAGCCGGCGCACCCACGAGAAGGCGGCGGTGGCGGCTGCTCGCGCGGCCTATTTGGGAGGTTTCAGCGCGACGTCCAATCTGGCCGCCGGCCAGCGTTACGGCATCCCGACCACCGGCACCGCAGCGCACGCGTTCAGCCTGCTGCATGACAGCGAGGCAGACGCTTTCGCCGCGCAGATTGCGGCGCTGAGCACCGACACCACCTTGCTAGTGGACACCTACGACATCACCCAGGGCATTACGACGGCGATCGAGGTCGCCGGTCCGGGCCTGCGGGCGATTCGGATTGATTCAGGGGATCTCGGGGCGCTGGCCCGGCAGGCTCGCGAGCAACTCGACCGGCTGGGCGCTCCGGACGTGCAGATCGTGGTTTCCGGCGATCTAGATGGGTACTCGATCGCGGCGCTGCGCGCCGAACCGGTGGACGCCTACGGGGTGGGCACGTCAGTGGTGACCGGTTCGGGCGTGCCGACCGCAGGGATGGTCTACAAGCTGGTCGAGGTCGACGGGCAGCCGGTGGCCAAGCGCAGCACCTCCAAGGTTTCTCGGGGCGGGGCCAAGAGCGCGTTGCGCCGGTACAAGCCCAGCGGCACCGCGGTCGAGGAAGTGGTGTTCCGGCGTGGCCAGCAACCGGAGCTTGGGGAGCACGACCGGGTGCTGCCGGTGCCCTTGCTGCGGGACGGGCAGCCTGTCAACTCGCCCCCTACTCTGCAGGAAGCACGCGAGCGCGTCATCACCGCGCTAACCAGCCTGCCGCTCGACGGCCTCCGCCTCTCCCCCGGCGAACCCGCTATTCCTACGGTGTTCATGTGAGTGGAATACGCCAGCCAAGATGCATCCCGGGCGCAAGAAAAGCTCCACCGCGCCCGGGAGGCCATGCAGCAGGCTATGGACATTGTCCGACGCTTCTCCGCCGCCGAGTTGCGCACGACGGTGCGGCCCAATGAACTTAAGCAAGCCCTCACGGAGTATTTAGCAACCAACGCTGAGAGCAATATCCTGACTAGTGTCGAGGTCACCGGTGACACCGTGATGCTGCAACAGGATGTGTGCGAAGAAGTTTACGTCATCCTGCGAGAGGCGATTCGCAATGCGCTGGTGCACTCCGGCACCACTCGGCTGGATGTCACCGTCGGAATCAGTGAATCTGAACTGCACGCCCGGGTGTCCGACACCGGCCGGGGATTTTCGGTCGAGGATGCGACGAAAGCTGGCGAGGGTATTGGCCTGTCCTCAATGCGGGAGCGAGTGGAGCTGCTCGGCGGGGCGCTGCGGCTGTCCAGCCGGCTGGGTCATGGCACCACGGCGGAAATCTCGATTCCGCTCGGTAGGATGCTGCTGTGAACGTCAGCGCCCGGGAGATCTCGGTCGTACTCGTGGATGATCACACGCTGTTCCGCGAGGGATTGGCCGAGTTGCTCGGGGAGCGACACGACCTTCCACGTCGTCGCCCAGGGCTCCGACGGTGTAGACGCGCTGGCCCTCGTCGCGGAGCACCGCCCGGACGTGGTGTTGGTCGACGTCGAGATGCCCGGACCCGGTGCTCGGGCGACGGTCAGTCGGCTACGCCAGGAGCATCCAGACACCCAGGTCATCGTGCTCACCATGCACGACAAGCCTGAGCTGGTCCGGGAGCTGCTGGACGAGGGCACTGCGGCGTATCTGGTTAAGACGATCGCGCGCGAGGAGCATCACGGCGGTGCGCTCGGTGGTGACTAGCCGGGACAACATCCTGCTGTCGGTGTCCCGACGCACGATCAACCAACTGGACAAGCCGCCCCCAAACGCGGTGCTGTCCGCACGCGAGCTGGAGGTACTGCAGCTTGCCGCGCTTGCCATGAGCAACGCCCAGATCGGCAGGCGGCTACACATCACCGAGGGAACGGTCAAGCACCACCTGACCAACATTTACGCCAAGCTCGGTGCGGTCTCACGGGTCGATGCGATCAGAAAGGCGACCGCCGCCCGCCTGATTCCCAGCATCGACTCTTGAGCCGCAGACCTGGGCAGGACGGCTTCATCCCGCAGGGTCACGCTGACGGTAGCGTTTGCCGCTGTGTCCGACCCCGCCACCACCATGCCTGACATTGGCACGCTGCTCGCCGCAGCGGTGCATGCTCTAGGCGGTACCGAGCGGCCAGGTCAGGTCTTGATGGCCGAAGCGGTGGAACGGGCCATCCGCACCGGCGAGCACCTGGCAGTGCAGGCTGGCACCGGTACCGGTAAGTCGATGGCCTACCTGGTCCCGGCGATCCGGCATGCCGTCACGGCAGATACCACCGTGGTGGTCTCCACCGCAACCATCGCGCTGCAGCGTCAACTCGTGGACCGGGACCTACCGCGGCTGGCTGGTGCGCTGGAGCCGCTGCTGGGCCGCGTCCCGAGCTTTGCAATCCTCAAGGGCCGGCGTAACTACCTTTGCCTGCACCGGCTGCATACCGGGCCGGCCGACGAGGGCGAGGACCTGTTCGAGGCTGCATCGGCGGCCTCGCCGAGCTCGATGCTGGGCCGCCAGATCGCCCGGTTGCACGAATGGTCCTCGCAGACCGACACCGGGGACCGCGATGAGCTGGTGCCCGGGGTGACCGACCGGGCCTGGTGGCAGGTGTCAGTCAGCGCCCGGGAGTGCCTGGGCCTGTCCCGCTGCCCCATCGGCATGGGCTGTTTCGCCGAGCAGGCCCGGGCCCGGGCCGGACGCGCCGAGGTAGTGGTCACCAACCATGCGCTGCTGGCGATCGACGCGATGGGCGAGCACCAGGTACTCCCCGATCACGGCGTCGTGGTCGTTGACGAGGCGCACGATCTGGTGGATCGGGTCACCAGCGCAGCCACCGAGGAGCTCACCGCATCAATGGTCGAGACTGCGGCGCGGCGCTGCGGCCGGCTGATCGACCAGAAGATCGCCGACGAGCTGGCCGCTGCGGGTGATGGGCTGGCGCTGCTGCTCGGTGACGCGGCCGTGCAGCGTTGGGACACCTTGGACGCCGCTGTGGCCAGCGGGCTCACCGCGGTGCGCGACGCGGCGCACCGCTGCACCACCGCGCTGGGGACCGAGCGCCGGGAGAACCCTGACGACGCCGCCCGTCGCCGACTTGCGCTGGCCGCGCTGGAGCAGGTGCACTCGGCTGCCGATCGCGTGCTGGTCACCTTCCCGGACACCGAGGCCGAGCGGCGCGACGTGGTCTGGCTGGTGGAGGAGACCATGCGTGGGCGGGTGCTGAGGATTGCACCGCTACGTGTCGCGGAGCTGCTGCGGCAGCGGCTGTTCGCGCAGCGAACGGTGGTGCTCACTTCGGCCACCCTCACCCTAGGCGGGGCGTTCGACGCGCTCGCCGCGCAGTGGGGGCTGCCCCCGCAGCGGCCGTCCCTCGCGCGCCCCAACGCAACCACCGTCGGAATAGCCACGCAACGGCCACCACCAGCCGACGACGATGCCGGCCCGGCCTGGAGCGGTTTCGATGCGGGCTCTCCGTTCGAGCACCGCCGTGCCGGGATCCTCTACACCGCCGCACACCTACCCCCACCCGGCCGCGACGGGCTATCGCCTGCCTACCTCGACGAGCTCGCCAGGCTGGTCACCGCGGCCGGCGGGCGAACCCTCGGCCTGTTCTCCTCGATGCGAGCTGCCAAGCAGGCCACCGAGGCGCTGCGGTCCCAGCTGGACGTCCGCATCCTGTGCCAGGGCGACGATGCGACCGGTCTGCTGGTGCAGCAGTTCGCGCAGGACGAGCCCGCCTGCCTGTTCGGCACTCTGTCACTGTGGCAGGGCGTCGACGTGCCCGGCCGGTCGCTGTCTTTGGTGGTGGTCGACCGCATCCCGTTTCCCCGTCCCGACGATCCGCTGAGCTCGGCGCGGCAACGCGCGGTGGCCGCCCGCGGTGGCAACGGGTTCCTCGCGGTGGCGGCAACGCACGCCGCGTTGCTGCTCGCGCAGGGCGCCGGTCGGTTGTTGCGCTCGACCGAGGACCGCGGCGTGGTGGCAGTCCTAGACCCCAGGCTGGTCACTGCCCGCTACGGCGCTTTCCTGCGCGCCTCGCTGCCGCCGTTCTGGTCCACCACCGACCCCGCCGTGGCGCAGGCAGCACTATCGCGTCTGGTCACAAGCGAGCAGCCCACTGCACCGCGACCGTGACGGTGCCCGGGGCGACCTCGGTGAAGCCGGCATCGCGCACGGTGAGCACCCCGCGCTCCCGCCACGCCTGGTCGGGCTGCTGCCCCGCGGCTAGCTCGGACCACTGCTGCGGTCCGGCGGTACGTACAGCACAGCGGTAGCCGTCAGCCGCCCAGCGGTCCAGCTCTGCTCCCCAACCGTCGGCGACCAGCAGCGCCGCAAGCAGCATGGTGGCGTGCCCAACCTGGGCGGCGGCCTTGCCCACCGTCATCGCCGGTTCAGGTGCGAGCCAGAGCACCGGGAGACCATCCGGTGGTGGACCGGGATCGTCGGGTGGCACATCGGTGCCGCCGACTTGCAGCCGCGTCACCGTTCTCGGGGTGTCGGCGACCGGGCAGGGCACCAAGGCCCGCACCTGAGCACCACGGTGCTCGACGGTGATGCCGGGCAGGTTGGCCACCGCGACCCAGTGCGCACCGCGGGCCCGGCGGGTGACCTTGCGGATCCGGCCTGCCACCCACGGCTGCACCTCCGGATGCCACGGACCGCCGGGCTGGGAACGCTCGTCGAGGCACAGCACCACCGCCGCCGAGGCCGCCGCCTCCAGCAGCGCGGTACGCGGTGGCACCTCGTCCCGCTCTATCCGCAGGACCAGCGACATCGCCCGCACGGACGCCGGGTCGTCGTCGGTGATATCGGTGGTCGCGCCTGCCGGCAGGCTCAACCACGTCGCGTACCGCGCGGCGAGCGGCGCCAGCTGCACTCCCCGTGAGCGGCGATACGAGCTATTGGTCGCATCCTCACTCACAGGGGCACCCTGCGCAGCAGTCCGTCCGCAGCGTCGGCGGCCTCTACCTCGTCGCGGGTCACGCCCAGCACGAACAGCACGATGTCCAGGAACGGCTGGGTAATCGCAGTGTCCGCGACCTCCCGCAGCGCGGGTTTGGCATTGAACGCGACACCCAGACCGGCAGTGGTGAGCATGTCGATGTCGTTTGCACCGTCCCCCACCGCGACGCACTGGGCCAGCGGGACCCCGAAGTGCTCCGCCGCCTGGCGTAGCGCGTGGGCCTTGCCGGATCGATCTACCACCGGGCCGATGATGTGGCCGGTGAGCTTCCCGCCGTGGATCTCAAGCTCATTGGCGGTGCAGAAGTCCAGCCCCAGAGCTTCGGCGACCGGTCGCACGATCTGGGTGAAGCCTCCCGAGACGGCTCCACAGCGAAACCCCAACCGTTTGAGGGTTCGTACCGTCGTGCGCGCCCCGGGCGTGAGCTCCAGCGAGTGGGTCACCTCGGTGAGCACGCTGGCTGGCAGGCCCGCCAGTAGGGCGACGCGGCGACGCAGCGACTGGGTGAAGTCCAGCTCGCCACGCATCGCCGCCTCGGTGACCGCGCTCACCTCTGCCCCACAGCCGGCGTGTTCAGCAAGTTTCTCGATGACCTCGCCCTGCACCAAGGTCGAGTCGACGTCGAAAACCACCAGACGCTTGGCCCGGCGGGCGATGCCCACACGTTCGACGGCGAGGTCAACCTCACCCTGTGCGGCGACCCCGACCAGCGTGGAGCGCAGTGCGGCGTCGGCGGCCTCACGATCACCGTTGCTAGGCACTGACACGAGCAGCTCAAGCCCGGTGACCGGGTAGTCCGCAATCCGCCGGATGGCGTCAATGTTGATGTTCAGTGCGGCTAACGCGCGGGTCGTCTCGGTGAAGGCACGAGCCGTGACCGGTCGCCCCAGCACCAGTACGACGTGCGTGGAACCGCGGGCAGTTGCGCCTACCGCGTCGGCGCCGACCTCGACCTCCACCTGCATCCCGATGCTGGCCATGGCCTGCTCGGCGGCCTCTTGGAGATCTTCCGGATCAGCCGTGGTCGTGACCAGCACGCCGAGGATAATCCGACCGCGGATCACCACCTGCTCAACGTCGAGGATGTCGACCCCATGCCTGGTGAGCGCGGCGAAGATCACCGACACGACCCCTGGCCTGTCCCGCCCAGTGACCGTCACCAGCAGGGTTGTCCGCTGGTTGCGGGTCACTTGTCGCGCGGGTCGTCAAAACCGGTGTCGCCTTGCTCCACGGCGTATGCCGCCTGCTCGCTCGGCGCTGCAGGGTGCCCACGAGCACCGACGTGCGCCTCACCCCGTATTCGATCCATCATATGCGGGTAGTGCAGTTCGAAGGCTGGTCGCTCAGAACGGATGCGAGGCAGTTCGGTGAAGTTGTGCCGCGGCGGTGGACATGAGGTGGCCCACTCCAGCGAGTTGCCATAACCCCACGGGTCATCGACGGTGACCACCTCGCCGTAGCGGTAGCTGCGGAATACGTTCCACAAGAACGGCAGCGTAGAGGCACCGAGCACGAAGGCACCGATCGAGGACACCATGTTTAGCGTGGTAAACCCATCACTGGGCAGGTAATCCGCGTACCGGCGGGGCATGCCTTCGTTGCCCACCCAGTGTTGCACCAGGAACGTCAGGTGGAACCCGATGAACGTGGCCCAGAAGTGGAACTTGCCCAGCGGCTCGTCCAGCATCCGGCCGGTGATCTTGGGGAACCAGAAGTAGATCCCGGCGAATGTGGCGAACACGATCGTGCCGTAGAGCACGTAGTGGAAGTGCGCCACCACGAAATACGTGTCGCTGACGTGGAAGTCGATCGCTGGGGCGGCCAGCAGCACCCCGGTCAGACCGCCGAGCAGGAAGGTCACCAGAAAGCCGATCGAGAACAGCATCGGGGTCTCAAATGTGAGCTGTCCCCGCCACATGGTGCCTATCCAGTTGAAGAACTTGATACCGGTGGGCACCGCAATGAGGAAGGTGGTGAATGCGAAGAACGGCAGCAGCACGGCGCCGGTCGCGTACATGTGATGAGCCCACACCACGACGGACAGCGCACCAATCGCCAGGGTGGCGAAGATCAAGGTCTTGTAGCCGAACAGCGGCTTGCGGCTGAATACCGGGATTACCTCGGAGATGATGCCGAAGAACGGCAGCGCGACGATGTAGACCTCAGGGTGGCCGAAGAACCAGAACAGGTGCTGCCAGAGGATCGCCCCACCGTTAGCCGGGTCGAACACGTGCGCGCCAAGGAGCCGGTCAGCCTCCAATCCCAGCAGCGCCGCGGTCAGGATCGGGAATGCCAGCAGCACGAGAAGTGACGTGACAAAGATGTTCCAGGTGAAGATCGGCATCCGGAACATCGTCATCCCGGGCGCTCGCAGGCAGACCACCGTGGTGATCATGTTGACTGCGCCCAGAATGGTGCCCAGACCAGCGAGGACCAGGCCCATGATCCACAAGTCTGCGCCCGCACCTGGGGAGCTAATAGCACTGGACAGCGGGGTGTAGGCAAACCAGCCGAAATCCGCCGCACCACCCGGCGTCATGAACCCCGACAGCACAATGAGGCCCCCGAACAGGAATGCCCAGTAGGAGAAGGCATTGAGCCGGGGGAAGGCCACGTCGGGAGAGCCAATCTGCAGTGGCAGCACCAAGTTAGCGAACGCGAACAGGATCGGCGTGGCGTACAGCAGCAGCATGATCGTGCCGTGCATGGTGAACAGCTGGTTGTACTGCTCATTGGACAGGAACTGCAGCCCCGGTGTAGCCAGCTCCCCACGCATCAGCATTGCCATGCTGCCGCCGATAAAGAAGAACGCCATGGAGGTGACCAGGTACAGCATGCCGATCACCTTGTGATCGGTAGTGTTGAGCAGCCCTAGCAGGGTTGACCCCTTGACCGACCGGCGTACCGGATGCGGGCGTGTGGCGATCGGCTGGGGCGCAACGGCCGTCACAAGTTCCTCCTGGCAGTCTACGACTCACCGGGCACAGTAGGCGGCCCAATGGCCACCGTAGTCATCGCGGTCCCGCCCTGATGGTAGCTGCCGCGGCGCGCAGCGCTACGGCTGCCTCCCAACCAGTACCCTTCCGCGTTCTGGCGGTCTCCCCTTCCTAGTGTTCTGGGACAGATTGCAGTTATGGGGACCCGATAAGTGCAATCTGTGCCAGAACGCAGATCGAGGGACGCGCTTAGGCGGTCTTATGGCGGGCGGCACGGTTGCGGCGTACTTGGTCCCTGTCCAGCGCGCGGGCCCGGCCGATGGTCCTCCAATACCTGCAGCGGCAGGGCGCCCGACCTGGCGTAGAGCACGAGGCCCTCCCTCATACCCGCCACCGACCACGCCGACCTGCTGAACTAGCTCGCGCGCTGGAGAAGTTCCTCGGGAACCAGGAGAAGGCCCAACGTGGTGAATCAGTCACTGACCGTGGAAGACGGGTTTACTGGCAGGTGATATCGGGTAACTGACTGCAACCGCGTTCAGGTTTCCGGAGCGGGCGCTGGGCCGTCGAGGCACGCCGGTACCGCTCTGGGAACCCCTGAGCTGCAGGAGAAGGGAACCGGAAGTGGTCCGAGTACTCGTCACGCCGATCATCCGCACGGTCAGGGCCGTTGTGGTCGGACTGCTAGGCGCCACGGCGCTGCTGTTTGTGGGGACCACCGGAGCTGCCGCCGCGCCGAGCGGCCCGTCGTGCGTCGCCTCGGCCAGGGCCTGCGTCGACTTGTCGGCCCAACAGGCGTGGCTGATGCACGACGGCAATATCGCCTACGGCCCAGTCCCGGTCGCGACTGGCAAGGCTAGTTTCCCGACCGACGTCGGCACCTTCCGCGTGTTTTGGAAAGATCGTGACCACCGTAGCCGCCTGTTTGACAACGCTCCGATGCCCTACTCGGTGTTCTACAACGGCGATGAGGCCTTCCACCAGGGCAGCATTACAGTCCGCTCCCACGGCTGCGTACGCCTGAAGCAGCGCGCCGCTCAAACCTTCTACAACACCCTGCACGTCGGCGACGTGGTACAAGTCACTCGCTGATCCCCTTGGCTGATCCTCACCGACTGTACGGCGCAGACCACAAAGGAGGAGTAGGAAATGACTCTTGGCTTGGCCGTTCTGGTGGCAGCCGTCTTGGTAATTTTTGGCGTACTCATAGGATGCACCCTCAGCGAGTGGCAGCTCGAGGCTCGAGCGAGACGGCAAGCAGAAATGCAGCGTTCCCTCAACAGGCATGGCAAGAGCTTCATGCCGCAAAGCAAAAAGCAGCCCAGATGAGTCTGCGGTAGAGTCGGGAGCTTGCTCAGCCGCTGCGGAGAGGTACAGGGCGCCGCCGGGGGCCGGGCTTTGCCACATTAGATGCGCTGACGGCCTCGCCGAGCGAGCCCAACGGGTCGGGGGCCCGTCGTTTCCCAGCATCCCGGTGCTTGATCGTCAAAAGTGAGCAGTGGCCGTGCAAGTTCGCACAGCTATGGCTCACTTTCGACGATCACCGCGAGCCATCCCATCAGAACGGTCGCCTGCATTCGGGCAATGCTCACACCCCAAATCGCTCGTTTCCAGGAGGCCGCTATGCCTGCTCGACTCACTGCTGATCAAATTTCCCCGACTTGGCAGTCCGCGACCTCACCGACCCTGCTGAAGGCCATCATGCAATCCAAATTGTCATTGACCGCGCGTTCCGCGCCCTGGCGGATTTGTGGGGATATGAGGAAGGCACTGTCCAGCAGTGGGCTACCACAAGGTGATCTATCACCGGGAGGTAAGCCAGGCCGTGATGCCGTCGGCAATGGCGGCCGCGTAACGGGCGCGGCCTTCCGGTGTGGAAATCAGCGCGGCCTCTTCCGGGTTTCTCATGTTGGCGCACTCGACCAGCGCTGCCGGGATCTCGGCGAGGTTCAGCCCAGCGAGGTCCGAGCGGGGATTCAACCCACCGGAGCCGATGTAGCCAGCGGTGGAGAAGCCATCGCCGCGCAATGCTGTGACCAGCGCTTTGGCCAGGCCGATGGAGGGCGGGCCCTGGCTAGCGTTCAATGGCGGGTCGGAGTAGGCGACGTGGAAACCGCGCCCCGACGGCGCCGCCCCGTCTGCGTGGATGGAGACCATCGCGTCGGCGCCCGCCCGGTTCGCAATGGCGGCGCGGTCGTTCACGCACGGGCCCACCCCGGCGTCGTCCGGCCGGGTGAGCACCACGTGCACCCCGCGCGCGGTCAGCGCATCGCGAACCCGGAGCGCGACATCCCAGGTGAACACGTGCTCGGGGTAACCGCCGTCGGTGGAGGTGCCGGTGGTGTTGCACGCCTTGGTACCTCCCCGACCATCGGGAACCGGGCGGTTGATCTCCGCCGGGTGCGACGCGTTGGCTCCGTTGTGTCCCGGGTCGAGCACCACCGTGGTGCCCATGAGCGATGCGCCAGGACGGATGCTGGCTAATTTCGTGCTCGGTGATGGAACCGGCAGCGAGCCGGCGGGAGATGTCGGCGGCTCAACCGTTGCGCACGCAGCGAGGAAAACCAGGCACGAGATAAGCATCTGCGGCAGGAGGCTGCGCAACACCGAGCTTCTCATCACACCTCATCAGTAGTGTCCCCGTGATCGTTGGGCACTGTACCCGCCGATACAGTCGTACGCGGCGACTGGCTGCTAGATCCGCAAACTTTTCATGAGGCGGTCAGGTGGTGAAACTGTTCATCAAGATGGCGCACAGCAGGTAGGTTTTTCCAGTTCGGATCGAAGCGTTGGCGCACGCCGATGGCGCGTTGGATGCCCATGGTGTAGTGCTCCTGCGCTGCAAGCTGTATCGAGCGGCCGAGTACACAACAGGCACGCTCTGGCTCGTCGGCGACGGCGCTGACCACGGCCAGGTTGGCCAGCGCACACACCTGGTGTCGCAGATTCGCGGTCGAGGACAGCACTTCCGAAAATGAGTGCTCGAGGTTCAACTGGTCACCGCTGAGCGCGAAGGTCATTGTCCTAAGTCTGATAAGATGGCCTTCCATGCCGTAGCCGTACGTCGATCGGGAGAAGAATCCCTCAAGCACACTTTGATCCGCAGAGCCGAGACCGTGTCCGGCCGCATGTAGGTCAGCACGCGCGGCATCCAGGTTTCCCAGTGTGGCGTGCTGGTCGGCGCGCCAGGTGGCCAGCCATCCCCGCGTGAAGGGGTCAGCATGCCGTGCCAGATCAAGCGCCTCATCGAGCAGTTCCAAGCAGTGTTGCGGATTGCCACCTTGTCCACCCCGAGGCGCCGAGGAGAACAAATAGCTCAACGCGCCAAGCGAACGCGCGTGCAAAGATCGATCGCCACTAGCAGCCGCAACCTCGCGACCAGTCGCCAGGTACCGGTAAGCCAGTGCTGGCTTGTGCAGATGACATGCCCACAAACCGGCTTGTGCGTGGGCTCCCACCGCGATGGTGTTCAGTGCGGCTCGGTAGCTGTCGCCCATCGGCACATCGAGCAAGTCAAGCAACTGATCCGCATACGCCGTCATAATAGGTAGAACAGAACGTGGATCAGCACTGCGATACAGTTCGGCCAGTGCTTGGGCAATCTCCTGGTGTGCGGCTACGAGCTTGTTGTCGATTCGTCTTTGAGAGCCGCCAATCCCTAGCCGATCAACTGTCTCAGAAATAGCTGGATGCAGGGCAGCTGCCAACGCTTTGCTGATGGACGCGATAGCTTCTCGGCGCTTCGTGGCATCCTCCTCGGCCCGGCTGCTTTGCATGTCCCCGAGGCTCATCGTACTGGCGTTCGTTGTCGTGTGCCGCCGACTCCCAGGCATGTCAAACCACAGCAAGCCCGGTGGTATCCGGAGCACTCGCGCCCAATACACCAACGTATCCAAGTCGCGGATGGGTGGGGCGGTCTCGATCCGGCTGACGTGGGGTTGGCGGAGACCTAGCCACTGGCCAAGCAACGTCTGCGAGATACCACCGGGGCCGTACACCGCATGGTGGTAGGGGTGCATCCGGTAAGCACGAGCCACCCGGCCGATGTGCTGGGCGGCAAAAGCCTCACGCAACTGCTCGGCCTGCCAGAACTCAGCGGGCACCTCGGGCGGGGCGATGAGCTTGTCGCGCGAGGTGCGCTCACATTGGGCGCACTGACGTCCGGTGTTGTCGGCAGCTAAATGCGTGCCACAGCGGCAATAGCGGTGCCGGGCTGGCCGCGATCCCACAATGTCCTCCCATCCCTAATCCGACCCGGGAAGTATAACGGTCAGCCATCACCCGTGATCGACTACCGGACCTACGAGGATTGGCCTCGTCTTTCGTCGGTGATACGTCCATGCATTGCCTGGTATATATCAGGACGGCCCCATCCGCTTTGGTGATCTTCAAGGCCCCCGGGCCGGTACGTCCGCGCTACCTCAGTGCGTGGTCGGTTCCTGCCAGTCGGCGCTCATGCTCGTCCTCCCCCGGGCGTTGAGACTCCGGCAGGACTGGCAGGTAGTGATCCCGAGACGCGCCCATCAGTGCCCTTGGCACGGTAGCTCGCCCCGGTCCTGGGCGCCGGTCATGCCAGACGAGCAGCAGCTGGAGCATCCCCGATGATGGATAAGGCAAATGACCAGGGACGGCACGACGGCCCTCGTGAGGCAGTCCACGACCCGGAGAGGTCCCGTCACGGTGACGGCGGTAATAAGTCGACACCTTACGGCACTGCACATTCCTTGCATGCAATTTCAACGTTGCCGCGAAGGGTCCCTGTGAAAGGCCGTGGCGGGGTTGCTGCGACGGTTATTGTCACGGCAGTACAGGGACAGGTATGGATGTCCATTGAACCGCCGTTCACGTGGGAGGCGATCATGGAGCCGAGAAAGGTTGATGAGGTGATACAGATGCTTGGGCTGACTCGGGAAGATGCACAACGGATGATGAGCCGCCGGTCTCCTGCTTAGCGCTGCCTCCCGCACGTACACCTTGGAAGAAGCCTCGTGGTGACAGTAAAGTTAGTTAAGCCATACTTAAGCGACATAAAGGATGTAGACCTGTATCCGAACCTGGAAGTGGCGCCGCAATCATGACCGGAACACGGGTCGCCCGTACCGGCGCCGCGCTGCTCATCGCGCTGCTGGTCGTGATCGGCTGCGCCTGGCAGAGCGCGGAACCCACCGAGGAGTCTCCAACCGGCTCGGGTGAGGCCTTTCCGCGCACCGTCACGCACGTGATGGGCAGCACCGAGATCCCCGCCGAGCCGACCCGCATCGTGGCGCTCGACCAGACCTTCGTCGACGCCGCGCTCGCCCTCAACATGCCGGTGGTGGGCTTCACCGACATCCGCGGCCGCGAGGGTGGGGCGCCGCCGTACCTTGCCGAGCCGTTAGCCCGGCTGGCCCCGGACGCCCGTTCGGTGGGCGAACTGGCCAGCCCCAGCCTGGAGGAGATCGCCGCGCTGCAACCGGACCTGATTGTCTCAGCATTGTCTCAGCGAAGGTCCGCGACGAGGGGATCTACGACGAGCTGAGCCGAATCGCACCCACCGTCTTCAGCGAAACCACCGGCCCCGCCTGGAAGGACAACCTCCGACTGCTCGGCGAGGCGACCGGCAAGGAGGAGTTGGCGCGGACCCGCCTCGCCGAATACGAGCAGCGCGCCCAGGCCATCGGCGACGCGATCCGTGCTGCCAAGGGGAAGAACCCGACGATTTCGGTGATCCGGTTCAGCGAGATGCAGACCCGGCTCTACCAGCACGTCAGCTTTTCCGGCATCGTGCTCGCCGACGCCGGTCTAGCCCGTCCGCCCTCCCAGGACGTGAACGACTTCGCCGTGGAGTTCAGTGAGGAACGGATCCTCGACGCCGACGCTGGCCAGATCTTCCTCACCGTCGCCGACGTCGAGTCGGCCGCCGTCCGGGACCGGTTTATGAGCAACCCGCTGTGGAGCCGGCTGACCGGCGAGATCCACGAAGTGAGCAACGACGTCTGGATCATCGCCGTCGGAGTGCTCGGCGCGCATGCGGTGCTGGACGACCTCGCCGAGACCTTCAACGTCGACCCAGCCTCAGCGAACAAACCGCGATAAGGGAACTCATGAACACAGGACCGAGATGTGTTGTTCACCCAGCTAGGTCTGGACGCAGTTCCTGATCTTGCTGGCATTCAGTTTCCCACCGAGATCGTCGGCGCCGAATTCAAGGAAATGAGCTACCAGCAGCTTGAGGTGTTCCAACGACCTGGCCGTGCTGGCGTCCCTGGCGTACGGGTCACACACCAAAGCCTCGGCGTGGGTCGTAACCGTCGGTCTGACCGACCAGGACACGCGTGGGGAGTCACCAAGGAGGAGTACCGAAGCTACCGCGGATCGCCCCGACCGTCGCGCCGTCAGCCGACTTCGTCGACGGCGGCACCCCGTGGCAGGACCAGACCCGGATCATCGGCCGCGCACTGGGTCAGGAGAGCCCCGGCTGGTGGAAAACGCTCCGTTATGGGCATGATAGCGATCAGGCCGACGGGTACAGCACTTGATGGTTCCATCGAGGACTAGCACGTCGGTCCAAACCAACGGCGAGCACAAATAGTCCGAAAACGCGGGCTTACCAATCGCGGCGGCTCATAGTAGGCGTTTGGAAACAGTCGAAACGGGAAATAAAGAAGCGCCACCACCCGACCTGCAAAGGGGCAGTCGCGATGCGTGAAGCCAGCCGAACCGAGCCGCCGCTTACCGCCCCAGGGCTTAACCACGAAGTCCGGAGCTGGCTGGCCACCCGCAGTAGCCGCGCCGACGACTGGCCAGTGAAGGACTTGTTGGCAGCCAAGGGGAACACCACCGTCAGTGTGGTGTTGCCTGCCCGCAATGAAGCCGCGACCGTCGGCCTCAATGTGGAGATGGTGCAGGAGATGCTGATGCGGCGCCACCCGCTGGTCGACGAACTCGTGGTGGTCGACTCCTGCTCGACCGATGCGACCGCAGAAGTGGCCCGTGCCGCCGGCGCCCGCGTCGTCCACCAGAACGAGGTACTGGGTCACCTGCCTCCACTGGCCGGCAAGGGAGAAGCCCTGTGGAAGGGACTTGCCGCCACGAGTGGCGATGTGGTGGCCTTCATTGACGCCGACCTGATCGGATGCCCGCCCGAGTTCATCACGGGCCTGCTTGGTCCGTTGCTCATCGATCCGGAGATCGCCTACGTCAAAGGTTTCTACCGTCGCGCCCTGGTGCGGGATGGGCACACCGAACCCGACGGCGGCGGGCGCGTCACCGAACTGGTCGCGCGGCCCCTGCTCAACCTGTACTGGCCCCGGCTCGCCGGGTTCATCCAGCCACTGGCCGGTGAGTACGCGGGGCGACGCGAGGTGCTTGAGGCCGTACCATTCGCCACCCACTACGGCATCGAGATTGGGCTGCTGATCGACCTGCTTGAACTGGTCGGGCTCGACGCGCTGGCACAGGTGGATCTCGGGCACCGCCGGCACCGCCATCAGAACAACGAGGCACTCGCACGCATGGCGGCGCAGATCATGCTCACTGCGTTCGCGCGCCTGGAGCGTCACGACCGCGGCATGCTGCCGGAGATAGCCGCGGCGAAGCTGACGCAGTTCCGCCATGGCAGCGCCGACGACGGAACGGCACGAGAGGTGGTGGTGACCGAGATCGAGGTGCCGGAACGCCCGCCGCTGGTGACAGTACGGGAAGACTTGGCGGCGGCACCCATTCTGGAGAGGCCACTGTGACGATGCGTGTGCTGATCAACCCGGGCCCGTGGCTGCCCGTCCCGCCGGATGGCTACGGCGGCATCGAGAACATCGTCGCGACCCTCATCCCCGAACTGCAGCGACGCGGCGTGCACATCGTGCTGGGGACCATCGGCGAAAGCGCGCTGGCGGCTGACGAGAATTTTTCCGTATACGACAAGCCTCAGTTCGGGCAGCTCCAGCGTCCCTATAACCGTGCGATGGGCTGCGCGGTCGCGCATATGCAGCGCATAGTGAGCGAGCTGCACCGGCGCAATGACATAGACCTCGTGCATGACCACCTTGAAGCGGTGGGTCCGACGGTGCTCGGCGCCATGGGCGCCGCGGCGGCGCCGGTGTTGCACACGCTGCACTGGGATCTCGCCAAGCACCCGGAACTGTACGGAGCCTTCGACGGGCGGGGCAGGATGTATGTCAACGGCGTCTCCGCCGCGCAGCTCGCCAGGGCGCCCGAGGCCTTGCGCGTACACAGCCTCGGCCACGTTCATCTGGCCACACCGCTGGCCGAGCGCGCGGACCGCAGCATTGGCCCGGACAAGGGCGAGTACTTCGTCGTGCTGGGTCGCATCATGGCCGGCAAGGGGCAGCACATCGCCGCACGTCTCGCCCACGCCGCGGGCGTCGATCTGCTACTAGCCGGCCCAGTCGGCCCCTATCACCAGCCGGCTGCTCTCGCCACCGCGCTCGCCACCGATCCGGAAGCCGCCCGGAATCCGGACGTGCGGTACTGGTACGACGAAGTCATGCCCCATGTCGACGGGCACCGGGTTCGCTGGCTCGGCTCGGTGCGCGCGGCCGAGCGCAATGAGATCCTCGCCAAGGCCAGGGCGAGCGTGTTCCCGCTGCAATGGGAGGAACCCGGTGGCACCGCCGTCGTGGAATCCCTTGCCCTCGGCACGCCGGTCCTCGGGTACCGCCGCGGCTGCCTGCCCGAACTAGTCGACGAGGCAAGCACCGGACTTCTCGTCGACTCAGGCGACGAGGACGGGCTGGCCGCGGGATTCCGGGGTGTCGCGACGCTGAGTCCCGCGGCTTGCCGCCGCGCTGCCGCGGCGCGTTTCACACCGAGCGTGATGGCCGAAAAGTACCTGAGCCTGTACGAAGCCGTGGTAGAGCGCACCAGCGGCGCGCGGCGGACCAGTGACGTGGCCGCCGCTTCGGTGTGACCGGGTCGAGCTACTCCTCGCCGCCGAAGGTGAACACCGCCTGCAACACATGGCGTTGACGCCCGGCGAGCGCGGCGAGCAGGTCCGGTGCCTGCTCGACCGGCAGCACGTCGGTGATGATGTGTTCGGCGATCGACCCACCCTCGGCGCGAAGCAAGGTGACTGTTTCGGCCGACAGCCGCTCCCGGTCCCAGAGGTGAGAAAGTCCCCGCGGCACCCGGCCGATCTGTGCGCAGCGGACGGCGAGGCCGTTGTGGTGGAACTCCTCGCCGAGCCGCACGGCGTCCGCTCCACTCTGATAGAAGGCGAGGTCGATGACCGTGCCCTGGGGCCGCAGCACTCGCAATGCCTGAGCCAGGCTGGCCGCTTGACCGCGGCACTGGAATACCACGTCGGCGCCCCGATCACCAGGACCGTGCCGCCAGCGCGTCTTGAGCAGCACGGCGGGGTCGTCGGCATCGGGATCGAGCACGGCCAAGCCCAGTGCCTCGGCCGCGGCGCGCCGAGCACTCGTCGGCTCGATGAGCACGACGTCCTCCGCGCCGTGCAGACGGGCGAACAGCGCGGTCAGCAGCCCGACCACGCCCGCGCCGGTGACTGCCACCCGGCGCCCGCGCACGCCGTCGGCGAGCGAGCGGACGTCCGTGCCGTGCAGCTCGGCAGCGGCGTGCAGCAGGCCGTTAGCGCAAATGGGTCCCATGTGTGCGACGTAAATGCCGAGCAATGGGTCAAGGTCGTTCGGTAGCGGGACCACCCGGTCCACGAGCGGGTCGCCCCGGTAACCGCTGCGGTGGCCGTACGTCATCGCTACCAGGGTGCCCGGCTTCAGCGCGGGAGTCCGGCTTTCGGCGACCCGGCCCACCTGCATGTACCCCCAGCGCAGGACCGGATAGCCGTTCTGCCGTTCCTCCCCGCAGAACAGCCCGAGCTCGGCGTCCCAGCACGCGGTCAGGTTCGGGTGGGTGCCCTTGAAGAAGCTCAGCTCGGTGCCCGCTGAGAGTCCGCTGTAGACAGTGCGGACCCGGAAAGTCCCGGCGGGCAGCGGCGGTCCTGGCGGATCCGTGCGGAAACTCGCCTGGCCAGGTCGCTCCACCACCAGCACCTGTTCACCAGGTGACATCTCGGTCCTCCTCCAGCCGTACCGGGCCACCCTGCGCGGCCGACCGCGCCACCGCGCAGGCCAGCCGATGGGTCTGCAGAGCGTCCGAGTACGGCGTGCGCACGTCGTCGCCCTTGCGGAGGACGGCGTCGACGAACGCCCGATCCGCCGCCCGCTTGGCGGCGTCGGGATCGACACGCCGCATCTGGGGTCCATCACCGTCGCGGGTTTCCAGCGCATCCTCGCTTAACGACACGGCCAGTCCGTCGGCATACACCTCCAGGCCAGCCCGGTGCTTCCAGCCCAGCAGGCAAGTTGCCGCGAGCGTGCCGACAGCACCGCCGGTGAACCGAAGGTTCGCCACGGTGGCACCGTCGACGTCGGCATCCTGTGCACCAGGCGGATTCCCGTCCGCTATGGCGTGCACCTCGGTCACCTCGCCGACGAGCAACCGGACGAGATCGAGCACGTGGATGGCCTGTTCGATCACCTGCCCGCCAGAGTGATTGCGGCGGGCCCACCAGCCCACCGGCGGCACCTTGTCCAGCCAGGCGCCCATCGCCAGCCGCACGGGACGGTCGTCCAGGATGCGCTGGGCCCACGTCACGGCCGACGAATATCGCCAGTGGTGGCCGACCGCGGTGACCACGCCGGCCTCGTCCAGCAGGCCTGCGATCCGTGCGGCGACCTCCCAGTCCAGCCCGATCGGCTTCTCCACGAACAGCGCCACGCCGGCTGCCGCCACGGCTTCCTCAGCTGGTCCGTGCGCGACCGGCGGCACGCAAACGTACACCGCGTCCAGGTCCGTCCCGATCAGTTCCTCGACTCCGGGCACGGCACGCACTCCGTGATCACCCGCGAAGGCTCGGGCGCGCTCGGGATCCAGATCAGTCACCGACACCAGCTGCACGTCGTCGAACCCGGCAAGCATCCGGGCATGCCGTGCCGCGACACCGCCGGCTCCGACGAATCCGATCCGGCACTCGGCCACGCCTTCCCCCTCGTCCGTGTGGTCAACGCTGCGAGGCACACCCGCTGGCCGGACTGACACCCCCAGGACCGGCGAGCGTTGTCTACACGACCCCGTTCCGTGCTCTGATCGTACCTCAGAGTGACGGGAGCCCACGTGGTGCAAAGCCGTGTCGCGTTCCGGTGGCGGTGGGTGAACCGGCGACACTGGCGCTCACTGCAGCCATCCCGGGCGTCTTCGACATCGACCCGGAACACGCGGAGGCG
>JALZHU010000413.1 GCA_030860695.1 Actinomycetota bacterium
ATCAAGACGTCCTTTCCGCGACCGGAGACGACAAAACGGCCGCAAGCGGCATCTTCTACCCAGCAAAGATCAACACTCACGAACGTGATCAGCGCGTCGCAGAATTAAGCAACAGAGTCCCACAGGGCACTGCTCATGGTCTGCGGTACGTGAAGATCACCCGCATATCAAGCATGAGCGCGTCTCCGTCGCTGGCGTCTCCGTCGCTGGCGTCGCCACCGCCTGGCCGCTGACCGATGCGGCCTTGACGCTGGCCCCGCGCCGCCCTTGATCGCAACTCACACTGGCAAGGATGACGAGATCTGATTGTAATCATGGTCTGCGGTTCGCACATTGACACAGTTGCCGCGATAAATCCGCAGGTCAAACACCATGGTGGACCTAACGTGTCAGCATAAGAACCAGCCCCTGCTAGTCGAAGGTCCGGAGATCACGATCCGTCCGGTCGGTACCCGTCGTCTAGTGGTGGATGGTTCTCGATGAACTCCACCATGATCATCACGGTCAGCACGGGGCACCGGTGCTGGACTTTGCACGGTAACTAACCACCCGAATTAGCCGGCACACGATCCACAGTTCGGGCTCTCATGCCACATCCATCGCGGCAGATGAGTACTTCTACGGTCCGGTCAGCAGCATGACAGCATGAGTATGCTCATGCTTCGGGCGCCCTAATGAGCAGGTGGAGGTAGTAGTCGCCCTCGGCCTCTTCGAGAATTTCGAAGCCGGCGTCGTTTAGCCACTGACGTAGCCGCTCAGGGCTCGGGTAGTAGTGGTAACCCTCGCCGACCAGCTCGCCGCAGACCGCGCGGGGGTCGAGCGGCTCGGGCAGCGGCTGGTCGGGCAGCTCAACGGTGAGGTACGCCGGGGCACCGGGCCGCAGCAGCGTCATGAGCCCGCTGACCACGACCGGCCAGTCCTCCGGCCCCACGTTTTCCAACGCGTCAACGCACAACACCGCGTCGGCGATGCCGTCGAGGTCTGGCTGGTCGGCGAGGTGCTGCATGTCGAGCACTCGGGTTTGCACCTGCGGGTACTCCGGCGCGCGACCGCGAGCATGCCCTCCGACTGATCCACCCCAAGCACCCGGCGACTGGTGGCCAGCACCATTTCCCAGTACTTGCCCGTTCCACACGCGACATCGACCACCAACGCGTCGGGGCGCGGTCAGGGCGAGCAGCCGCTGTACGAAGGCGCGATGCGTTGGGGATATCTCGCTCCAGTGCTCGTCATAGGTTGGCGAGTGCACACGGTCGTACCGTTCCTTGGCAATCGCCCGTCGCTCGTCGAGGAACGCGCGCCGCTCCTGCGGAGTAACCATGAGGGAGCCTAACTACCTGGACCGCTGCACCAGGATGACGTACGCGAGGTCGATGAAGGCCCAGCACGATCGCCGTGGCCGTCCAGCCCTTCGTCCGACCCGAGCTGCACCCGAAAGTCGTCCCAGTCGCCGCGGCGCTCCCTGCTCCTGGCTAGGGGCGGAGAAGACGATGCGACCACACCCAACGGCAGGACCTGCATGGGAGTCTGTGGGGTACCGGAGTCGGTCTGGACTGCAGCATCGCTTGACTGCTAAGGGAGGGTCACAATCGCCGGGTGACCGGTCACCGCGAGGATGCTGATGAGCGGCTGGCGCGGGTAGTGCTTCAGACACTTGGGGTGCCGGATGCCAGGCTGAGGTTGCTCGGCCGCGGCTTGTCCAGCAAGGCGTGGTTGGTCCGCAGCCCTGCGGCCGATCGCGACTGGGTGCTGCGTATCGCCGTGACCTGCGCAGCCGGTAGCACCTATGAGCGTGAGCATGCTGTGCTCGCTCGGGTTCTCGACACGCTGGAGCAGTCCGAGCTTGACGCGCTGCGCGTGCCCCGTCCGGTTCAGGGGTCCTGGACGCTGGGCTCCCCCCAGGCAGTAATTTTCTCGGTGACCGAGCGGCTCGACGGTCCTGGGCTCGCCCCGGTGCACGCCGCTCAGGCCGCCGCACCGATTGGTCGCGCGTTGCGCGCGCTGCACGATGTTGACGTTTGTGGTCTTGGCCTTCCGGACTCCGCACGAGGGTGGCCGTTCGACGACACGGCTGTCCATCCGCTGTTTGCCTCGCGGCTGACCGGCTGGGCGGACGACATCCGACAGGTCGCAGCGACGCAGCCGCGCGTCCTGGTCCACGGAGACCTGCATGAGGAAAACATCCTCTGGCCGTTGGCCGAGCACCCTGACGGCTCCACGGTCGGCTTCCTGGACTTTGGGATGGCCTCCGCCGGAGCGGCTGGATGGGACTTCGCGGCGTTGGCCTACTTTCTGTCCTGGCGGATCAGCATGATCGCCCTCACGTCCTACCTGCACGACGGCGAACTGTCGCGCATGAGGCGCCAGGCGCAGCTCCTCGCGCTGAGCTTCGCGCACTATCGGCTCGTCACAGCCGAGGACCGTGACGAGATCTGTCACGCCATGGACTTCATTGACCAGACCCTGCGGTCGGATCCTTTGAAGGGTAGGAACAGACCATGACAACTAGTCCTGATCATGGTTGCGGTTCGCACACTGACACAGTGGTCACGACAAAACCACAGGTCACAGGCAGTGGTGAACCTAACGTGTCAGCATAAGAACCAGATCCTGCTGGTTGAGGGACCTGAGATCACGATCCGTCCCGTCGGTACCCGTCGTGTGACGGGTGGTTCGCGGTGACTCAACTACGATCATCACCGAGCGCGGATGAGGCGTTCCTGGTCGCGGTCAAACGGATGGGTAGCCTCGACGAACTGTTCCGCGAGTTCGCGCGGGAGCATTCGGAACGGCTGTGGAAGCAGCTCGTGCTGACCGGCAAGACCGGCAGCCCGGGGGCGGACACCCGGTCGCGGCGGGACCTGCGGGTGATGGTCATCTGCGCGACGGGCGCGGCGGCGTCCATCAAGGCGCCGGAGCTGTTCGGGATGAGGTTGGCGGAGGACGGCTCGTTTTACGAATCAAGCGTTCTTCGTACACCACTATGTGACCTGGGAAGATGCTGGCCAGGCGCCGTGTGTCCTGGCGGCTACACATGTAGTGGAACAGGATCGTGAAGCTGCGCGATAGGGGATCGTCCGGGCAGCCTCCCAGTTGCTTGTACCGAGCTGCTTTGGACCGGCGCAGACCGCCGGTGGTTCGGGGCCGGCCAGCGTGATCAGCTCGCTGGCGAGTAGCTCGGTGAGGCGATGGGCTTTGAACCCACGGAGGACGTGAACCCTCACGCGCTTTCGAGGTCTGGGACGCGGCGATCAGCGGTGACCGTCAGAGTACTATGGCCAGGTCACTCGTCTTGCGCGGTCGCCCACGGCCGTCACCGATCAGGAGCGAATGCCACCGCGAATGCAACCACCGCGGGGTCCTCCTCTCGGATCGGGACTAGTTGCTCGCGTCTGGACAGACCAGGTGCGGGACCTGGTGTCGCGCTGGAGGAGTAAGTGAGATCAGGGGGCGCACCCGCCCCTTGATAAGGCGGCCGAGGGCTGGTGCGCCAACACCGGCCCACGGCCTTGATCCCCAACCC